>JAHEJT010000308.1:0-4882 GCA_024638765.1 Verrucomicrobiales bacterium
GACGCCGGGAAGTTCGCCCCGGATGAACCGCTTTGCCGCCTCCGTCATCGCGGCGTGGGTGGGAAGGATATAGACTTCATCGGTTGATTCGCGCAGCGTTTTCACGAGGCCTCCAAAGCCGCCGATCGCGCCGGCGCTGAGTCGATCGTAGACGTCATCGGTGAAGAACGTTTCAGATTCCGGGTTTGCTTGGAGGTTGAAGACCTTCCGGACTTGCCCCGGCGCGGGCCAGGCGTCGGAGAGATAGAACTTCATGCCGGGATTGTATTGTTCGCAGAAATCGATCCAACACGTGTAGAATTCCGGGCGGTCATTCCCGTAGGGGCCCCAGACCATCGCCTCCCATTTCGCGTTGGAAATAGCAGCCAGCAGCTTGGGCAGGGGCTTGCCGTCAAATTCGAAAATGCCGTTTTCCTGCTCCCATTTGTAGCGCGTGCTGCCTTTGACCCCACCGCCGAGATGCAGGCTCAGGGGTTGATCGAAACCGGCAGCCTGGGTGATGAGGGGTAAGGTCACGTAGCCGGGCTTCATGAAGCTGTGGCCCAGCCCCACGATTCGCATAATGCCATCGGCAGGTTTGGGGAAGGAAAGAGCGTCGCTCTCACGCAAAGGAGTTTGCCCCGCCGGGCCGCGCTTATAAATCGCCATAATCTCTTCAGGCGTCTTGAGACTTACCGCGTGCGGCGGAAATTTCTCCTTCTCCCATCCGGGATCAACTGCGACCGGGCGCACATTCCCCTGCCTGGATTGTTGGAACTGTTGGCGGGCGGCCTTAAACTCCTCCTGGGTCAGCTTGCCATCGCCATTCGCATCCGCTTCCGGAAAACGCTCGAGCAATTGAGCCAATCGCGTTTCGGAGAGCTGTTGGGCTTGCGCATTTGAGAATAGTGCGGTCGTCGCCAAGGCGAGGATCGCAAGGAGCAGGATTGGGCGTTGTTTGTTCATGGTTGTCGACTCCTTTGATTTGGGTTCGAGGGTGTTGAAGTTGGTTTCGCGGTATTGTGATTAAGATGAAGAGTAAGATCAGGAATTGTAGGCTGACCGCTTTAATGTTCGTTAACTCACAAACCGGTCGAACAGATTCGCCGTCATGCGCTGCGCGCGCAGGCGAACTCCTGCGGAGTGATGCGAAATGATAATCACCTCGCGTTTTTCAAGGCCGGGTCATAGGTAAGGTTACATTTCACGAGGCGCCGGTTGAGAACATCCATGACGAACAGCTTGTCCTTCCATACCGCCAGACTGGAAATGCTTCCGAATGGCAGCTCGGGATGCGGATACGCGCTGTCCTTTCCTCTGCAGTCCGCGTTGCCGTAGCTTCCGAAGTCACCAACGAGTTTGCCTGTCTCCGTATCAACCACCTGAACGCTGAATTTGGTCGCGATGTAGATGTAGCCCTTGTCATCCAGCGCCTGGTTGACCCGGTGGGTGCTGCAAATACAGTGCGGATTCGGCGGGATGAAACCCATTCCATGATCGCCATCCCATGGCTGAGACCAAAGCGGTTCGCCGCCGGTGGGCGCAAACTTCGACAGGGCAAACGACCTCATCGGGAATCGTTTGGGCGCTTTGGCACCCACTCGGTTAACACGTTCTTCGGTAGGCTTGCCGTGATTGGGAATATGAACGATGTACAAATACCCGTTCTTATCAACCTGAATGCCCTTCACGCTGGTAAGATCCAGCAGCGCCTTCTGCTTCAGTTTGCCGGTGGAATCATAGACGTCGAGTTGCCGGTGCAAGCCATAACGCGGCAACATCATCCCCGATTCCCGGTAGCGGTCTTGCTTGTTCATGTAGTAGATATTGCCCTCACGATCCACGTCCATCCCGGAATAAACATCCCACCAGCACGTCCATTGCTTCCTGAGATGGGCTCTGTCGTATAACCTGCCTTTGATGGGATACGCATCCACCAGCAGTTCATGCTTTCCGGTGGACGCGAAAGGCACCGGCTTGCCAGCGCGGTCGAATCGCAGAACGCTGACGCCTTTCTCACCGAGTTTCCACCGGTAAACCCTGCCATCCTTTCCGAATACGGAATCCAGGAAGAGGGGTTCCTCCGGATGAGGGAAACCACGCTCGAGATTGGTGGCGCCCCAGGGCGAGATCAGTCCACTCTCCTCGATGTCAATGAAGAATGAATCCCATGTCTTCAGAATGCTTCCCTCTTGATCCAGACGATACACGGTGCCGAACTTCTTGTGGCGGTAGCGGGCATCGTCTTCCACGTACACGTGTCCCGTTTCAGGATCGATATTCAGAATGGGCATACCGCTGTCCTGTCGCGGATTGGACAGGGTGCTGCCGTCATCCTGCCATTGCGACTTCAAAGAAAGGTCTTCTCCCGATAATTGCTGCAGACTTCCCGGCCCGTCACCGTTGGCCACCCAGAGCAGCGGCGGCGACACCCCGGCATCGACCGCAATCTGCATGACATAGGTGTGCACGGGGGCGGATTCGGCCAGCAACTCGGGCGCCTTCCAGTTTCTCAACTTGATCACTTTTCGCGGAGGCGGAGGCACTTCAAAGGCCGAGTCATGCAAGGCATCCTGGACGAACCGGATGCTGCCTTCCGTTCTCAGGTCCTTGGGCCTCTCCTCGGAACCGATGAGCACATAGAGGCACCTGTCGCGATCCATGGCCAGGGCGGTCGGATCCAGGATCCGCTGCTTCTTTCCCCGGTCCATGTAATGCGTGATGGATGCCACCTGCTTGCCGTCGATCGTGCAGACTTGCAGCCGGTTGTTCCCCGCATCCGCAACCACGATATGATCCCCATCGACGACAATTCCGCTGGCCTCTTTAAAGCCGCCGACAATGCCCTGTTTCTCAGCCTTCGGACCGGGTTTCAGCCCGAGTTTCCACACGTAACCGCTCCGGTCTCCCTCGACTGGGAAATGATAGCTCGCCTTATTGACTCCCCCTTCCAGGTTGTAGTGGTGGTACCTCGACTCGAAGGAACTTTGCCCTCCCGATACATACAGCGAACCGTCAGGGCCAAAATGAAAATAGGGGTAGCGCAGGGAATCGAAGGGCAGGTAATTCACGATGGCGCTGCCCCGTCCTCCACTGTTATGAGTCGCAAAGCCTGAATTCCAGCCCTCCTCGGGCAGGCTGCCATCGGTTCCCATTCTCATGAGTTTGCCCCGGTAGAGGTCTGAGATAACCAGGTCACCATCGGGCGCCAGCGCAATCTTCTTATGAGAATCCCAGAACGAGCCATAGAACGAGGGTTCGCCCCAACTCAGGTCAAACTTGGGAACAATCAATTCGGTTCCGTCCTCCCGCACGACCTCCTCGCAGATGTCCCGCACGCTTGCATAAGGCAGGGTGGGATTGAGCGGCATGATGGTTCTCAAATACGCTCCGCTCCGGTCAAAGACGCGTACTTCTCCCACGCCTCCGACTCGCTTGGGTTCGCAGAGCACGAAGAGTTCGCCCTTCTCCTCATCAACTGTGAGGTCCCAAATGATCCCACACGCGTGCGGATCCCCCTCGAGAAAAAACGCCTCGAGCTCCACGCGGACCTCGCCCGTCGTGACGGGATGCGTGGAACCGGGCCCTAGCTCGATAGCCTTCTTTAGTATTTCATCCTCTTGCTCCGCCGATGCCAGGCCGAGGCAAAGCGTCAGGACCAGAAGGGCTGTTGCGCCAAACTGAATAGAGGTCGTCTTTCTGCTTCGCGGATTTGTCATCATAAGCAGTTTATGCCGGGTTTATTCTTGGAGCTAGAAGCCTTTGAGCTTAGGCCCCCGAGGGTCATAGGTGACGCCGGCGGGCTCGTGGTGGATGGGAAGTTCTTTGCGCATCGCGTGTTTCACTTCGGCGTATTCCGGATTGTCCGCGAGGTTCTGCCATTCCCAGCGATCCTTCTCGTGATCGTAGAGTTCCTCGGTGCCGTCGGCGTAGGTGATGTAGCGGTAGCGCTCGGAGCGAAGGCCGTAGTTCTTGTAACCGAAGACGGTGAGGGAGGTTTTCTCCCACGGAGCCTCGTGATTCTTCATCAAGGGCGTGAGGTCCTTTCCTTCGAGCTGTCCCTCCGGAGGTTCGCAGCCGGTGAGCGAGGCGAGGGTCGGATAGATGTCGAGCAGGTTCACCGGTCGGGCGCTCGTCGTTCCCGGTGTGGTCACGCCGGGGACCACCCACATGAGGTTGACCCGTGTGGCCCGCTCCCAGAGAGAGTATTTTCCCCAGCGTCCTTTTTCGCCCAGTTGAAAGCCGTGATCACTCCACAGAACGAGAATGGTGTTGTCGGCGTAATCTGATTTCTCTAGCGCCTCGACGATTTGGCCGATGAGGTCATCCACCAGGGCGGTGCAGGCGAGGTAGGCCTGGATGGCCGGGTTCCATTGATTCGTCTCCCGAATCCGTTTCAGCCACGGATTGTGTGCCATCGCGGCATGGGCCGCGGGCACATCATCGAGGTCATCTTCCCGGAAACCTTCCGGAAGCTCGATCTCCTCGAGCGGGAATCGATCAAAGTATTCCTGAGGCGCGTAGTTGGGCAGATGGGGCTGAAAGATGCCGGTGCCGAGAAAGAAGGGTTCTTGCAGCTCGCCACCGAGCAGTTTCTCTTTCGCCCAATTTGCGGTTTTGCCATCGGGGTGATCGTCCACGGTCACGTCCGGATGGCAAGGGCCCCAATCGGCCTGCCTCGCCCATCCACCCAGAGGAAGTTTGGAGTTGAACTTGAGCCCCTCGAAGGAAGGGAGGTCCTGGGTCTTGCTCGGGAAGTATTCATCGAAGCCCCGGCCTTTGACTTCCTCGTTGAAGTGGTAGCCGTGAAAGAGCTTCCCGCCGCCGATAACGTAGTAGCCGTTCTGCTGGAAAAACTCGGGCAGGAGAACGGAGTTGTTGAGGATGGGATTGTGGATGAGGG
>JAHEJT010000308.1:4896-33236 GCA_024638765.1 Verrucomicrobiales bacterium
TAATTGCCCGAGGTCGAAGGGCGGATCCCGCTCATGATCGCCGACCGGGAAGGCCCGCAGGCAGGTGCGGCGCAGTGGGCGTTGGTGAAGGCGATCCCCTTGGCTGCCAGGGCTTCCATGTGAGGCGTCTTGGACTGGGGATTGCCCCCGAGAACGCCGTTCCAGTCGTTCATGTCATCGACGGCGATGAAGAGGATATTCGGCTTTCCGTCTTGCTGGACAGTGTCCTTTCCTTCGCTGGTCGTGCCTGCCACGCAAAACAGCAAAACGGACAGAACGAGTGTCGTTGTTGGATTCATCGGTTTCATGGTGATCTTAACCCGGCGCGCGTGAGCGTGTCGTTGCTGGATGAGGCAGAGGAATGTGGGCAGAGGAATGAATTTTTGAATGGATCCATCCAATGATTCCTTTGCCCCCATTCCTCTGCCTATTGGTCCGTCTACTTGGGATTGAGATTCAGAATCCTTAGCCAATGAAACGCTGAAAGAGGTTGTGCGTGATTTGCTGCACGCGCTCGTCGGGACCTTGTTGCGCGACCCCGTGCCGGACTGGATTGACGTGGCCGGGAGGGCTGGAGAGGCCGTTGGCCCACCAGATGGTGGCGGCGTTGAAGACGACGTTGTCTTTGGGCCCGTCGTAGAGGGTGGCGCTGTAGTGACCTACGGCCTTTCCGTTGATGGTGGCATCGCCTTCCGCGACGATCTTCATCCCGGGCAGGTCCATGGCGGGGGCGCCGTGCCACTCCCAACCGAGGAGACCCTCAATGGAGTCTCCCTTCTTCATCCCTGTGCCCGCAAAGAGCCAATGCTCTGGCATCGCACAGGTCCAATCGCCCGAGCCCATGCCGCGTCCGCTGGGTTGTTGGTTGTCCAGTCGTCCTCCCATGAGCAGAGCACCATCGGGACCCATGTTCATTTCGAAGTCCGGCCGGTTGAGCAGTTTTTGCTTTTTCTCTTCCGGAATTTCACCGGAGACGGGCATGAACCAACCTTCGCGCCGCGCTGCCCGGTTGGGTTTTCCGTCGGTGGAAGGCAGCATGGGAACCACGCAGAGCACCGAGTTGCCGCCGAAGAAGGCCAGGTTCACGCCTTCCTCACGGGCTTTGAGCACATTCTTGTACATGTCTTGCGTCCAATACTCATCGTGTCCGACCGAGATGAATCCCTTCGCGCGCAGTAGTCCCTCGGGATCCGCGTGGGTGTCGATGTTGGAAATGTAGGAGAGGTCGTAACCGTGCTGCTCCATCCAGAATGACAAGGGAAACTCCCAGGGCAGGTACTCGCCGGAACCGCCCGATGTTTTGACCCGGTTCACCGGGTGGGTGAACAAACCATAAGGCCGATCAAAGCTCACGGTTCCGCTGGGCACGCCGGTGGTGGAGTAGCCCTCCTCATGAGGGGTGTAGATGGAATAGTCGGCGGGCCAGCGGTTGTAGGCTGACCAGGTCAGGTCGCTGCATTGAAAGAGCAGGTCGCAGGGGCGGTCATCGCGGACGATGAAGATGACGTAGCTTTGGATGTTTTCTTTCTCAGCGGTGAGTTTGCCGAGGTAGACGCCGCTGAGCCAGTCTTCGGGGATTTCGAATTCCACGGAGGGCTCCCACCGGCATTCGCGGACGTAGTTGTCGCCGACGGGTGGATCGGGCTGGGTGGTGCCTTCGAGGGCATCGAAGGTTTTGACGAGTCGGGCGCCATCGCCGTTGTAGTAGCCGGTGCGGAAGATCTCCAGCTTGAAGGCGGAGACCGGATTGGTGCTCACCATGACCTGCAAGTTTTCGCCGGCCCGCACGCTGTTTGCGGAGCAGTAGCCTTCGATCCACGGGCAGCGCCCGTTGGGGAGGATCTTGTTGATCTTCCCGGGGAGGGTGCGCGTGTTCGTGAGCAGCCAATCACGCGTGCCGGGCTTGGCGTTCTCGCGTTGGATCGGATTCTGTCCTGAACCGCTTTGTCCGGAGGTGGGGGTGGGAAATATTCCGGCCGCCAGCCCCAAGCCGGCGGCGGCCGCACTTTTGAGGACATCGCGGCGATGCAAGCCACGCTTGGAGTTGTTGGATTCGTTCATGCTGTCTTACTGTTTGAGAATGGCCGACAGGTTGAAGTTCACGGTTTGCTCAACGAGATGATCCTCGGTCACTCCTTTGTCTTCCTTGTACCAGCGCGCGATACCTGCGATAGTCTGCAGAATGTGGCTGGCGGTTACATTGATATCGAGATCCTGAAATTTTCCTTCGTCCGCAAGCTCCCGTAGTGCGTGGCGGATCTGATCCAGGTAGTCTTCGACCATTTGATAGATGACTTTCTGCTGTGCGGGCTCGAGGTGGCGCCGCTCGGGAAAGAGGAGCGCGAATTCCAGTCCGTGAGCAAAGAGGCCGCGAACGTGCAGCCGGATCATTTCCCGCAGACGTTCTTCCGGATCGGAAATTCCTTTCACCGGCTCGATGACCTCGCGCTCCAGCCCCTCCATGGCGTGGTGAAGGATCTGAAAGAGCATGTCCTGCTTGCTGTTGATGTGGTGGTAGAGCCCCGCCTTGGTCATGCCCACTGCCTTGGCAAGATCGCCCATGGAAGTGCCGGCATAGCCCCGCTGCACCATCAGACTGGCGGCGGTTCGGAAGACTTCTTCGTTGCGCGCCTGACCTTCCGGCGTCGCCATCGACTTTGCTGTGCCTGCGGGATACATAATGGGTGGATGGAGGCTACCGATCGATCGGTAGGCAAGTCAACGGGAAAGAAACTCAAAGAGGACGGGTTTGTCTATTGGAAGAACGAGCGAATCGAAAAAGGGGCGAACATTCCAGAATAGGAAGAACTGGTAGGGATCTGCTTCTTCAGCCTATCCCTTCACCACCCTCGCCGGCCCTCATCGCCTCAAAACTCCCCGAAGTTGCCCGGTAGTTCCTCCACCGCTTTGCTCATGAGGGATTTCATCTTCTCAAGTTGTGCTCCGTGTTCGGGTTTGCCGGCCAGGTTCTTATCTTCCTGCGCCGCGGGGGTCAGGCGATAGAGCTGATCCGGGTCGTAGTAGGTCTTCTTGTAGCGATTGAGCACCGGTTGCTCGGTGCTCACACCGCCAGGAAAACCGAGGTGCGACAGCGGCGCGTCGGGGGTGGCGGGAACGTGGCGGTCCTCGTGTTCCAGGTGCCACTTCTGCACCTTCAGGGCCATCGCTACCCGCTCCTCGCGGGTGGGCGTCGCGCTGGGCGGAATGCGGAAGGCCAGGTATTTCCAATCCCTGGTGATCACCGCACGCGTAAAGCCGATCTCGCAGACCGCATAATCGCGCACCTTCTCCTGCTTACCGTCCAGGATCGGCCAGAGGCTCTTGCCGTCGCAGACCATGCCTTCCGGCATCGGGATTTCGCAAGCTTCGAGAATCGTCGGCACGAAATCGGTGTTCTGCACCAGCGCATCGCTTTCCCCGGGCCGGATGCGGCCCGGCCAGTAGACCATGCTGGGCGTCCGCACCCCGCTCTCGTAGCAGCTGCCCTTGCCCTTGTCGGCGCCGTGATCGTTGAAGAAGATCACCAGCGTGTTCTCCGCCAGCCCGAGCTTCTCCAGGTGCCGGATGATGGCGCCGATTCCGTCGTCCAGCCAGCTGGCGGCGGACTCGATCCTGCCGTGGCCGGCGGCAAGGCCCCGCTGGGAGGCCTCCGTGCGTGGAGGCTGCACCGTGATCGGCTCCTCGAGATAACCCAGGGCCGTCGCGCGCGGATCGGCCTTCACCGAATCCGCCGGGTTGGGAAAGTGCATCAGCGTGGTTGCCAGGAAAAGGAAGAAGGGCTCCTCCGTATTTTCGGAAATGAAGTCAATGGCGCCCTTCGTAAACCATTCCTGGTTGTGGAAGCGCAGCTTGCGCAGGAAGTGAGACCCCAGGTTGCCGAACACGAAATTTTCGGCGTAATCGAAGCCCTGCTCGTCAAAGTAGGCCTTCCCCAGGGCCTCCAGTTTCTCGAGTTTGGCGGCGACCGCGGGATCCGCCGGGTCATCATCCTTATCGAAGGTTTGCACCATACCGTGCCAATTATTCGGGTGTCCGTTGTGCCATTTACCGACGATGCCGGTCTTGTAGCCCGCCTGCCGCATGATCTTGGGCAGGGTGTGGATTTCCTGGGTCAGCGGCGTGTTCCACTGGACGTCGAAAACCTCCTCCTCCCCCTTCGGCTTCAACGTCGTGCAGCGGCTCGCGTAGCGGCCGGTCAACAGGGTGAAACGGCTGGGGGTGCAAACGCTGGTCGTCGCGTAGGCGCGAGAGAGATAGACCCCTTCCTTTGCCAGGCGATCCATGTGCGGCGTCAGCGCCTTGCCCTCGATAAAGCCGAAATGCGCTCGGCGCATGTCGTCGGTCATGATGACGACGACATTAGGGGAACGTGACGTTCCATCGGATTGCGGCTTCGCCCAGGCAGCCGTCGCGATGAGGGCGAGCAGTATGCTTAAGATCAGTTTCTTCACGATGGCTCCGTTCCTTATTCTTCTTCACTTGTGACTGATAGGGATTTGCTTTTGATGTCGCTGTCGCTCCACCCTTCGCTAAAGCTACGGAGGACAAGCCACCCTCTCCCGACGTGCCTGCCCCGCCGAAACGCAGCGAAGGAGGGTCGGGACCTGGCGGCCTCGCCACGATTCGCCGGAGGCGAATTCGGAACCTTCTGAAGCGCAGCGGAAGGCTACTGCGAATCCTGCGAGTGAAGCGAGCGGGAATCTATTTGTCTACGGCAGAATGCCGCAGATACCTGCTTCGCATCCACTTCGCTCCGGTTCCAGCCTTTCCCTTCACCGCAGCCACCGGGCCTGGTGACCTGATCCCGAAAAAGTGGACGGCTTTGTCTATCGGGAAAACGAGCGAATCGAGAAAGGAGCGAAGATTCCGGAGTATGAGTAGGTGGTGGTCGGTGAGCGCACCGGGCAATCACCGGTTTGACCAACGGCAATGAGGAATGCTGATTGCTGAAGTAAAAAAATCCGGACTTCGACCTCAAAAATCAACAATCGTCAATCGTCAATCAATCCCCTTTCCTCACCCTGCCCCCCCGAGGGCGGAAAAAACAATTCCCTATCGGGGAATCATCAAGGAGAATAATGTCATGGCGAAAATCTCTCGTAGATCATTCTTAACCGCTTCCGCTGCCGCAGCGGGATCTTCCATGCTCCCTTCCGCTCGGGCGGAGGAAGCGATTCCCGGATTTGACCAGACGAAAACCGAGGTCGATGCAACACAAGCCTGGGAGCCCTTCAGCGACCGCAAGGTTCGGGTCGGGATTGTCGGCCATGGATTATGCAAATTCGGTCTGAAGTTTGACCTCCAACATCATCCCAACGTCGACTTGGTTGCGGTCAGTGATTTGTTCCCGGACCGCCGCGCCGAGATGGCTCGACAGGCGAGATGTTCGAAGACCTACCCGTCGCTGGAGGAGATGGTCAAAGACGATTCCATCGAGGCCATCTTTTGCGCCACGGATGCGCCGTCCCATGCCAGGCACGCGATCCACTGTATGGAGCACGGCAAGCATGTCGCGACGGCGGTTCCCGCGTTCTATGGAGATATTGAGGACGCCGAAAGCCTCCTCGAATGCTGCCGGAAGAATAGTGGACTGGCTTACGCCATGTTCGAAACCTCGTGTTTTCATGACGATCTTTACGCCATGGAAAAGCTCTACGCGGCCGGCGTTTTTGGCCGGATCGTCTATTCCGAGGGAGAATACTGTCATCCTCATTCCCTGGGGGCGCCGAGACTGGGCTCTTACAAGGACTGGCGAATGAATGGATGCAGGATGTGGTATCCGACACATGCGACGGCTTACTACGTCGGCGTGACGCACAAATCGTTCCTCGACGTCTCCTGCCAGGGCACGGCGCCCTTTGACGAGGACCAGCGCATCCCCAACGCGATCGGGAACACATTCAGCTCAGAGGTCGGCCTGTTCCGGACCGGGGAAGGAGGGCTTTCGCGGATGATCATATGCGGTTCGCAGGGTAAATACCTCGAAGCGGGTCGCATTCGAGGCGAATACGGCGGTTTTGACAAAACGTTTACCGGAGACAGGACCGGCAAGAGCCGCTACGCCGAAGCGATCAAGGGTGGCTTGCAGATGAAGAAGTACGGGTTGCCGCCGGGCGTTGAGCCGGGGGGACACGGCGGCTCCCACGGCTACCTCGGTCACGACTTCATCGACGCCATCCTGCGCGGCCGCAAGCCGAGGGTTGGTGTCATCGACGCGCTGAACATGACAACTCCCGGATATTATGCCCACCTGTCCTCGATGAAGGATGGTGAAACGATGAAGATTCCGCAGTATTCACTCTGATGCCTGTACGGCATAACTGAACCCCCCGTGGGCGGGCGAAGCGTAGCGAAGCCCCCCCAACCCGGCCCCGGTGGCGGAGGTGATGGGGGTACCGATTTCGCGTGAGACAACTCCACGGCATCAAAGTTTTGCTGCTTATCCGACCCCAAATAGACTATCAGTCAGTCAGTAACTCGTTGCGGAAGAAGCGGATAGCCCGGTCGACGGTCTCTTGAGAGAGGTAGAAGGTGTGGCCCTTGTCCTTCACGATTTCGTATTGGGGTGAAAGGCCGACTTCCTCGTAGCGGGATGAGAGATCCTCGGTTTGCCAGAGCGGCACCACCTTGTCCCGGCTACCATGGAGAATCAGGATGGGCGGATCGGAGGAATCGACCTGCTCGTAAGGACTGAATTTCTCCATGCGCTCGCGCCCGTAGTGGGCGATTGCGGCGATCATTCCCTCGTCGGGCTCGCGGCCCGCGGGCGGATCCAGGCGGAGGCATCCCCCGGCACAAGTGACGGCGGCCTGAACTGCGCACGAGACCCCCCACGTTGCCTCCCGAACCTTCGAGCTCCCGGACCCCGGCGGTGGTGGCGAGCGAGTTGGCGAGAAAGGCTCCCTGGTTCGACGCGAGCCGCAGGTCGTCGAGCATAGAACGACCCCCTCCTATCGTGCCACGCCGAAATATCGAGACATGAGAAGGCGATTTTCTCGCTTCATCGCTAGAAATCTCGGAGGTGTATCGCCTCAAACGTGGTCGAATGAGCCCGCTGCGAGGCAGAGCCTCAATCCATTCGCGCAATTCTTTTAATTCGCGTTCATTCGCGTTGAACCAGGTACTCTACGGGTTTCGGGATCGGATCGCGAAAACGACTTGAAGCTCAATCAGTTCCGCGTTGTCTTCGAAGCCATCAAGCAGCTCATCGCCGACGACGCCAAAATGACAAATCGTAAACGCCGCGCCATCGGCTTCCATTCTTGAATCGCCGGATTCCGGGTAGGGATGGGCTGGTAAAGCAGATCCCTATCAGTAAGATTACAAATAGATGAACCGACGTTCCCTGACTCGACCGATAGCCCAATTGCTTGCCTCAATCCGCTGCTTTCTGGCTCTCGTCTTCTTCGGAGCGGTCAACACTGAAGCCAAACCGCTGAATGTCCTCTTCATCTCAATCGACGATTTGAACGACTGGGTCGGCGTCTACGGAGGGCATCCGCAGGCAAAAACCCCCCACATGGACCGGCTCGCCGCTCGCGGGTCCCTCTTCACGAATGCCCATTGCCAGGCTCCGATTTGCAATCCTTCCCGGGTCAGCATGATCTCGGGGCTGCTTCCCTCAAAAACCGGCATCTATTTTCTGGCACCGGGATTGAGAGGCGGATCCGCTCATGTCGACGCGGAAACGATGTTTCAGTATTTCAAACGCCAGGGTTATTACCTCACGACCCGCGGGAAGATCTTCCACGGGAAGACCCTTGAGGCGGAACAGAATTCCTTTCACGAAATCGTGCCAGCCTCGACGCCTGCACCTCGACCCAAAAGCCGCTTGAGCTCGAACGAGAGTAAGGCTTGGGACTGGGGCGCGTGGTTTGAAAAAGACGAAGACACGAAGGATTTCCAGACTGCGCTTTGGGGTGCCAAGCGTTTGCAGGAACTGGCGAAGCAGGATCAGCCCTTCTTCATGGCCGTCGGATTTTCCAAGCCCCATGTCCCACTGTATGTCCCTCAAAAATGGTTCGACCTGTATCCTCAGGATACACTGGAAATGCCGGAGGTCCTTCCAACCGATCGCGATCAGTTTTCCGATTACGCCAAGGAACTGACCTTCGGCCACATTGCGCCCAAACACGACTGGGTGGTGGAAGCCGGCGAATGGAAACCATTGGTTCAGTCCTACCTGGCCTGCGTTTCTTATGTCGACCACTGCGTGGGCACGCTGCTGGACGGCCTGGAGAAGAGTGGGGCGCAGGACAACACCCTCATTGTTCTCTGGAGTGATCACGGTTTTCACTTGGGCGAAAAAATGCACTGGGCCAAGAGGACGCTTTGGGAGGAATCCACCCGCGTTCCCATGATGATCGCGGGACCGGACCTGCTTACGAATCATCGAACATCCAAGCCGGTGGGTTTAATCGACATTTACCCCACCCTGGTGGACCTCTGCTCTCTTCCTCCCAAGAAGGGCCTGGATGGCGTCAGCCTGAAGCCACTAATGACTACGGCCGATGCTGCCTGGGAGCGCCCTGCCATTACCACCTTCGGTCCGAACAACCACAGCATCCGTTCTGAGCACTGGCGCTACATCCGATATGACGATGGCTCCGAAGAGTTGTACGATCACCGCAAAGACACCCACGAACGCGTCAATCTGGCCGCCAACCCGGAACACCGGGGCATTGTTCAAAAGCTCGGCCAATGGATTCCCGAAGACAACGCCCCCATTCCGCCTGGGAGCAGTGGGTCGGGTTCTCCGCTCTATACAGAATTCGAGAAACGTTCGAAACGATAAGTTCCTCCGGGCCGGGAACTGGAGTCTCTTTGATCTCGCGAACGATCCACTCGAAGACCAGACTATTGCCGATGCCAAACCGGAAGTGGTCGAGCGCATGGCGAAGCAATTCGAGCAGTGGTGGGCGCAGTTTGGGTTTGATTGCATCGAGGTAAGTAAGGATGCGAAGAGACATTTCATCCCGGAGAGCGCGACGGTATTCCTGCGCGGCATGTTTCGTCTGGCTGGTGCTTTCGCCGAACCTGAAGGCGAGTGAGCCGGGGCCGTTTGCGTTGGAGATTGAGCAACTCACCTCCGGCGCGAAGCACCATTTCTTCGGTTACATCGGCCAATGCCAGACGATTCCGTGGAACGCCAGCGGGCGATATATACTCGGGATGGAGATCGACCGGATCGACCGGATGCCGGAACCCGAAGAGGCGGCGACGGTGATGCTTATCGATGCCCATGAAGGTAATCGGATTTTGCGGGTGGAGAAGACGCATGCGTGGAATCCGCAGCAGGGCACGATGTTCTATTGGAATCCGCCCGCTCCCGAGACCCAGTTCCTTTTCAATGACCGGGAAGTGGAGACGGGTGCGGTTTTTGCGGTTCTCCACGACATCGAAGCGAACCTTCGGGCGATAAGTCTTTTGCCCTCAGGCGGCGTTGTGCCTCGATCACGGGTCTCGACCCGCTTTGCGCTCGCCGCGCTCGCCCCTGCGGGCTGCGGTGTGGGCAGGCCATGTCGCTCCGCTCCATTCTCGGCGCGCCTTGCCTGAGGAAAAAATCCTTTATCGCGGAGCCATTCATGATTTACGAGATGGGTTCTTGAGTCGCACAATGCAGAGGACTTTGTTTCGACGGTCCCGGAATCTAAGGCGCCTAACACCTATTAAGCGCGGACGAGTAAAGGCCAGGGTAACCGCACGTCCCCCAACGCAAGCGCCATCCCCGAACCCTCCCGCGCCCTCCTTTCTCTTGTGGGCATGGCGGCCATCGGCCACCGCCGTCGCAGGCACTGAGGCCGGCCAATTTAACCATTTCACCAAAGGCCGTCCTCCGGAAGCGGGGGACGGCCTTTTTCTTTCCAGGACCAGGGGCGCTTTGATCACTTGACGATGCCGTATATTTTTGTATATTTTATACGTCATGCAGTCCAAGCTCACATTGCGTATGGATTCCGAGCTTATCGAGGGCGCCAAGAAGGTGGCTGACCATCGCAACACCTCGCTTTCGCGCCTGGTTGCCGAGTATTTCAGCGCGCTCCTCGTCAATGAACCGTCCGAAGGATCCATCGCGCTGCCACCGAAGACCCGTTCTCTCCTCGGTGTCCTTCGCTCCGACGCGCATCCCGAACCGACCGAAGCCGATCACGCAGCACATCTCGAGCGGAAATACTCGTGATTCTCCTTCTGGACACCAATGTGGTGCTGGACGCGCTTCTCGCGCGAGCGCCCTTCGAGGTCGACGCGGCGACTCTTTTTGCCGCCGCCGAGACGGGAAAGATTGATGGATTTCTCTGTGCCACCACGATTACGACAATTCATCATATCGCGCGAAAGGCGGTGGGCAAGGAGCAGGCGTCCGAGCACATTGATAATCTCTTAGCGATTTTCCAAATCGCATCCGTGACACCCGCGGTAATCAAATCGGCGCTCGCGCTGGATTTCACGGACTTCGAAGATGCCGTCCTTCACGAATCTGCCGCCGCAATCTCCGCCGAGGCCATCGTGACGCGAAACACTCGCGATTTTGCCGCCGCAACAATCCCCATCTACGAGCCGCCTCAGATCGTATCCCACCTTGGATTATAGAGTCGTGTATGCCTCAGCAAAGCGAAGAGATGAGCGACACCCTGAAGGCATTGCAATTTGAACCGTCAGCCATCAATCGATGCTCGCCGTCAGGTCAGGGGTGTGCGAGTCTGACCGTTCGGCTAAGAAAATGCGCGCCCCCGAATCCACACGATGATACGAATCAGAGTGTTGCAGATTGCAGTTGCCTTTGCGATTGCGAGCACTTCACACAAAGCTTTGGGGGATGAGAAGGCTCCGGGAGCCGATAGCACGGATTGGATCTATCTGGACAACGGGACATTGCGTCTCGGCGTTATCAAGAGCGCTGGAGCCGGCATTGGCTACCTTTCTCGATCCGGATCGAAACGAAATCTCCTGAATCACTACGATCGAGGGCGGCTGATCCAACAGTCCTACTACGGCGATCGCGACGACTCCAAATGGGTCGAGAAGCCGTGGTGCTTAAACCCCGTGCAGGGAGGAGATTACAAGGGGGCTGTTCCTCAACTATTGGAGACAAAGGTGGGAAAGTCGCGGCTTTACTCTAAGTCAGTTCCCCTTCATTGGGCTACGGGCGAAAAGCTTGTAGATTTCGAATTGGAGCAGTGGATCGAACTGAAGAGAGACCTTGTCCACGTGAGATTTCGGATGTCCTACAAGGGAAAAGAATCGCATGCTCCACGCCACCAGGAGATCCCAGCGGTATTTCTCGACCGCTCCCTTTCGGATCTCGTATTGTACCAAGGCAAGGTTCCGTGGACAGGGAGCCCGCTTGCACGCAAACACCCGGGACAGAAGAATGAGTATTTCGATATCCCCGAGCACTGGGCTGCGTTCGTGGGAGAAGACGGCGTAGGAGTCGGCGTTTGCGTGCCATCAGCTCGGCAGATCACATGCTATCGGTTTCGAGAGGGCGCAGACTCGGATTGTTCATATCTAGCTCCCATCACAACATTCGCGTTTCGTCCTGGCATGACATTTGAATACGACGCATACTTTTGCATTGGGAACGCGGAAGATATTCGTGCCCGGTTTGAGCCGCTCAGCAAACGAACGGTCACCGAACCAAAAGCCGGACAACGCGGCGCTGACCAACCCGCTACCGCCGTGAAGCCAAAGCCTAAGGACAGGGAGGAAACCAAACCGGAATCGGAGGGGCACTCCCAGTAGCGGGTGGCAGGCCCTTAGCGTCTCACAGAGTTCATTAAGGGCCGTAGATTGATAACCGCAGAGACGGCATTACGCCTGTCTTGTTACTTCGGCACGATCGCTGCGTTCTGGGTGGGACTTCAGGCTGAACATGATCTCGAGGTTGCCGAACAAGAGTTCGGAAAGAGAATCAAATCCGAGGTCCACGCTTTGGCTGCTGCGAAGGAATAAACAACGTTGATCCGAAAACGATGAACACCACCATGTCGATAGCGCTCCGATGTCTAGGTTTCAATCGACCAAAACCGAAGACCCGGATTGGGCGGTGTCTTCGGCGGGCGGAACGATGCGTGACGATCCTGGGATTGTCCTACTTGGCGCTTCACCTGTTCCCCCAGACATTGTTTGCGCACAGTGTTACCGTAGGCAGGATATCCGTCTATTCACGCCACCCTCTCCCTGAGCAAGCCACCTCTTCCGTCGAGAGGGCGATTCACCTGTTGGACAGATCTGAGCTCTTCGAAGGAGACAGAAATGAGAAGATTTACGTGTGCGATTCCCCGGCACTCTTTCGTCTTTTCAGTCCTAAATCGCCGGCTGCGTTCGGCATTTCGGTTCCGATTACCAATAACGTATTTCTCGCTTCCGCAGATTTTGCGAGCGATACGGTACGGAGATTCGGCGACCGGTATAACACCAGGTCTCTATCGGGTGTCATTGCGCACGAACTGACTCACGGCCATATTCGCGGCTGCCTCGGACTAATCCCGGGAATGCGTCTCTCTGCCTGGCGATCTGAGGGATACTGCGAACACGTCGCCGGAGAGGGCAGTTTCCCGGATGAGAAAGGCATGCAACTATTTCTGACTGGAGATGAGGACGAATCCGCCGCCTACCGGTATTTCATGTATCGAATGATTGTCAGTTATCTCATCGATCACCGCGGATTAAGTTTTGACGAATTGGTTGACGGTTCCGTGGATTTCGATGACGCCAAGAGTGAATGCCGGCAATTCTTTCTCAAAACCAGTAGCCTCCAAGACGGCGAGCCCTGATAAACGGACCAAGAGCAACCTCCGATCCACAGCGGCGCGTTTTTCGGCGGTCTTCGCGGTGATTTAGTGTGACTCCAAGTGCGGACGCAATCACTCGGCCGCGCCACCCCTTAATGCGAATATTCTAATTGCAATCTGCGCGTGAAGAGGGAGCGGTGGGTGGTTGCGCAATCCCCAGGCCTTGAACTTTTGCTAAACATGAAAAGAGCTCTCACCCCCCCAATTCCACCGACCGCTCCTTTGCGGCCTTAATCGCTTCCCGCACGATGTGATCGAATTGATTGGCGCGGAGGGATTCGAGGGCGGCGAAGGTGGTGCCGTTGGGGCTGGTGACGTTTTCACGCAGGGCAGCCGGCGCATCGCCGGTCCGGAGCAGGAGTTCCGCAGCCCCGGCGACGGTGTGGGTCGCGAGGTCGAGCGCGACGGCTTTATCGAGGCCCTGGTCGACGCCGCCCGCGACGAGAGATTCGATCATTGCGAAGATGTAAGCGGGGCCGCTGCCGCTGAGCGCGGTGACGGCGTCGAGCAGTGATTCGTCGACGCGGGTGACATAGCCGACGGCGCCGAGGATTTTCTCGACGAGAGATGCGTCGTCCTCTGTAGCGTGCGAGTCGGGGGCGTAGGCAGAAGCGGCTTTGCCGACGAGGGCAGGCGTATTCGGCATGACGCGCACGACTCGGTGGGCATCCGGCAGGCAGCCGCGCATGGTGTCGAGCGTGACCCCGGCGGCGATGGAGACAAAAAGTTTCGAGCCCTCGACGTCAGCCACTTCCTCGAGGAGCGGGACCATGTCGGGGGGTTTGACGGCCAGGAGGATGACATCCGCTG
This sequence comes from Verrucomicrobiales bacterium, assembly GCA_024638765.1. Taxonomy (GTDB): domain Bacteria; phylum Verrucomicrobiota; class Verrucomicrobiia; order Verrucomicrobiales; family DEV007; genus JAHEJT01. The sequence goes on from JAHEJT010000308.1 coordinate 18,501, forward strand.
CGGAGACGGTCTCGCGGTTGGATGCCGCCATGGCGACCCCGAAATCCCCGGCCGCCTGCTCCATGGCGGGGGTGAACTTATCGTGGACCGTGACCGCGCCGGGCGCGAAGACCCCGGCCTCGAGGACTCCCTGGAGGAGGGCCGAACCCATTTTACCGCAGCCGATGACGCCGAAATGCATGAGGCCCGGAATTTAATGTGAAAAAAGGGGTTTCGGAAGCCCAATTCCACTCGTAGGGTTTATTTAGAATTATTCTTGATAAAGATAAGGAGCGGCCTAAAGTGACCGCGATTCCGCCCCGGGAACGAGTCGAACTCCACCCGGAAAAAGATGAAAAAGCAGCAAAAAGAGGCACCGGCAGCGCCACCCCTGGAACTGGCGGGCGATTTCCGGATGACCAGGCAGCGCCAGGCCGTTTACGACGTCCTCATGGGACAGCTGGATCATCCGACAGCTTCCGAGGTATTTGATCGCACCAAGGCGAAGATGCCCACGATCTCGCTGGCGACCGTTTACAACTGCCTGGAAACCCTGACCGAATGCGGTCTGGTGAAACAGGTTAACCTGGATCGGGCGCCCTCCCGGTATTGCCCGAACCAGAAGGAGCACGGGCACTTTTATTGTGAAAGCTGCGGTGAAGTCAGCGATGTGGAACTGAAGTCGGGGATGCGCCCGACCACTTCTTACCGGCTGCCGCGCGGCACCAAGGTGGATCACGTGGAACTGGCGATCAAGGGGGTGTGCCCTGAATGCGCCAGTAAGGAATGAGTAGTGAGTATTGAGTAGTAAGGATTTTGATGAGTGCGTTAAGTATCAATGATTTGCATGTGGCCATCGACGGGATGGAGATCCTCAAGGGGTTTTCGCTCGAAGTACCCAAGGGAGAAGTCCACGTCATCATGGGGCCCAACGGGTCGGGCAAGAGCACGCTTGCGAAAGTGCTGGCCGGTCATGAGGACTATGAAGTGACGCAGGGCACTGTGGAAATGGATGGTGTGAACCTTCTCGATCTGGAAGTCGACGAGCGCGGCCGCGAGGGGCTCTTCCTGGCGTTCCAGTATCCCACGGAGATTCCCGGTGTCAGCAACGCCAATTTCCTGCGGGCAGCGCTGCAGGCGCGGCTTCCGGAGGGCGAAGACATCGACGCGGTGGCTTTTTACAAGAATCTCTATGAAAAGATGGACGCACTCGAGATCGACCGCTCGTTCACGGGCCGGTCGGTGAACGAAGGCTTTTCGGGCGGTGAAAAGAAACGCAACGAGATTCTGCAGATGATCATGCTGGAGCCGACATACGCGGTGCTGGACGAGACCGACAGCGGGCTCGACATCGACGCGCTGCAAATCGTGGCCAAGGGAGTCAACACGATGCGTTCACCGGCACGCGGCATTCTCCTCATCACCCATTACCAGCGGCTTCTCAATTACATTGAGCCGGATTACGTCCACGTGATGTTCGACGGGCGGATCATCCGGACCGGGGGCAAGGAGCTGGCGCTGGAACTGGAAAAGAAAGGGTACGATTGGATTAAAGAAAAAGTCGCAGTGCCGGCGGGCTAGTTTCGAATTCTTTTGCGCAGTTAACCGGGAGATCACAATGACAAACGACGAAAAATCAGCCGCGGTTGCGGGGATCGACCAGAGTGTCGGGGATTTTCATTATCCCGAAGAATACGCTCTGGACGCCGGCTATGGTTTGACCGAGGAGACGCTCAATTTCATTTCCGAGGCCAAGAAAGAGTCGGAATGGGTGCGCGATTTCCGGCGCCGCGCTTTGAAAGTGTTCAACGGGAAACCGATGCCGACGCATTGGGCCAGCAAGGATCTGGAGAACATTCATTTCGAAAAGATCCGTTATTACCTGGCCAAGGGTCAGGCGCCGCAGCGGAGTTGGGAGGATGTGCCTGACGATGTGAAGAAGACCTTCGAGCGGCTTGGGATCCCCGAGAAAGAGAGAAAATACCTGGCCGGTGTGGAGGCGCAGTTCGACAGCGAAGCCGCTTACTCGAACGTCAAGGAGGAGTTGACCAAGCAGGGCGTTATCTTCGTGAACAGCACCGAAGGATTGCGAGAGCATCCCGAGATCTTCCGGAAATGGTTCGGCAAGGTGATTCCGACTTCTGACAACAAGTTTTCGGCGCTGAACAGCGCGGTTTTCAGCGGCGGCAGTTTCATTTATGTGCCGCCTGGAGTAAAGGTGAAGCACCCCCTGCAGGCGTACTTCCGCATTAACGCGGAAAACTTCGGCCAATTCGAGCGCACGCTGATCATTGTGGATGAGGGCGCTGAGGTGACTTACATGGAGGGCTGCACGGCGCCGAAATTTGAAACAACCACGCTGCACAGTGCAGTCGTGGAACTGGTGGCCATGCCTCATGCCAAGATACAGTACATCACGGTGCAGAACTGGAGTGCCAACGTCTTTAACCTGGTCACGAAGCGGGGCCTGGCGCACGAGGGCGCGGAGATCCGCTGGATCGACTGCAACATCGGGTCGCGCCTGACCATGAAGTATCCCGGAGTGATCATGAAGGGCCGCAAAGCGCGTGGCGAAGTGATCAGCATCGCGCTGGCAAACAACGGTCAGCACCAGGACACCGGCGCCAAGATGGTGCACGCGGCGGATGAGACCTCCTCGAACATCGTGAGCAAGAGCATCAGTATCGGGGAGGGACGGGCCACCTATCGCGGCCTGGTGCACATTCCCAAGCATCTCAAGGGTTGCAAGAACAACACCGAATGCGACGCGCTCCTCATTAATTCCAACAGCCGGACGGACACCTATCCGGCGATCACGGTGCGCGGCAATCAGCACGCCACTCAGCACGAGGCCAGCGTCAGCCAGGTCAGTGAGGAACAGATTTTTTACATGCAGCAACGGGGCCTGAATGAAGCCGAGGCCATGAGTCTGAGTGTGAATGGATTCGTCAATGACCTGGTGCGGCAGTTCCCCATGGAATACAGCGTGGAGCTCAAGCGGCTGATCGACCTGGAGATGGAAGGCAGCGTCGGATAATGCCGGAGAGCGGCACGAATCAGTTTTTGAAACAGGGAGATGTCGGAAGCAGTGTTAGAACGCGGGGAGACTTTGGCTGGCGAGGGTCTCATTTTCAACGAGAGGCCGAATCTGGACCGCGCCGATTGGCCGGAGTGGTTCGTTAGCGGGCAGGACCGGGCCTGGGAAGAGTTTCAAAAGACGCCCATGCCGAAGCGGACCGCTGAGATGTGGCGCTTTGCGCACCTCAAGAAGCTCGATGACCTGAAGAGATACCGGCATGCGCCGGAGGTGGGGGCGGACCTGGCCAATCAGCTCGCGGGGCGTTCGCGGCGGCTGGAAGAGGTCTCCGGACGGATGGTGTGCGCCAACGGCAGGACGATCTCGCTGGATGCGCCCGAGGAATCGGGAGTGCTCTTCCTGTCTATGCAAGAAGCGCTGATCACTCATCCCGACCTGGTTGAAAAATACTTCATGCTGCGCAAGGCGGAACTCGGCGGGCATAAGTTCGCGGCCCTGCATCGCGCGGTGATGGCAGGCGGCGTTTTTCTTTATGTTCCCGAAGGGGTGGAGTTGAAACGTCCTCTCGAGATTTATCATTGGCTCAGCGGCACGGACGTTGCGGTGTTTCCCCATCTTCTCTTGATTGCGCAACCGAATTCCAAGGCGACGGTTGCGAGTTATCACTTGTGCGCCGACGACGACAAAGACGCGGGGTTGTCCATTGGGATGACCGACTTGATCGTGGGCGAGGGGGCGGACCTCAGCCTGGTGAGTTGCCAGGCGCGTTCGGCGGCTTCCCGCATGATTCAGCTGAGCGCCGCCTCCGTTTACCGGGATGGCAACGCGCGGAATTTCATGTTCAACCTGGGGTCCTCCTGGGTGCGCAATGAGATCGTCAGTTACCTGCTGGAGCAGGGCGCCAACAGCGAGATGTATTCGGTCTGTGTGAGCGACGGCGAACAGCAGGTCGATCAGCGGACCCTGCAGCATCACGAGGCCCCGAATACCACCAGCGACTTGCTGTTCAAGAACGCGCTCTACGACCGCTCGCGCACGATTTTTGCGGGCTTGATCAAGGTGGACGATGAGGCGCACGGCACCGATGCTTACCAGAAGTGCCGCAACCTGCTGGGGAGCGACGAAGCCGAGGCCAATTCCATGCCGGGCCTGGAGATCAATGCGGATGGCGTCAAATGCAGTCACGGCGCCACCACCAGCCAGGTGGAGGAGGAAGAGCTTTTCTATTTGGAGAGTCGCGGCATTGCCCCGGAAACGGCGCGGCAGATGATTGCGCTCGGGTTCACCCGTGAAGTCATCTCCCGGATCCGCGACACGGCCTTGGAGGAGATCGTCTCGGGGATGGTGGAGGAGAAGTTTGAAGCGCTGGGGGCGTAGGTCTAGTCCAGGGCCTGGGTTCGAATTTTCCTTTCTGTGTCATCCCGAGCGTAGTCGAGGGATGACAGAAAGGTGCCCGCGTGAGCAAGAATCAGGGCTGCGTGGCGCTCCGGCGGCTGGTGTGCCAGGCGGAGCGGTGATTGATCATCCACTCCAAAAGGGCGCTCTCAAAGCCAATGTCCTGGCCGCGTTCTTCGCTGCGAAGCCACTTCAAACGGAGGATCTCCTCGCGCTCTTCCAAAAAATGCTGATAAAGGGCAGATTTCTTGACGAGGAGAGAACCGTCATCAGAACCTGCTTGGGGTGTTTCAGAATCGCTCATGGGGCGGTGGTTGTGCTGGTTGCCAAAAAAAGTATAGCCGCGAAATTGCCGAAATTAAATCATAATCTAAAGAAGAATCAGACAGGGGCGGGGACGCCACGGTCGATTTTTTCAGCGATTTCGTGGAATGCGTCGCTGACCGGGTGCTCGCCTCGCGGCAAAGTGGCGATCGGGGTGCCGTGATCGGCTTTTTCCCGGGTGGGGATATCCAGGGGGATCTGTCCCAGGAGGGGCACTCCCAGGCGCTCGGCCTCGCGGGCGCCGCCGCCCTCCCCGAAAATGGGGTATCGCTCCCCGTGGGCGCACTCGAACCAGCTCATATTCTCGATGAGGCCAAGGATGGGGACATTGACCTTGGCGAACATGGAGGCGGCCTTGCGGGCGTCAATCAAGGCGACTTCCTGGGGGGTGGTGACGATGATGGCGCCGGTGAGGGCGACCGTCTGGACGATGGTGAGCTGGATATCGCCGGTGCCGGGTGGCAGATCGAGAATCAGGTAATCGAGGTCTCCCCACTCCACTTGGCGGAGGAATTGCTGGGTGTAGCGGGTCGCCATGGGGCCCCGGACGATGACCGGGGAAGCGTCTTCGAGGAGATTCCCCATGGAAATGAGTTTCACCTCGTGACGGAAGAGGGGAATGATCTGGTTGTCCTCCGTGCCGAGGGGCCTTTCATCGGCATCCATCATAAGGGCGATGCTGGGGCCGTAGAGATCGCAGTCGCAGAGACCGGTGGCGTGTCCGCTTTCTGCGAGGGCGATGGCGAGATTGGCGGCGACGGTGGATTTGCCGACCCCGCCCTTGCCGCTGGCCACGGCGATAATTTTTTTGACGCCGGGGATGCCGGAGCGGTTGAGGGCATCTGCGCCGGCGGCGCCGGCTTGAGGGGGTTGCTTGATATCGAACTCAATCCGGGCGTTCTCAACGCCGGGCAGCGCCTCCAGCGCCGCCTGCGCCTCCTCCAGGATTTTCTGGGGAATCTTCGGGTCATCGGTGGCCAGCGAGATGTGCACGGTGACGGCAGGGCCGTCGATGACGATCTCCTTGAGGAGGCCAAAAGAGATGATGTCCCGGCTGTAGCCCGGATACGCGATCGTCGCGAGGGCGGCACGGATGTCTTCTTCAGAGTTCAAGGTTCAGAGTTCAAGGTTCACGGTTCGCGGTGGGGGCTTCGGGGAAATGAGTGAAAGGGAGCGGTGTTCGGCAAGAGTCTTTATTCTTAAGCATGCAGCAGATACGCCTGTGGTCCAATGCCGGAACCGTGAACTTTGAATTCTGAACCATTCACCCTGCGGGTTAATACGATTTCCGGAGGTTGGAGGGGAGGATATTCAGTGCTTCCCGGTATTTGGCGATGGTGCGGCGGGCGATCTTGAGGCCTTGTTCGTCGAGCGCGGCTGCGATCTGCTGATCGCTGAGAGGCTTGCGCGAGTCCTCGTTTTTGACGATTTCCGCGAGGGCGTTTTTGACGCTGGTATTGCTGAGGGAATTGCCGGAGCTGGTCTCGTATCCCGGCGTGAAGAAGTATCTCATTTCGAAGACGCCGTGCGGGGTGGCTATATATTTTCCGGCAATGGCGCGGCTCACCGTGGTTTCGTGGACTCCCACGGCCTCGGCGATTTGCGACATATTCATGGGCTTTAGAAGGGCGGTGCCTTTGTCGAGAAAGTCCTTCTGGCGGGCGACGATTTCTTCGGAAATATTTCGAATGGTCTCCTGCCGCTGATGGATACTGCGGATAAGAAACTTTCCACTTTGGATTTTCTCCCGGATATAATTGCGGACTTCGCCGCGGTTGCCGGAGCTCGACATAAGGTCCTTGTAAGTATTGCTGATGCGAAGCCGGGGGATTTGTTCATTGTTGATGACGACGCGATAATTATCGCCGTCCCGTTCCACCAGCACATCGGGGGTAATGTATTGATTGTTCTCACTGGAGAAGAGGCGCCCTGGTTTTGGATCCAGAGTGGAGATGAATTCGGCGGCGAGAGTGACTTGTTCGGGGGTGACTTTGAGTTTGCGCGCGATGAGAGGATACCGTTTCCGCCCGAGCTCATCGATAAATCGATCGACGATACGCGCAGCGAGAGAGTTTTCTTTGCCCAGCCGGCGGAGCTGGATGAGGAGGCATTCACGCAAGTCTTCGGCGCCGACTCCCACGGGATGGAATGATTGGATGAGTTCCTTGGCTTCGGTCAACTTACTCAAAGGGATGCCGGTAGTGAAGCAGATGTCCTCGAGCGAACTCTGGAGGAGGCCGGAGTCGTCGATGTATCCGATGAGGAGTTCGCCGTGTTTGCGTTGGTCCTCGTTCTCGGAGGAGGTGCCGAGCTGTTCCAGGAGGTGTTCCTGGAGGGTCACGGGTTTGGCGAGGGAATCGAGGAGGAACTGCCGTTTTTCTTCGTCCTCACTGCTGCGTGGCTGGGAGGCGCGGGATTGGGCCATGTATTCCCGCCATTCTTCATCGAGCTTGGAGAGGCGGGAGAATTCCTCGTCGAAATCGTCGTCGGGCTCGTCCGCGGAAGTTTCTTCCAGGGAGATGTCCTGGGTCTCGTCTTCGAGGACGGGGTTTTCGGCCAGTTCCATTTGGACGAGCTGCCGGAGCTCCAGAGTGGCGGCCTGCAGGACCTGGAGGCTCTGCTGCATCTGCGGAGCGATGGTCTGCTGCAATCCGAGGGATTGCGTTTGCTGTAAGCCCTGTTCCGGCATGTTTCTGCCGTTAATGTTTGGGTGCTCGGGCGATTAAGCAAGCAATATCCGGGCCAAGTGGCCGAAAAACTTCGGCCCCAGGTGGGATTTCTTTCCCCACGGGAGGGTCCGGAGGGCGCCCCGGCCCCGACGCCCGGGGTTTACGGCCACCGGCAGTGCCGCAACCGGCCGGTCTCAGGACGCCGGGGAAAGATTTCGCAGGGCGCGGATGCGGGCGAGGACCGGGGGATGCGAGTAGTCCATGAAAACATGGAAGGGGTGTGGTGTCAGGTTGGAGAGGTTTTCCTTCGAGAGCTTCTTGAGCGCTTCGATCATGAGATCCGGATTCCCGGTTGTTTCCGCGGCGAAAGCGTCGGCCTGGTATTCGTTCCTGCGGCTCCAGAGGGCGTGCACCACGGAGAGAATGCGGGTGATGGGCCGAAAGAGAATGAGAAAGAATATCAGGCTCAAGTAAACGGAAGTTTCTTTTACGCCGAAGGCAGCGAAGAGCGCCTCGTTGTGCAAAAACAAGCTGAAGATATAAAAGATGACTCCCGTTTGCACGATGCTGAATATCATCTGCTGGAGAATGTGCTTCTTCTTAAAGTGTCCGATCTCATGCGCGAGGACGGCGACCAGTTCGGAAACGGTGTGGGCCTCGACCAGGGTGTCGAAGAGGGCAATTTTCTTGTTGCGGCCGAACCCGGTGAAGAAAGCATTGGATTTGCTGGAGCGCCTGGATCCATCCATAACGCTGACTTCGCTGAGGGGGAATCCGCACTTATCAGCCATCGCATGAATGGCTTCTTTGAGGTCTCCGTCTTCCAGGGGGGTGAATTTGTTGAAGAGCGGAAGGATCAGTCGAGGGGCCAGGTAAGAGAACAGGAGCGAGATGCCGGAGACGGCGATCCATGCGTAAAGCCAGGCGAATTCAAAGCGCCGGAAGAAGAAGAGGAGAAGGGCGAATACAGGCAAGCCGATAACCGCCGAGAGGGCGAGGCCCTTGAGAAGATCCGCGGCGAAGGTCGCGGAGGTGGTCTTGTTGAAGCCGAATTTTTCTTCGATGACGAAGGTATCGTAGAGTTCAAAGGGCAACGCCAGGAGCCGCGCGGCCAGCAGGAGGATAGTGATGAGGGCGAGTCCGGAGCCAATGGGGCCGAGGTCCCAGCTGCGGACGACATTGTCCAGCCAGGGATATCCTCCGAGCAGCCAGAAGAGGAGGAAAACGACGAGGGAAAAGGTGGACTCCAGAAACCCGAATCGGGTGGTGACACGTGTGTATTCCTGGGAGCGCGCGTAGGCGGTGGCGTCGAAGGTATCGGTGAACTCCTCGGGAAGGCGCGGGCTGAGCGCCTGGAGATTGAGCAGATTGGAGAGGAGATCGAGCAGGTAGAGCCCGATGACAATCCCGAGGACGAAATAGAAGTAGAGGTTGGGTTCAGGGGGCACGCTGAAGAGTTCAGAGTTCAGAGTTCAGAGTTCAGAGTTCAGAGTTCAGGGTTCCCCGACTTCGCCGGGACTTCGCTTCGCTCAGCAGGTTCAAGGTACAAGCTACTGGGTTCAGGGGTCAGGACCCAAGGGTCGGTGGTCGGGGGTCAGGCGGCGGCGTCGCGGGGGCGGCTGGTCCGCAGGGCTTCGCGGTATTCTCCCAGGAGGTCGGCGAGTTCCTGGAGTGAGGCCACGGTGCTGAAGCGGGAGCGTAGGTGTTTACCCGCCGGCAGACCCCTGGAGTAAGCCATGAGACGGGCGCGCATCGCCTGCATGGTGTGGCTCTCGTCACCATAGCGTTCGCTTTTTATGGCGAGCCGGCTGTGGCGCTGGATGAATTCGATCCGCGTTTCCAGGGAGACAGGTTCCGGTTGGCATCCGTGCGCGAGGTAATGCCCGGCCTCCCGGAAGACCCAGGGGTATTGCATGGCGGCGCGACCAATCATGACGCCGCGCACCGCGGTGCCGCTCCGGCGCAATTCGACATCCCTTCCGTTCTTAATGTCGCCGTTTCCGATCACGGGAACCGAGATGGCACGCGCACATTGGTCGATGACATTCCAATCCGCTTCGCCGGAGTAGCCCTGGGACCGGGTGCGGCCGTGGACGGCGATGGCGGCCACCCCGCAATCTTCCAGCACGCGGCAGACGCTGGGGGCGTTGATGGAGGAGGTGTCCCACCCGATCCGGATCTTGGCGGTCACCGGGACATTGACGGCCGTGGCGACGGTGCGGGCGACGCTCGCGAGGGTGGCGCAGTCCTTGAGAAGCGCGGCGCCGCCGTTCTTGCAGACCACCTTATTGACCGGGCATCCGAAGTTGATGTCGATAAAGTCAGGTTGCTTCCAGTCGATGATTTTCCTGGCGGCCTCGGCGAGGCGAGGACCGTCGGCGCCGAAGAGTTGCACCCCGATGGGACGCTGGGCGTCGTCGAACTCGGTGTACTTTCGGGTGCGCGAGTCTTCGCGGATGATGCCCTCGGCGGAGACGAACTCGGTTACCATGACGTCCGCGCCGAGTTCCTTGCAGAGGCCACGGAACACGAAGTCGCTGATGCCCGCCATGGGAGCGAGGTAAAGCGGGAACGATCCATTGCGGAACCAGGGAAGCATTTGTGACCGGTAAGTAGTAAGTAGTGAGTAGTCTGAAAGGACGAATGAAGAAGTCGGATAGGACCAATACGACTTATAAGTAAGACCTATACGCCATATAAGACCTATACGCCATATTTGGGGTGAGGTTCCGGGCAAGCGAGTGCGGCGAAGGGCCGGTCACTGTGCGTCTTGGGCGGACGCGGCCACGGTGGCGGGTGGCCCGCCCCCGAGAAGTTCGCTGACTTCCTCCTGGACGGCTTCGAGCTGGTCGAGACGGAGCCGCGGATCTTTGACGATAAAGGCTTCTCCGGTTCCTTTGCGTTCATAGATAAGGAACTTCCCGGATTTCTTCTCCTTGGCGTCGACCTGCACGAGTTGCTTTTTGCGCTCCAACATCACGGCGAGGACGTAGCGGGCGTTCTCACTTCCGGGGTCGTCTTCCTCGATGAGGCGCCGCAGCAGGGATTCGGCGGTTTCCTTTGCCACGACTTCGCGATTTTCCGGGGGCGGAGGTGCTTCGTATTTCGAGCGCCAGAACGAGAAAGGCTCGAGATTGGGGGACAATCGATCCCAGGCTTTCACGGAATAGTCCTTACGGAGAAAACCGTCTTCGTGTTCAGGGTCTTCGAAGATCGCGGTGAAGAAGGTTTCGTCCTGGGTGAATTCCCTTTCGGTATCGCAGCAGGATCGCGACCGGGATTTGATGTTCCAGTGTTGTTGGATGGGCATCGGAGCCAAGTAAAAGTTAAAACGTAAGAAGTGAGAAGTAAGAAGTGAGTCGTGTGGTTGGAACTCGGAGATTGGGAATCGGGAACTGGGAATTAGAAATTGGGTTTAGGTAGCCTGCGGGGGCGCGGTGTGGCGTGGCCGGGGGATTTGTTTCCAGAGGTCTTTCAGAGACTGGAGAGTGGGGATGGGGACATTGCGGTTGCGGGCGCGGTAATGTAAGAGATAGGCGCCGACAGCGGTAAAAAGGATATTGGTAGTCCAGGCGCCGAGGATGGCGGGGATCCGGTATCCCTGTGCCAACGCCATGAAGAAGCTGTTGAGAAAGAGCATGGCGAAGAAGATGAAGATGCATGCGGCGACCCCCCCGAGGACGCCGCGCCTGGAGTGGACGATGCCGAGGGGAGAAGCCACCAGGATAACGACAATACATCCGAAGGGCAGGGCCCAGCGGTAATGTTTGTGGGAGCGAAAGGGAGCGAGCTTCAACGGCGGGTGATCTGAATTCGTGCGCAGGTAAGAGACGAGTTGCGGCACGCCGAGGTGTTCGGGTTTGAAACTGGAGCTGATGAGCTTCCACGGCGTTTCTCTCCAGTCCGTTTTTTCAATGCGCTCAAAAGGCTCAATCCTGCGGGGGATGCCGTCTTCGCCATAGTGATAGATGACTCCCTTGTTCAGGCGCCAGACCCGGTTGTGAGGGAACCAGGAACCGCTGTAAGCGAACCAGCTGGTAAGGAGACCGCCCTTAGGATCCTGATGCCTTATTTCAAGGGTACGCATGTTGTGGTGTCTGAGGTCGAAGGGGATGAGGCCGATGAACCAGGTCCGATGATCGATGTTGTTGCGGTGGAGCTGATTGACGGTTGCGGTTTCCTGTTCGTATCCCTCACGGATCTGGTGAAGGATGGAATCCTTGTGGCCCTCGGACCAGGGAGCCCATTCGTAATTCAAGGCGATGCAGAGAAAAGTCGCATAAAGCCCGATAAAGAAGATGGGTCTGAGCACGGCACCCAGGCTGCGGCCGATCCCGAGCATTGAGACGACTTCATTGCTGCGCGACATCTTCCCCAGGCTGTAAAGGACGGCGAGGAGCAGGGTCACGGGCATGATGAGAATCGCGATCTGGGGAAGCTGGACCAGATAGAAGTGCACCACGGAGCCGAGGCCGGTTTTTGCGTCGAGAAAGTCGGGGCCGTTGTCGCTGAGGTCGATGATCAGCCAGATGGCGAGAAAGCCCAGGAAACAGAAGAGGAAAGGATTGAGGAAAGAGCGGATGACATAACGGTCTAGGATCGAGGATTGTTCGTATTTCCAGACGAGGTAAGGCGGGCTGGCGATGAGCAGGAGGATGAGGAGGACTTTCAGAAAGTAGGCAAAGGGGGCGGGTTCTTCCCCGAAATTGCTGGCGGTGGCGGCAGGCCATGTGACGAGGAGTTCGCCCGGGAGCCACGCCAGGAGCAGCGCCAGGCTGGCGATGGAGACGATGAGGACGCGCGACCGGTTTTGGCTTCGGTAAAGGGCGGCGAAGAGCGCCGGTAACAGGAAGACGAGGCCGAGGAGGTAGTATTTGCGGAAGTAGGGCAGGAGAAACTCCCGGAACGGTGATTCGTAAGTTTCGAGATCGAGGTTCAGATAGCTCTGCGCAAAATTGAGGTGGACATCGACGGCGAGGATGTCGACGGCGAGGAGTATGCCGGCGAGCGCCAGGAGTTGCACGGGGCGATCGGCGGATCGCAGCCATGTCGCAAGAGTCGAAATAGCTGTGCGGAGCTTTCTCATTTGTTCCCCTTGCTTCGATATGTTATGAGCCTCGGAAGCGGATGCGGAAATCCGGTGACCTCGGATGGGCCTGTTATGTAATGGACCGGAGACCGGGCGCGGTCAAGCGGAAGCAAGGGTTCGGGGCACGGTCGATCCAGCGCCGCAGGGGCAAAGAGCATGATATCGATTACGGAGAGCGCGGTCAGCGGGGGCAAGAGCCTGGAAGACGAGATGCTGGACCTCTTTTCCGAGGAGGGCGGGCTCTCGCATTCAAAGGATTTCGAATACCGGCCGCAGCAGCAGGAGATGGCGGTGCGGGTGGCCCGTGCCTTGGAGCGGTCGGATTCCCTGGTGGTGGAGGCGGGGACGGGTGTGGGCAAATCTCTGGCTTACCTTGCGCCGGCGGTGCGCTTCGCCACGGAATCTGGAAAGAAGGCCATCATTTCCACGCACACGATCCAGCTCCAGGAACAACTGATCGACAAGGACATACCCATCGTGAAGAAGGTGCTGGGAGTGCCCTTCCACGCGTTGCTCCTCAAAGGGCGGCGAAACTACGTATGTCCCAGGCGTCTCAAGAGCGCCCAGGGGCAGGGGCAGGATCTCTTTTCCGGGAGCGAGCGGGAGGAGTTGGAGGCGCTGTGGGAATGGTGCCAGGAGACCCGGGACGGATCACTGAGTGACCTCGAGTTTACTCCCAAGCCGCAGGTCTGGTCGCAGGTTTGCAGTGAGCCCCGCCTGTGCACACCCAAGACATGCGGCGGCAGCGGCGGATGTTTTTACCAGGAGATCCGTAAGCGGGTCGCGGAAGCTGATGTGATTGTCATGAATCACACCCTCTTTTTCACGCTGATGGCGTCGGCCGATGAATTCTACGATTCCGGTGACGGTTTTCTCTTTCCCAACGATTTTGTGATTTTCGACGAGGCGCACAGCATTGAGAACGTGGCGGCGCGTCAGTTGGGATTGAGTTTGTCCGAATACGGATTTCGATCAGACGTGCAGCGACTATATAATCCGCGGACGCGTAAAGGATTGTTTCAGGTCTTGCGCGATGCCGACGGCGTCCGCTTGACCGGGGAACTCATTGAGGAGTTGGAGCATTTTTTCCGGACCTGCGAAGGGGCGTGCCGATTTGGAAAATACTCCAGGGAGTATCGGGTGCGGCAGCCGGATTTCGTGGAGAACACCGTCGGAGCATCGATGATACGCCTGCAAAAAAAGGTTTTAGAATTGGCGGAACGCACCGGGAACGAGCAGACGAAACTGGAGTTGGAGGAACTGGGGCGGCGAGTGGGCGAGGGGCGCCTGTCGATGCAGACGTTCTTGGGTCAGGATCTCGATGCCCACGTTTACTGGGTGGAGAAAGCGGGAGCGGAAGGTCGTTCCTTGAGTTTGAATGCGGCTCCGGTCAACGTGGGAGAACGCCTGCGGGAGGCGCTTTTTTCGAGGGGGCATTCCTGTGTTATGACCAGCGCGACTCTGGGCGTGGGCGATCCCGGCCTGCGTTACTACCGCAACCGGGTCGGGGCGGAGGACATCGATTACGCCTGCATCGGCAGTCCTTTCGATTATCCCAACCAGATGCGGGTTTTTATCGTGAAATCGATGCCAGCGCCGGACCAAAAGGGATATGCAGAGGCGTTGCAAAAGTGGATTCGGCATTTCCTGGAGAAGGGCCGGGGCAGAGCCTTCGTATTATTCACGAGTTACCGTCTCTTGAGAGAAATGGCGGAAGCTGCCGAAGGATTCTGTAAGGATCGAGGATACCAGTTGTTGATCCAGGGGCAGGGCCGGCCGCGCAATCAGCTTCTGGATGAGTTCAAGCGGGACACTTCCAGCGTCTTGTTCGGCACCGACAGTTTCTGGACGGGGGTGGATGTGCCCGGCGAAGCTCTTTCCAACGTGATTGTCACGCGCCTGCCTTTCGCGGTGCCGGATCATCCCTTGATTGCTTCCCGACTCGAGGCGATCCGGGAGGATGGTGGCGATCCCTTTGCCGAATACTCGCTTCCGGAAGCGATCTTAAAACTGCGCCAGGGAGTGGGGCGATTGATCCGGGCGCAATCCGATTCGGGGTGCGCCGTGATCCTGGATAACCGGGTGCTTTCCAAACCGTATGGCAAAGCCTTTCTCGGGGCGCTGCCGGACGCACCGGTCGAGATCGTGGAGTGAGTGCCCGGGCACTCTCTTCGTCACGGCGGATCCGCCTGTTGCGAATCAGAGTGCGCGCACGAAACGGGTAAGTTCGGCGGCGGCCCATT
>JAHEJT010000308.1:33246-95908 GCA_024638765.1 Verrucomicrobiales bacterium
TTTGGTTCCGAGAGATATCCGTAATTGAGGGCGGACCCGCACTTGGCAAGGAGGAGCCGTGAGAGCTTTCCGAGATCGCCCATTCCCATGACGCTTACAGGGAGACGCCGCTCGGATTCCAGGATGCGGAGGAGCAGGGAGAGATCGTCGATTCCGGAGAGGTGGGTCGCGATCTTAACGATGTCGGCGCCGCCGGCGACCGCTTCGTCGATGGTGGCGCGCAAGGTCTCCTCGGCAGGAGTTTGATCGAAGTCGTGGAAGGATAGGATAAGATTCTTGCCCGTGTTTCTGGCGGCTGCGATGACGTCCGCGAGGGCTTCGCGGGAGCGGAGTTCGATGTCCACGGCAGCGGCGGCAGGGAGATGGGCGAGGAGGAGGGAGGCGCGAGCCTGGTCGTCGAGGGGGCGGCAACCGCCTTCCTCCGGGTGGCGGGCCGTGATGATGGCGGGGGAGGGGAGGCCGGCGATGCGCTCCGAGAGGCTCCCGGGCGGCGGGATCTCGAGGGAATCGAGGCGAAACTCGAGGAAATCGTAGTCCGGAGAGTGGGTGGTGGACTCGAGGGCCTCCCAATCCCGGGCATGATGGACCGTGGCGACCACGGCGGGGCGGTTTGGGAGCCATGCATTTTCGAGTGGAGATTCTCGACTCATGTGATACTTTTGACCGGGGGTGAGGGAGTTCTTCTGGAGGTTTGTCTGTAAGCCAGAATGCTTGGACGCAAGCAAGAAATCAATTTACAGCTCAATCAGATTCTGGACGGCGCGCTCATCGCGCTTTCCTTCTGGCTGAGTCACACCCTTCGATACCAGGGGCAGTTCTGGTTTGAGGGGCTCCTCCCTATCCCGGAGTTCAAGGAGTTCTTCTGGCTGATGGCGATCATCGTGCCTTTTACTCCCATCATTCTCGAGTTCCAGGGTTTTTACCGTAACCCGCTCCATAAGACCGTCTCCATGTCGCTTCGCCAGATGGCGTGGGCCGTCTTCTGGATCGGAGTGATCATTGGCGGGTTCGTGGTGTTCTTCAAGTGGACGGCGCAGAGTCGCGCGGTGCTTCTTCTGCTGGCGGCGATCGCAGGATCGCTGCTGCTCTTCAAAGAGTGGTGCGTTAAAATGTACGTGCTCCGCAAAGTAGTGAATGAAGGATTGCGCGAGCGAGTGGTGTTGGCGGGGGATACCAAGGATGTGGAAGAATTCCTGGAAAATATGCCGGAAGAAAACCGTCTGGAAATCGAGGTTGTCGAAAAGATCGATATTTCCAAGCAACCGGTGACGGACCTGGTGGCAAGTTTTCACAAGCACAACGTGGAACGCGTGATTTTCGCGGCCGGTCATGTGCATTTCAATAAGATCGAAGAAGCGATCAAGGCTTGCGAGACGGAAGGTGTCGAGGCCTGGCTGGCGGCGGATTTCATCAAGACCTCGATCGCGCGTCCCATTTTCGACGTGCTCGGTTCGCGGCCCATGCTGGTTTTTTGCTCCACCCCGGAGGCGCCGTGGGCGTTGGTCTTCAAGAACCTTGTCGATCGGGCGGGGGCGTTGGCCTTGATTCTGTTGACCTCACCGTTGTGGATTCTTGCAGCGCTGGGAATTCGCGTATCATCTGAGGGCCCGGTGTTCTTCAAACAGATGCGCGGCGGACGTTATGGCCGCCCCTTCATGATGTATAAGTTCCGGACCATGGACATGGACGCGGAAGAGCGGAAGGCGGGATTGCAGGAAGACAACGAGATGAGCGGACCGGTGTTCAAGCTCAGGAATGATCCACGAGTGTTCAAATTTGGGGGATTCTTGAGGAGGTGGAGTATTGATGAGCTTCCCCAGTTATTGAACGTGGTGCGTGGGGAGATGAGCCTGGTGGGGCCGCGGCCGCTGCCGGTATACGAAGTGGAGAGAATTGAGAAGTCTGCACAGCGAAGGCGGCTGAGCGTGAAACCGGGGATGACCTGTCTCTGGCAGGTGCAGGGCAGAAATCAGATCAGGGATTTCGATGACTGGGTGAGATTGGACTTGGAATACATCGACAACTGGTCGTTCTGGCTGGACTTCAAAATTCTCTTGCAGACCCTCCCCGTGGTGATCTGGGGCGCGGGCGCCAAGTAGCGCCGAGGGTGCTGCTTGAGACAGCTACGGACGGCGGCGGCCGCCGCCGGGATCTCCGGTGACGCTTTTCTTTGGGAACGGGCTGTTTTTCCGTTTTACAGGAGGTGCCGGATCTCCTAAGACCACGGGAGCTTCAAGCGGATAGATAAATTATTGCGATGGATGTCTTCAGCGGTCAGCAACACGAGAAACGGGTTTCCCTGGTAACCGGAGGAGCCGGTTTTCTTGGATCGCATCTGACAGACCGGTTGCTCGCCGAAGGGCACCGGGTCATAGCGGTGGACAACCTGCTCACGGGATCGATGCGAAACGTCGAGCACCTGGCTGGGAACGAAGATTACCGATTCATCAAACATGACGTCACTGATTTCCTGTTTGTCCCGGGCGCCATTGATTTCATATTTCATTTTGCTTCGCCGGCGAGTCCAATCGATTACCTGGAGTATCCGATTCCGACGTTGAAGGTGGGCGGATTGGGGACGCACAACGCCTTGGGCCTGGCAAAAGAGAAGGGTGCGACTTTTCTGTTGGCCTCAACGTCCGAGGTCTACGGAGATCCCCTGGTGCATCCGCAAAAAGAAGATTACTGGGGCAACGTCAATCCGATCGGGCCGCGTGGTGTTTACGATGAGGCCAAGCGTTACGCGGAAGCCATGACGATGGCTTATCACCGGTTCCACCGCATCGATACCAAGATCGTGCGGATCTTCAATACATACGGACCGCGCATGCGCCTGGATGACGGGCGGGTTGTCCCGGCGTTTATTGGGCAGGCCTTGCGCGGGGACGATCTGACGGTCTTCGGCGATGGTTCCCAGACGCGAAGCTTCTGTTATGTGGCGGACCTGGTGGAAGGTATTTACCGGCTGTCGCAGAGCGAAACGCACGATCCTGTCAACATCGGCAATCCCAAAGAAATGACGATCAAGCAGTTCGCCGAGAAGATCCTCGCGAGGATCGAGACAAAGTCGAAGATCGATTACAAGCCCCTCCCGGTGGACGATCCGCAGGTGAGGCAGCCGGACATCGAACGTGCCAGGGAACTCCTGGGATGGGAGCCCAAGGTCGACTTCGAAGAGGGAATCGAGAAGACGATCGAATACTTTCGCAATTTTCTGGGCCTCAAGTCTTGAACTCCTGTGCCGGGCCCCCTAGAAGGGATCTCCCTGCACCCCCGAAAATCAGGGGGGAGTTCCGGGATTTTGTCACGCGCGCAGGATGAAATATTTTCTGGTCATGAAAGAGAAAACGACTCAGGGTGAAAGATCTGCTTCCGGTTCAGTTTTCCCAAAGCAGACCCCGTTTCGAGCCTAGATCCCGCCTTTTTACGTTATGAAGAATGCATTCGTCACAGTGGTTTTCCTCGCGGTATGCGCCGCGGTATTCGTCCCCCGGACGACCCATGCCCAGGTGCAGGTCAAAGTCGATATTGATAATATCGAAGTCGCCCTGCAGTCGACCCCGCAATTCAATTACGCCGGTGATACCAAGAAATTGCCCAAGGCGCGCGAATGGGTGGAGATCGAAGTTGAGTTCAAGCCGGAAGGCCGATCCGAGAACAATTACGTCGATGGGCTGGAGTTTAATTATTACGTCATGATGAGCGATAAGAAGACCATGTACGTGGGGAAAGTCACCCACGTGAATGTGGAGCTCGGAGAGACCAGTTTCTCCTCAATGTATCTCTCCCCGGCCACCCTGGAAAAACTCATGGGCAGGGAAGCGACCAGCGACAATGTGGTGGAAGCGGTTGCGATTGAAGTGCGTCATCAAGGCGCCTTGGTGGGCGGCGATGCCACGGAGGCCAAGACCTCGCGCTGGTGGCAGACACAGGCGCAGACCGGCAATATGCTGTTGCAGAAATCGGAAACACCCTTTGCGCCACTCTGGTCGGACCGTTACGCGGAAGTGCAGAAGAGCCGCTGAAGCAGTTCGGACCATTCGGAATTTTTTTGTGCGAGCCCACAGCCCCAATTGATTGATGGCGGACCCCAAGTCTTTTGTTGCCCTTAATATCGGATCTCAGCGATTGAGCATGGCCGTGTTCTCGGCGACGCCCGAGGGCGGGCTCCTCCTGAAAAAATACGATTCCAGTGAGCTGCTCGCCGATCCTGCGGCGGACGCATCGCGCGTGCAGCAGACCGGGGTGGCAGTGAATGAGCTGGTGGAGAAGCTCGGCGTCGCGAAGCAGTCGGTGCGCTACTCGATCTCGGGTCAGTCCGTGTTTTCACGTTTCGTAAAGCTGCCTCCTTTGACCGAGGAGAAGGTGGATCAAATCGTGGAGTTTGAGGCGCAGCAGAACGTTCCCTTTCCCATTAACGAGGTCGTCTGGGACTATCAGCTGGTCGGGTCCGAGGAAGATATCGAGATGGAGACCTTGCTCGTCGCCATCAAGTCGGACGCTCTCAATGAAATCAACGACGCGGTAACGGCTTCTTCACTGAGAACCGCCACCGTGGACGTGGCGCCGATGGCGCTTTACAACGCGTTTCGCTATAATCACAGCGCGCTCACTCAGTCCGCGATTTTGATCGATATCGGCGCCCGCACCACCAATCTTCTCTACATAGAAGGCGCGAAAGTATTCGCGAGGAGCATACCGGTCGGGGGCAGCACCATCACCTCGGCGATCGCCAAGGAGTTCGATATTTCTTTTGCCGAGGCCGAGGAGAAGAAAGTGGCCAACGGATTCGTGGCACTGGGCGGCGCTTACGCCGATCACGACGATCCGGAAATCGCTGCCATGTCGAAGATCATCCGCAATACCTTGACCCGGCTGCACTCCGAGATCGTGCGCACCAATAATTTTTACCGGAGCCAGCAGGGGGGTAATCTGCCCACGGTCGCTTACCTGTGCGGTGCCTCCGTATCGATGCCCTACATTCTGGATTTCTTTACGGAGAAACTGAACCTGCCGGTCGAGTTCTTTAATCCCCTGAAGAACGTCCTCGTAGATGCGGATGCGGACGCGGAGCGGCTCGGCAAAGAGGCGCACATGATGGGAGAACTGGTGGGCATGGGCCTGCGCGGCCTGAGCAGCTGCCCGATGGAACTGGACCTGGTGCCGGAGACGGTGCAGAAAGCCCGCGAACTCGATGCCCGCAAGCCTTTCTTCGTGACCGCGGGTCTTGGCGTGCTGGCGTTGATGGCCGCGGCTGGATTTCATTTCCACCGGGGCAGCGTCCTCGCGGAGGAGCAAAGCGCGGTGGTGGGCGCGGATACGGCGACCCTTGGAAACTTCGACGACCAGATTAAAGACTGGGAGAACATCCAGAAGCAGGTGGACGTGAAGACGGAGCCCTTCACGGATGCGGTCTTCGGAAGGATTTTCTGGCTCAGTCTTTTCAAGGATCTCAATTCGAGGCTTGGCAACGATTCCCTCTGGATCACTTCGCTGGAGCCGTATTCACAAGGGAAGCCGGTTACCAGCGAACTCTTCGGCGGATTGGGAACCAGTTTTGAAAGGGACGAGGAAGACGAGGATGAGGACAAGGGCAAGAAAGAGAAGGACCTCATCGATGAAATCCTGGTGAAGGGTCTTTACCGGGAAGACGCGGGATCCGACGTGGTCTACGCGTTTTTCAATCGCCTTAAGGATTCCAGGTACTTTGAATTGAATGAGGTCGAACAGAGCGATGTGCTCCAGGTCGACCAGGGCGCCCGCGGAGAGCGTTGGGCTTGGACCTTTACGTTGCGCTTGCCTTTCCCCGAAACCACACGAATTCCGTTCAAGCGTTAGCAGAGCGGGCACGAATGATGAGCTGGATGCAACAGAACAAGTTCATGGCGGGATTCCTGGCCTTCATGGTGTTGGCCCTGGGCGGGGCCGGGTATTACCTGGGGACCGGTCATTCGAAGTATAAAGCGGCCATCGACAAGTTCGAAGGGGAGCGCAATCGGCTCACATCCCTGAAAGGAAGGCCGCTTTTTCCCAAGCAGGACAATGTCGATGTCATGGAAGAGGCCGTGGGCGGGTACAAAGGATCCGTGACGGAACTGCAGCAGGAATTGCTCAAGTTTCAAAAGCCGCTGAATACCAGCATGCAGACCCAGCAGTTTCCGCAGAAGCTCAAGGCCAAGATCGCCGAGTTTCAGAAGGTTGCGGAAATTAACGGCGTTGAGTTGCCCCAGGAGTTTTACATGGGATTTCCCACTTACCGGGTCAACCTGCCCCGCAACACCGCTGTCAGCCTGCTCGACTACGAGCTCGACGCCATCTCGCACATGCTGAACCTCCTGGCGGTCGACAGCGGCGTCAAGGCGTTGGTGGAACTGAAACGCGAATCTCTTCCCATCGAAGCGCCTAATTACAAAGCGCCCGACGACAAACCGGTCCTCGAAAAATATCCCATGGAATTGACCTTCACCTCGTCTCATGCGGGGGTGCAGAATTTCTTCAATCGCCTCTCCAACGACGAGGAGTATTTCTACATCATTCGTTTCATTCGTGTGGAAAACAGCTCCAAGCAAGGGCCGTCTCGCAAAAAGGATCAATTTGCGGCGGATTCAACTACCCCTTTCGTCTTTCCCAGTGCCGGGGAAGACGATGATATTGTCGCTTCATCGGCTGAGGCCGGTGGCGGGGAAGACGCCACCATCATTCTCGGAAAGGAAGATGTCCAGGTATACGCCGTGGTCGACCTGGTGCGTTTCGAAGAAGTCGCCATGGCGGAAGAGAAGACGAGCGCCCCCGCCCCCGCCGGCGAAGGGGCCGAGGCCGCGGCGCGCTGATGACCGGGTGCTGAACGATTGAGAATTGCACAACGACAATGGATTGGCTGAAAAAGAATTATGACCGAGTGATCTTGTTGGTCGCGTCTGCCGTGACGATCTGGCTGGGCGCGACACTTATCATGAAGGCCAACGGGTTTGCCGAAAATTTCACGCTCAAATCCGTCACTGAGCGCAATGACCCGCCGGAGAACCGGCAGCCGGAAGTTAAAGCCGCCACGGAAACGCTTCGGAGCAAGGGCATCTGGACCACTCCGACGATCGATGGGAAGAGACCGCCCCTCTTCATTTCGGTGCCGATCGTGGAAAAGGACGGGAAAATCTTCGACATGACCAAGGAGGAGCCCCTCCTGCGCCCGCCGGCCAGCAATGCCTGGCTCGTCGAGAACGATCTCGAATTTCTGCGGGAGGATGTCCTCAGCCGGGATCCGGATGGCGACGGGTTCGACAACCGCGAGGAGTGGGAGGGCAAAACCAGCCCCCGGGACGCGAAGAAACATCCCTCGCGCCTCGTGAAACTGGACCTGCTCCGGGTCAAAACCTACGATTACATCGTGGAATTCACGACCCGGAACGATCCGGAATACGGGATCAACCGGCGCCATCCCGGCTCCGAGAGCTGGTTCAAGAAGGTGGGGGAAACGTTCGAGAACGGCCGCTTCCGGGTGGACGCGTTCGAGGAGAAGTACGGGGTCTCAAACCTCGGGGTGAGACAAGATCAATCCATCCTCAAAATCAGCGATTTACAGAAAGGCCAGAAATTTGACCTAGTACGAAATGTGCGTAAGAATCTGCCCACTTACGCGGCCATCTTCCGTTACAGCCTCGGGACCCCCCAGGAATTCGAGGTCAAGGTCGGGGAAACCTTTAAGCTTCCCGAAGGAGATCCCACCAATTACAAGCTGATTGACCTCGATGATGCCGCCGCCACCATTACCTCGGTGCCGGCTCCCGGCAGCGGGGTCGAGCCGGTCCTCACCCGGATCGAAAAAGGGGAGGAATGAGCCCCCGGCGATAAATAATATTCGAGGAAATTGTAAAATTTCGCTGGCGTGCCCCTTTGTTTTTTTACTAAGCGTTATAGCCCGCCCGATAACGTCCCAGAAGCTTTATGAGAAAACGCGCTGTGCCCCCTACCAAATCGAGAATACCCCGACTCACCGCCCTCGGCCTTCTGCTAGCCACTAGCATTTCGGCTCCGGCCGGCGAACCTGCCCCGGGACAAGCATCGCTGACCGGGCTGCCCGCGATCGCGGAACGGGAGATTGTCCGCCGCCAGGAGAAAATGGCGGAAGCCGAAACTGCGATGCAGAACGCGGCGGAGTTGCTTGCTGAGAACGATTACGAAGCCGCGATCGGCGAATACAAAGCCGCCCTGGACTCGCTTCCGGACGCACCGATGACGGCGGGCATGCGATCCAAACTGACTGCCAGGTACGCTGATGCCAGCATCCAACTCGCCCGGCAGCGTGCCGAAGAGGGGCGCTACGACGAGGCCATCGATTTGGTGGAAGCCGTGCTCGCGCCCGCAGTGGCCCCCGATCACAAAGGCGCCAAGAGGCTATTGGGTCAGCTCAACGATCCGGACTATTATTCCCCGGCATTGACGCCGGACCACGTCGCGCGGGTGCAGCAGGTGGAAGAGGCCTTAAGGCTGGCGATGGGTTACTTTAACCTGGGAGATTTCGACGCTGCGGAAAGAGAATATTTTCGCGTGCTCAATTACGACCGCTATAATACCGCGGCGCGCATGGGCCTCGAGCGCAACGAGCGTGAGAAATACGAATACTTTCGTCATGCCTACGACGAGACGCGCGCGCGCTTCATGAGAGAGTTGATGGAGGAATGGGAAACCAAGGTTCCGTCTATCGGACTCGAGGACGTCCTCGGCGGCCAGGCCCGCGATGTGACCTCGGGCAAGAGTGGAGTGGCTTACATCAGCGCCAAGCTCCAGGAAATCGTCATCCCCCGTATTGAGTTCAACGACACGCCTCTCGAAGACGCCATTGAGTTCCTGCGCCAGAAGAGCATTGAGCTGGATACGCTGGAGACCAACCCTTCCCGCAAAGGCGTCAATATCATCATCCGGGACGCACCCGGCGGTGGGGGTGGCCTGGGCGATGAATTTGCGCCGGAAGGCGCGCCCGCAGGCGGTGGTGCATCTCCGCGGATCACGTTGGCCCTCAGCAATGTCCCGCTGGTGGAAGCCCTCCGTTACACCACCGAACTCGCGGGCCGCAAGTTTAAGATCGAAGCTTTCGCGGTGACAGTGGTGCCGCTTTCCGACGTCGGTGAGGATCTGTTCACGAAAGTTTTCAAGGTGCCGCCCACGTTCCTTGCGAGCGAAGCCGGCGGCGGCGACGCCGGAGTGGTCGACGATCCCTTTGCTCCGCCCTCGGACACGAGCGGCCCCGGTCTGAAGGCGCGTCCCACTGCCAAGGTGGTGCTGGAGCAAAAAGGCATCACCTTTCCTCCGGGATCCAGTGCCTTCTTCAATACGGCCACCGCCCAGTTGATCGTGCGCAATACGCAGAGCAACATGGAATTGATCGAGGCCTATGTGGATACCCTGGCCGAGGAGGTCCAGAAGCAGATTTACATCACGTCCAAGTTCGTGGAGATCAACCAGAACGACACCCACGAGCTCGGGTTCGATTGGTTGCTGGGCCCCTTCAATATCCCGGGCTCGGATCGTGCCTTCGGCGCGGGTGGCACCACGGGCAACGCCCGCACCTCGTTCGACGCCGGTGATTACGTCTTTATCCCCCCGGGTTCCGGCACCCCTGTCGGTGTCAATCCCGTCACCAGCGGCAACCGCTCCGGCGTCAACGCCGTGGATTCCAACCGTATCGACGATCTCCTGACGGAGGAAACCGGGGTTACTGACCTTGCCCCCGGCATTTTCTCGTTGGCGGGCGTCTTCACGGATCCCGAGTTCCAAGTCGTGATACGCGCCCTGGATCAGAAGAAGGGTGTCGACCTGCTCTCGGCCCCCAGCGTGACTGCGCGCAGCGGACAACGCGCCAAGATCGAGGTGATTCGCGAGTTCATTTATCCGACCGAGTATGATCCGCCGGAAATCCCCGACCGTGTCGCCACCGGGGGTGACGGATCGTTCCCGGTGACGCCGGCCACACCGACTGCCTTCGAGACCCGTAACACGGGGGTGACGTTGGAAGTTGATCCCGTGATCGGCGCCGACGGATACACTATCGACCTGAACCTGGTGCCGGAAGTGGTGGAATTCGAGGGATTCATCAACTACGGAAGTCCGATTCAATCGACCGGAGGGTTGGCAGCGTTTGGACTCGCCGGCCCCATCTTCACCCCTCCCGCGACGATCACCGAGAACCGGATTGAGATGCCTGTGTTTTCCACGCGTAAAGTGACCACCGCGGTTACGATCTGGGATGGCCAGACGGTGGCCATCGGTGGATTGATTCGGGAAGACGTGCAGAACGTGGAGGACAAGGTGCCCGTGCTCGGCAGTCTTCCTTTGGTCGGCCGGCTCTTCCAATCCAAGGTTGATTTCCACCTCAAGAAGAATTTGACGGTGTTCGTGACGGTCAAACTGATTGACCCGGCCGGCCAGACGATTCGGAAATTCGGATCTGCCGACTCGGGCCTGGAAGCGGCCGCCGGGGACACCATTGACACCAATCCACTGATCGGCCCCCCGGTGCAGTAAAAGCGTCGCGGGGACTTTTCTTCGCAGCCGGTCTTGCCCTGGTGGCGGGGCTCGGACGTCGTGCCAGAGAATTCTCGAGATTCGGCCGGTAATTGGAACTAAGAGAGCGGAGACGAAGGCCGGTCGATCCCCTTCGTTTCTTTGTTTAGAGGACCCAGTCTCGGAGAATGAAGACCATCGTGGTCACCGGTGGAATTGCCACGGGAAAATCGACGGCTTGCCGGCTTCTGTTGGAGGCGGTGCCCCGGGCGGTCCTCTTTGATTGCGACGTCCGTGTCCACGAACTGTTGACAAACGAAACAATCAAGCAGAGAATAGAAGCCGAGTTCGGTGAAGACGTATTCACCGAGGAAAACGAGATTGACCGTCCTCTTTTAGGTGAAATCGTTTTCGCGGATGCCGACCGCCGGCGGTCCCTGGAGGGCATACTCCACCCCGAAGTGAGGGATAGCTGCCTCCAAGCCAGGGACGAGGCGTCGCGCAGCGACGAGACGCCTCTCTTTGTCGCTGATGTCCCGCTTTATTATGAGACGGATTTTTCCATTGATGCAGAGAGAGTCTTGGTAATTGCCGCATCTCGAGACACGCGATTGCGTCGCCTCGAGGACCGGGCGGGATTGGATTTCGAAAACGCGGAACGAATGCTGGAGATCCAGATGCCGTTGGAACAAAAGATGAACCGCGCCGATCGCGTGATCTGGAACGACCAGGACATCGAGGCGCTCAAGAAGCAGATCTATTATTTTACCCTGTTAGAGTTAGAAAACCAGAATCATGGATAGCGATCAGCCTGACGATCCGCCGACACAGGCAACCAAGACTTCCGAGGCGGTAGCGGAAGAAGAAAAATCGAAACCGCCGATCCCTGAAAAGATCGATCTCAACGAGTTTCAGCAGAAGACCGTCGGCTATCTGCACGCCCTCGGAGTGGAGCACGGATTGCGTGTCGGAGGGCTGCGCTCCAAGCACCAGCTCGTCTTCGAAATTCTCACTTACTTCGGGCGCCACGGTTGCCACATTGAGGCGGAGGGTTTTCTGGAAATCAGCAATGAGGGTCATGGTTTTCTTCGCTGGCCGGCCTTCAGTTTTGCCCCCAGCCCGGACGGGGATGATGTATACATCGCGTCGGCGCTTGTGCGCAAAAATAACCTGAGGCCGGGAACGCTGGTGCGCGCGGTCGTGCGGGCGCCCAAGGATAAAGAAAAATTTCTTTCCGTAGACCGGCTTCTTGCGGTGGAGGGGACCCCGCTCGAAAAGTGGGAAAACCCCGTCGCCTTCGACAAGTTGACCGCTCTCTTTCCCTCCGAGCGCATCATTCTGGAGAATGCCGTGACCAAGGCCTTTTCCTCCCGGGTCGTCGATCTCGTTTCCCCCCTGGGCAAAGGTCAGCGAGGATTGATCGTGGCGCCTCCGCGCGCGGGGAAGACGATTATTCTCAAGGATATCGCGCAGTCGATCACGGAGAATCACAAGGAGATTGAGCTGATCGTCCTGCTCCTCGACGAGCGCCCGGAAGAAGTCACGGATTTTCGCGAGACCGTGGAGGCCCCGGTTTACAGTTCGACCTTTGACGAATCCCCGCATCGGCACGTCCAAGTGGCCGAGCTGGTTTCGGAACGGGCCAAGCGTTTGGTCGAGATGGGGAAAGACGTGGTTATTCTCCTGGACAGCATCACCCGTCTGGCGCGGGGTTACAACGCCCTCCAATCCGGCAAGGGCCGGATTATGTCGGGCGGCGTGGATGCCAAGGCGCTGACTAAGCCGAAGAAGTTTTTCAGCGCGGCCCGCAATGTGGAAGAAGGCGGAAGTCTCACGATCCTGGCGACCGCCTTGATTGAAACCGAGAGCCGCATGGACGAGGTGATCTTTGAAGAGTTCAAGGGGACCGGCAACATGGAGATTCACCTCGACCGGGAACTTGCCGAGAAACGGATTTTCCCCGCGATTCATACGTTGAAATCGGGAACACGAAAAGACGAACTGCTTTATCATCCCGACGAGTTGAAGCGCGTCAATTTGGTGCGCAGACAACTGGCGCAGCTTCCGGCGGTGGAAGCCATGGAAGTCCTTATAAAGCATATCCACGGCACCTCAACCAACGCGGAACTCCTCATGCGTGGTTTAACTCACTGAGCGGGCCGGAGCCCACACGGAGACGGAAAACGGGAACCCCTGCTCTTGTTTTGGAAGCTTCGGCCGGTGAGATTGTAATCGAGGAGAGCGGGGAGATGGCCCGGTTTCTCGGGCAATTTCGGGCAGAGGGCCGGGTCTGCGCCGTGGATACCGAGGCCGACAGCCTGCATTCTTACAAGGAGAAGCTGTGCCTGATTCAATTCAGTTGTGAAGGCGAGCACCGCTTGATCGATCCTCTCAAGATCACCGACTTTGCGCCGCTCCTTGAGTTTCTCGACGGCACCGAACTATGGATGCACGGTGCGGACTTTGATATGAGCATCCTCAAGAGGACCTTTGGAGTAATTCCACCCGTGGTCCTCGATACGCAGGTGGCTGCGCGGCTGGTCGGTTACCGTAAATTCGGTCTCGCGCATATTATCGAAGAGTTTTTTGACGTAAAACTTTCCAAGCACTCGCAACGGGCGGACTGGGGGAAGCGGCCTTTACCCGACAAAATGGTTGAATACGCGCTTAACGATGTCCGGTATATCCTGCCCTTGCGCGAGATCCTGGTGGAACGATTGCAGACGCTGGGCCGTTACGAATGGTTCGTGCAATCCTGCGATAGCGCACGGGAAGCGGTGATCGAGCGCCCGGAGAAACCTGAGGATAAGGTATGGAGGATATCCGGTTGTGGAAAGTTAAGCCGCCTCGGCCTGGCCTACGTCCGCGAGTTGTGGAACTGGCGCGATCGAGAAGCCATGGAGCTTGACCGTCCCGCCTTCAAAGTCATCGGCAACGACCACCTGCTCCAGACGGCCATCAAATTGGAAGCCGGCGCCAAGAGCGTCAAATTCCCGGGCCGGCATCGCGCCTCTGCGCAAGACCGTTTTCACCAGGCGATCGCGCGCGTGCGCAAGATGCCGCGCGATGAATGGCCGGAAAAAACGGCCGGGTTGCGCCAGGCGCGGGAGCCGGGATTCGCAGCACGCTTTGAAGCATTGAAAAGGCGGCGCAACCAGCAGGCGGAAGCGCTCGATCTCGACGAAACTCTGATCGCGTCGAAGTCCGTTCTCGAGCGCCTGGCCCTCAACGCGACCCGGCCCGAGGAGGTCTTGCTGCCCTGGCAACGGGAGTTGTTATACGGCGGGGAGTAAGGGGGGATTCTTGATCGACGATTGCTGATTGCGGAGTTTCGAGTTCCCACTGCTTTCTGTCATCCCGCATCCCCTTTTTTTCATCCCGAGCGCAGTCGAGGGATCTCTCTCAACGGGGGGGTGAAGACTCTATCGCGAGAGGGCAGGTGTCGACACAGCGGGGCGCCGCAAGGGTCGCCCGACCTCGAGGGTCCACCGGATGGCGGCTTGCACGAACGTGAGATCTCTCGATGGATTCGACAGGCTCACCAGAGGCTTTGCTCGGGATGACACAGACGCAGGCAGGTGGGAGTGCAAGGCGCCGAGTCCATTCCGAGGAAGTATTGCCGCCCTGTGGGCTGCGGTTAGGAAGAAGCACAACCCTCCCCATGGGACATGGAGGGCAATGCTTTATCCCGGCTTCGCCTTGCTTCTGCAGGAATGCCTCCGGCACCCCTCAGGAGGACGAACTCACGCCGAGCATTTTGTCGCGCTCCAGCTTGAGCCCCATCTTGCGATAGAGGGTGGCGATACTGACGCCCAACATGCTCGCGGTCTTTTCACGAGATCCCTCGTTGTACTTGAGAGTCTCGCGAATGAAGATGCGCTCCTGCTTCTTGATGTAATCGGAAAGCGTTGTCCCGATGGGAAGCTGGTGGCGAAGCTTCTCGTTCTCGTCATCCGAGATCTCAATTTTTTGCGTGATCTTCGGCGGGAGATCCACGGGCCGGATCTTGTTTCCATCGGAGAGCGCGCAAGCGCGCTCGATGGCGTTCTGCAATTCATCGACGTTCCCGGGCCACTTGTAATTGCCCATCAACTCGGCGGAATACTTGTCGACCTCCTTCTTTTTGGTATCCGTGAGCTTGGTGTAATTATCCAGGAAATGATCGATGAGCAACGGTATATCGTCCTTGCGCTGGCGCAGCGGCGGGACCGTGATCGGGATCACAGAGATCCGGTAATAGAGGTCTTCGCGGAAGCGACCGTCCTTGACCCAGGCTTCGAGGGGCTCGTTGGACGATGCGATGATCCGGCAGTCAAGTTGGCCAGGCAGGGCGCCGCGCAGGCGCTGTTCATTGATACCCTCGAGATAGGCGTCGAGCTGGCTCTGCAGCCGGAGCGGCATGACGTTGATTTCCTCGATGAGAACGGTGCCGCCCTGGGCGCGCTGAAAGATGGTGCGGGTGGTGCTGGCGCCGGCGCCGCCGAAGAGTTCCATTTCGAGAAGATCCTCCGGGAGCGAGCTGCAGTGAAGCACTTTAAAAGGCGCGTCGTTGCGGCGGCTATGATTGTGAATCGTCCGCGCCACGGTCTGTTTCCCTGAACCGAACTCCCCTTCGATGAGGGCGGGGCTGTCGTTGTCGGCGATCTTATCGACGAACTCGAGGATTTCCTTGATCTGCGGGCTCTCGCCAATGAGAGCGGAGCGGAAGGTGCTCAATTCTTCCTGGGCCGAGGTGGTGAGTTGGGCCGGGGCCGTGGCATCGGAACTCAGCGCCCGGTTGATGGTGCGTTGCAGGTCGTCGAGTTCGAAGGGCTTGGTGAGATAATCAAAGGCCCCCAGTTTCATGGCCTCCACGGCGGTTTCCACGGTGCCGTATCCCGTCACCATGATGATATCCATGTTGGGATAAGCCTGGCTGCATTGCTCGATGATCTGGAGACCGTTCATATCGCCGATGCGCAAATCGACGATCAGCACCTCCGGATTGACCTGCTCAATACCCTTCATGCCTTGGGCCCCGGTCTGGAAGGAATGGGTTTCGTGCCCCATCCCCTCACAGAGCTTGGTCATGAGTTGAAGGATGCTCGGTTCATCATCAATGATTACAATCTTCGCCATGGATATAGACTCCTTGCTCAGTGCTCGGGACATCACGAGCCCCGTTTACAGTTTAGATAGGCATAAATTATACAAATCTTAATTATATGGGAAGCTTTATTCTCAGTTTTTGGAATCGGTCGGGGGCGATTTGCAAAAATGCAGGCGGTTTCTAGGGATTCTGGCGATTCGAGCCAGGGTCCCAGGGAGGCGGGGGGTGCCCCTCGGCGGGTGATCGCGAGGGCGGACTTTGCGCAGCCCCCCTCACTCCTTCCCGCCGGCCCTCTTCCGGGCCTCCGCCGCCCGTTTCGACACCCGGCGCGCTTCCCCGACGACCAGGTTGCACGCTTCCTGGCAGAGCAGGGGGATCGCCTGATCTTCCAGGCCGTCGGGAGCCGCTCCGGGATCGTGCTTGCAGGGCGGAAGGCCGCTCAGAGGCGTCTCCGCGTCCAGTTGCCAGAGGATCTTCTTGAGGCATCCCTTTTGGGAGTCGCAATGATTCGCCACCAGTTCCTGGGCGTCCGCGTCCGTGATTTCCCGGGCGAATCGATACATCCCCGTCTGTCGACCCAGGGTCTCACGCAAGGGGACCGAGGGAACGCGCCCTTCGCAGTAATGGAACCAGGCCGCGATCATGGCGGGGTAAAAGTAATCGAGCGCCTCGCGCAGGGCCGTCGCATCGGCGAGACGGAGTTCCCATCCGCGCCGCAAGTCGGGCGCTGTTTTCAGCGGCCGGTATTCTCCGCGGGCGTTGAACTTTACGATCTCTCTCGCGTCCCCCGGAGAATGGTATGGGGTGAGCTCTCCTCGCGGGGTGGATTCGGGGCCGGCGATGTCGAGGTGGTGCACAAGCCGGAACGCGTGATCGCTCGACCGCGTTTCGCGGATAATGGAAATCTCGCCGATGCGATTGAGTCCGGAGTCCACCCACTTGAGAAGCGCCCGCGTCATTGGAGACTCTACGGTGGAGGAAGACATGAGGGACGGGATTGGCGGCGCGATGGTGAGGATCAGTTTTCCTGCGCTATTAGATCCTTCACCTGGTCGAGGATGACATCGGCCATGTCGGGTTCCGTTCCGATGGCGCTGCTGTAATAGAGGTTGCGTCCGTCGAGGTGGTGGGGATTCTGCCGGAAAACCTCTCTCTGGCTCGCGGCTGCGGTCGGTTCCTTTTCGATTCCCAGCATCACGGGGATATCCTGATAACTGTGCAGCCCGTCTGAAACGAAAAAGGGCACCACCACCACGTTGGGTGCCTTGGCGATTTCCTGCCAGTTCGTGATCAGCGGATCCTCCTCCATGTAAGTGTCCAGCACCTCGAGGTAAGAAAAGTCCACGTCCGAGCGAATGCGGGCGACTTGATCCTCGATTGCTTTGCGCGAGTTACTGTTGAGACCGGTGCCGTGGCCGACCACCAGGAGACTGCACTCTTCGGGCGGCACACCGGGCGCCACTTCGCGGGCGCGCTTGATGAGGAGCCCGGCCATGGTGGGATGGACACCGACCGGGTCGCAGTAATGGACCAGCTTGCCGTGGACCCGGGTGGTTCTGGAGTCGGGATCCAGTTCCAGTTCGCGCGGAATCACCTCGCGGGTGAAATACCCCTCGGAGATGAAGTTGGGAACCACGTAAATCTCTGCGCTCTCCACCATGCGGTAAACCTGGCGGAAGCTCGGCTCCTCCTTCCAAAAGGCGCAGGTGACCTCGCTAAAGAGGCCCCGGCGGCGAATCGCATCGGCGTGCTGGAAGGTGGGCGCGCTGGAGTCCGGGTTCTCGGTGGAACCGTGGCCGGCGATGACGAGGGCTGCGTGGGAGGGGAATTCCAAGGTTGGCTTGGGTTGGCGGTGGCTGATCTCAATCTGTTGTGGCTTGGATACGGGCGCAAGAAGCCTTTCGACGCGGCCTTTTCCTGGGGCCAGAGGTGGACAGAGGAGGAAGGCGGGGCGGGAAGGGGGTTGAAATTCTGAATTATTTAGCTTTTACAAAATATCAAGAATCTATATATTTATCGTATGAATAGGAATTTTCCGATTATTTCTGGTCTCCTTCTTTCCAGCGCGTTGTCTGGGCTTGCCAGTGCCCCGAAGACCGATCGAAGCGCACTCGACGTGCTTGGCAAGCAGGTCTCGAGCGAGTCTCTCAAGCAGGTGGTCCAGGTCAAAGGCTTCAATGGTCAGGACCAACCGCGCGAGTGGCGTGTGGTTTTGTTCCAGCCCAGGGAGGCGGGCAAGTTTCGCCTCTACCGCGTCCGCGACGGAAAGGTGGTGGATAATGAGCAGCTCACCGATGAGACTGCGGCGGAACTTCCCGGCGGGGTCGTACCCTATGACAAAGTGCGTGTGAATTCCGCACAGGTTTTCCGGATCGCGGATCGCGAGGCCAAGGAGGCCAAAGTGGGATTCGACAGTATCAGTTACGAGTTACGTTGCCGTGAGTTGAGCCAGGACCCGGTGTGGTATGTGGACCTGCGCGACCATCGCAATCTTGCGGTGGGACGGCTTTACGTCAGCGCGCTCGACGGGGATCTCCTGGGCAAAGTGTGGTATCCGCAATCCCAGGAGACATCACCGGCGTCGGCCCCGGATTCCGCGGCGAGCGACGGGCAACCACTGAGCATTTCCGATACGGCGCCGAAGGCCGGGGAGCCCCAGGAAAAAGAGTTCTCCCCGCTCGCTTCGGTGCGGCGCGGTCTGGGCCAGGTTTCCGGAAAGGTGTTCGGCGCCTTTTCGCGTGACCGTCCCGCCGATGTCGTCGAGTAAAGGAGCCCCTCTCCGGCAATGTGACACTGGCCTCCTTGCGGAGGGTTTCCGGATCACAAGCAGGATGCCTGGGCCGCACGGCCCGGCGTAACGCGTGCCGGCATCGCACCTGCCGCCCGGCGACCAGCCGCCGGCCCCCAAGCGCGGAGTCGAGGCGCGAAGCTTCGCCCGGGATGACAAAACGGGGAAGGTATTAAGGAGATCGCCGCTCCGTCGCGGCAGTAGAGTCCGGGGTTGCCCTCCCGGGGGTCGGTTTACAGGTAATACCTCCCCAAGTAGCCGAGGATAGCCCGTCGCAATTCAGTGGGGTCGATCTCGCCGGTGTGGCGGTAAATAATCTTGCCGCCGGGGGCGACGAGGATCGTATAGGGAATCGGGCCGTCCCATTCCGGATCGAGAGCGTGGACCAGTTCGTCGACGCTGGAGGAGGCGAAGACGTAATTGTTGGTGGTCCTGCCCTCTTTCTTGAGATAGGAGAGTGCGCGCTTGCCGGCGGCTGCGTGCTCGCTCTCCAGGAATTCCAGCACCTCCTTTTTGTGCGAGGGGTTGTCCGAACTGATGGTGATGAATTCAAAATTCCTGTTCTCGAACTGACGTCCAATTTCGACGAGATCGGGAAACTCGGCGACGCAGGGGCCGCACCAGGTGGCCCAGACGTTGAAGAGCCGAAGATTGTCGGTATCGTTGGCGACCAGTTTCTTCAAGCCGGCAGCATCGATGGTATCGAGAGTTACCGGCAGCTTTTCCCAGGCTTCCTCGAATTCCTTGACCTTTGCGCGCTTGTAAGCCCACTTGGTGGAGCAACCGTGGAACTTGGTGACTTCGACGGGGACCGGCCGGCCTGCCAGAAGGGCGTCGATGGCATTGCGGGCATCTTGCGACTCCGGCGCCTCGAGGTTGCGGGAATCGTCAACCCGTCCAACGTAGCGAAGTTTGCGTCCACGATCGAAGATGAAGATTTGCGGGGTTGCCATGGCTCCATACGCCTTGGAGACGGATTGCGTTTCGCCGTCGTAAAGATAGGGAAAATTGAATCCGTTTTCCCTGGCGTGCTCGACCATTTCTTCGAGCAAATCCCCGCGCATGCTGTATCCCAATTCATTGATGCGGATCGAGAGTGGATCATTTGGTGAAATAGCGACCAGTTGAAAGCTCTCGTCTTTATAATCTTCGACCATGCTCTTGATGCGGCCTTCGGCGGCCTGGGCGGAAGGGCAGTGATTACAGGTGAAGAGGACCGCGAGAATATCGGCCTGATCGTATTCGGAAAGTCGGTGCTTCTTTCCGTCGACGCCGGGCAGATGGAAATCGGGCGCGGCGGCTCCGATCTCGATGGTCTTGACGCCCTCCGGAGGGGGAGGTGGCGCGGCCTGGGAGGCGGCGGCGAAACTGAACGCCAGGGCCGTGACGGGGAAGATGGCGCGGAATCGAGGAGATTTCATGGTTTGGAATGTAATCCGCCGCGCCGCGGCGGTCCAAACTAAATCCGCGGCGGAGGGCTGCGGCTCCGCAGGGATCCTCCTTCGCTGAA
This sequence comes from Verrucomicrobiales bacterium, assembly GCA_024638765.1. Lineage (GTDB taxonomy): Bacteria > Verrucomicrobiota > Verrucomicrobiia > Verrucomicrobiales > DEV007 > JAHEJT01. Next base: position 53,131 of record JAHEJT010000308.1, read on the forward strand.
GCTACGGCGGGACAAGCGCGCGGCCGCGCCGAAGCTTTAGCGAAGGCGGGTCGCCTCACCGCAGCAATCGCGCGGCGTGGCGGGCGTAATAGGTTAAAATCATGTCCGCGCCCGCCCGGCGAATCCCGGTGAGCGTTTCCAGCACAACTGCGTCTTCGTCTATCCAGCCGGCTGCGGCGGCGGATTTGATCATGAGGTATTCACCGCTCACCTGGTAAGCCGCCAGCGGCAGGTGGACCCGCTCGCGCAGTCGCCGGATGATATCCAGATAGGGACCCGCCGGTTTGACCATGAGCATGTCGGCTCCCTCTGCCTCGTCGAGGAGGGCTTCGCGGACGGCCTCGCGGGCATTGGCCGGATCCATCTGGTAAGTTTTTTTGTCACCGGATTTGGGCGCCGAGCCGAGCGCGCCACGGAAGGGTCCGTAAAAGGAGGACGCGTACTTTGCGCTATAGGATAGAATAGAAACATCCTCAAAGTCTTCCTCGTCCAGGGCCGCGCGGATGGCGGACACTCGTCCGTCCATCATGTCGCTGGGGGCGACGATATCCGCGCCTGCGCGGGCATGTGCCAGAGCTTGCCGGCAAAGGATGTGCACGGTGTCGTCGTTACGGATGCGACCGTCTTCGTCGACGACGCCGTCGTGTCCGTCGCTGTTGTATGGGTCGAGAGCGACGTCGGTGATCACTGCAACGTCCGGGTAAGTCGCCTTGATCTCGCGAATCGCCCGGGGGACCAGGCCTTCGTCGTTGCAGGATTCATCCCCGGTGGGATTTTTCAAGCTCTCATCGATGGCGGGAAAGAGGACCACGGCGCGGACTCCTTCGTCGCGCGCGCCCCCGGTTTCTTCGACGAGACCGCTGAGGCCCCAGCGTTTACAACCGGGCATGGAGGCAATCTCATCGTCTTTCTCGCCCTCCTGAACGAAGAGGGGATAGATCAGGTCCTCGGCGGCCGGCGAAGTTTCCCTAACCAACCCGCGAACCGTTTCTGATTTGCGATTGCGTCGCGGGCGAATCGGCAGGTGGTATTTGTCTCCTCGGGAGGACGGCATGGTAATGTCAGGGAAAGGGCTGGTCGCATGCGCACGGCACGGAGGCTAAATAAAGGCGGGGATTCGTTTGAATTCAAGGGATAAGCCGCTAGAGTTGGGCGGAATTCGGTTTAATCGAGGATTTAATGCTGATGCATATGCCCACCAGGCAGGAGTTGAAGGATACCCAGAGTGAGAGGGATCACCGGGGTATCGCCATCGACCGTGTGGGGATCAAGAATCTGAAGTATCCGATTCGCGTGAAGGAGAAGAACGGGTCCGGCCAGGAAACGGTCGCGACCATCACCTTGACCGTGGATCTGCCTCACGAGTTCAAGGGCACGCACATGAGCCGGTTCCTGGAAGTAATCTCGAACTGGGGGTTTGAGCTGGCGTCGGATTCGATCGGGGGCATTCTTCCCGCCCTCATGGAGCGGCTTGATTCCGAACGCGCGCACATTGACATCGAGTTTCCATTTTTCATTGAAAAAGAGGCGCCGGTCACCGGTGCCAAAGGGTTGATGGATTACGTGGTGCGCTTCAACGCCACCGGGGAAGCGGACCACGTCGACCTGGTGACCACGGTGGAAGTGCACGTGACCACGCTCTGTCCCTGCTCCAAGGCCATCAGCACCCGCGGAGCGCATAATCAGCGCGGAGTTGTGACGCTCGCGGTGCGGACCAACGGATTCGTATGGGTGGAAGATCTCATCAGTCTGGTGGAGGAAGCTGCCAGCTCAGAACTTTACAGTCTCCTCAAACGGCCGGACGAGAAGGCGGTCACCGAGCGTGCTTACGATAATCCGGTCTTTGTCGAGGACCTGGTGCGCAACATCGCGATGAAGGTTAAGGAAGAAGAGCGGATTACCTGGTATCGCGTGGAAGCGGAAAACTTCGAGTCTATTCACAATCACAATGCCTACGCGATGATTGAGAAGCATAACGGCGACTCGTCCTCACCCTCGCGCGGCTCGGGTGAGGAATGACGAATTCGGAAGTGCCCAATGACGAATGCGGGATGCGGAGATCGGCAATCGACCCTGTGCTGTGTCATTTCAGGCTCCGTTCGGGATGACAAGAAGGGGATGAGGGATGAGGGATGAGGGATGAGGGATGAGGGATGAGGGATGACAAGAGGGGGAACTCGAAATTCAGCAATCAACAATCGGCAATCAGAAATCGGACTGATTCATTCGGGCTTCTCCAGCTCTCCCCAGATGTCGCGCAGGTAATCGAACGAATAAATGCCGGTGTGGTGGCCATCGCTGAAGAAGAATTGGACCGCGTAGCCGCCCACGCCCTGCCAACGCGTTACTTCCACTCCCGGGAACTTAGTCTGGTCGGTGCCTCCATGGACGCGGCCGAGGAGATCGGTTTCGCCGCGGTTCTCTGCGCTCGGTGACACGGCGCGCAGCAATTCCATCGGATAAAAACTCTCTGTGCCGTCATTCCAATGAATGGCGATTTCTTTTCCGATGGCCTCGATTTTTTCCGGAATGAACATGGGGAAAGGGTCGCGGGTGACGCACGGTTACCTGGACAGGCCGGACGATTTGGGGTCGTTCGCGCCGCCGGTTACGCCGGTGATGATGCGCGCCCCGGGATTATAGCGGAGGTAAGCGTAAAACCATTGCAGCAGGACTACGAGTTTATTACGCAGTCCGACGAGCAGAATCAAGTGGATGAAGAGCCAGAGAATCCAGGCGATGAAACCGCGAAAGCGCAGGCCCATGGTGGAGGCGACCGCCGCGGAGCGTCCAATCGTCGCCATGGTGCCTTTGTCGAGGTAAGAAAACTCTTTTCGAAAGAGCCCCTGGTAAGGTTTGAGATCGCCACCGGGGACGAAAGCTTCCTGGGCGATAATTGAGGCGACGTGGCGCCCCATCTGGATGGCGGCCGGCGCCAGGCCGGGGACAGTTTCGCCGCCGGTGTCCACGGCGGAGGCGATGTCGCCGATAGCAAAGACCTCGGGATGACCGGGGACGCTGAGATCTTTGTCCACGACGATGCGTCCGGTGCGGTCGAGTTTTACACCGAGTGACCGGGTCAGGGGAGGGGCCTCTACGCCTGCCGACCAGACTATGGTATCGGCTTCAATGATCTCGCCCTCCAGGTGGACACGGTGTTCGCTGATGTCGGCGACCGGGGTGTTGGTCCGCACAGCAACGCCCTTTCGGGCCAGTTTGCGTTCCGCGTAGCGCGACAGGTCTTCCGAAAACGTTCCGAGAATCCGGGGCGCGGCCTCGAGAAGAATGATGCGCGCGCGGGCGGTGTCGATGTGACGGAAGCTCTGCTTGAGCACTTTGCGCGCAAGTTCCGCGCAAGCGCCCGCGATTTCAACTCCGGTCGGTCCGCCGCCAATGATGACGATGGTCATGAGGCGCGCGATTTCCACGGGGTCCGAGGCGGACTCGGCCCTCTCGAAACAGTAAAGGAGGTCTGCGCGGAGGCGGGTGGCGTCCGACAGGCTTTTCAGGCCGGGCGCAAAGCGGGCCCAGTGCGGATGGCCGAAATAGCCGCTCCTCACGCCGAGCGCGATGACGAGGTAATCGTAAGGGATCTCACGCTCGCCGGTGAGGACTTTCCTGGCGGTGAGGTCGATTCCTGTGACCTCCTGCATGAGGACGGTGGTGTTGTGCTGCCGGGCGAGAATGGCCCGCACCGGCTGTGCGATGTCGGGCGCCGACAGGCCGGCGGTCGCCACCTGGTAAAGGAGCGGCTGGAAGAGGTGGTGGTTCTGGCGGTCGACGACGGTGATCGAGAGGTCCTTCTTCCGGAGTTTCTTACAGCAGGCCAGCCCGCCGAATCCGGCTCCCAGAATCACGACGCGTTTGGATGGTTCGGAGGCGTTCACCGTTTATTGAGCGGATTTTGGATGGCCCGGGCCGCCAGGATAGTATACGCAATGGGCGGGTGAAATGACGCCGGGGAGAGATCGGTAATGCTGGAACACATTCAGGATCGACGATTGGAGAAGAAACGAAAGCGCATTTCGATACCGGAATATGCCATGGCGCTCGCGCACGTGGCGAGCCTGCGTTCGGAGGATCCCTTCCGGAAAGTGGGGGCGGTGGCGATTGATTTTGACAATCGAGTGATTGGGACTGCTTACAACGGGCTGGCGCCCGGGTATGACGCCGGCGAGGAGTTTTGGTTGGATCGCGATGACCGCCAGAAGTACATGCTGCACGCGGAGGTGAATCTGTGCAGTCTATTTACGCGAGGCACCGTCAAGTTGGTGGCTTGCACCACCAAGCCATGTACTTCTTGCGCCCAGATGCTTTGTGCTTATGGGATCAAAGAGATCTATTACCGGGATGACTACGATCAATCCGAGGCGGATAAGATTTGCCGTCTTTACGGAATGGAACTGCGACAACTGACCCATTACCCGCATATCGAGTACCCCGAGGTGGAAGGGGGCGGGGAGGCGGAGGATTGACGATTTGCGATTGCTGATTTTTGAGTTCCGAGTTCCGAGTTCCGAGTTCCGCATTCCTACTTTCCTCCCAGCTTCGGAATCAGTTTGGCGTCGGGCGGTATCCCTCCTTAGTCTGAGGGACTGTGAGAACACCGTCACATTTCTTCGCGCTTCCTCTGATTCTATTTCTGGTTGACGCGGCCGCGACGGAGGCGCGTTTTGAGGCTGAGACCATCGATGCCGCGATCGAGATCGGGTACGGGGTCGCGATCGGCGATGTCGACGGGGATGGGAAGCCGGACATTCTTCTCGCGGATAAGACCGAATTTGTGTGGTATCGGAATCCCGATTGGACGCGCTTTGTGATGGCAAAGAACCTTTCTTTGCGGGACAACGTCTGTCTCGCGGCGCGGGATCTCGATGGTGATGGAAGGATTGAGGTCGCCGTGGGCGCCAATTGGAATCCGGGCGAGACCAAGGATGAGAAGCAGTCCGGATCCGTGCACGTGTTGATTCGGCCGGATGCGGAGGAGAAGGTGGGAATCAAGTTATTTTACCGCGATGATACCGCGGCCAACGGCTGGGGCTCGGCCGTCATCGACGACAACACCATGGCCTGCGAAGATCTTCGGCTCGCTGATCTGGATGATGACAGCGATGAAGATGTCGTCGCTTCCGGTCGCGACACGTTGAACCTGGTGATTTACTGGAATCGTGGCGATCAGGGAGTGCGAAGGTAGGTCGAGACACGGTCAGCGGCTCCCCTTAAAGTTGCGGTTGCCGGGGAAAAAGCATGCCGCTATAATGCCCAATCAGGACAAGCGCGGTCTGACGGCTTGACCTGGAAACTGCCGAGTAATGAAATGTCCCCGTTGTGTCCAGCCGATCGGTCCCGGATTGCCGCATTGCAGTCGATGCGGATTCATGTTGGCCTCGCTGGATGATGAGTTTGGGGAGGAGGCCATTCTTCTCGACCGGCTTACGGACGCGGCGCATTGACTCCGGATTCGGGAGAAGGACGCGCTCGATGCACAACTCGACCAGTACGAGCGCCAGTTTCCACAGCTCTTCACCACCGTCTATTTCGGGGTCCTGCCCCAGATGACCAGCATCCGCCAGTTCGGTTTCTGGCTCATGAATCACGCTGCGATATCCACGGTGGACGTCTCGCGTCCCAACGAGCAGGGGATTCTTATTGTGGTTGATCTGCAGTCGCGCGTTGTGGGGATCACTCTTGGGTACATGGTGGAAAGTTTTCTAGGTGAAAAAGATCTGCGGCGTTGTCTCAAAGCGGCGCGGCCGCAGCTTTTTCAGGAAGACTATTACCGGGGCGTGAGCACTCTCCTCCAGGGGATTGCCAAGACTCTTCGAAGGAACTCCCGGCTCGCCAGAAAGAATCCCGAACGTTTTGCGCCGCCACCGGCCCCTCCCCTGGGGAAACCGCTCTTTCGCAAGCTCAAGGACGCCGGGTATTCTTCCCCCCCGATCAGTATTGGTTCCGATCCCAACGTCCTCGGCGGAACCTCGGGTGATCTAACGGCTCCAGAAAGCAGCTCCGGGAGTAGAGGGGTCGAAATCGAACGCGAGGAGGACAAGTATTGAGGGCCGCGTGTATCCACATTCTCATTCTTGGCATCGTCGTGACGGCGATGACGGCCATGTTGTTCCTGCTTCCAGGTGGCGCACGTGCGCAGTCGGCGGTGGAGTTGCCGGTGTGGTCCGAGGAGGACGCGGATAAATTTGCGGAACCCGGCTCTGTCTTGCTCGGGGGCGGTCTCTGGCCGGAAGAAATGATTCCCGAGGAGGGCGTCCAATCGCTGCGCAGGGGAATCGACGGGCTTAGTGGAGATTCCGATGCAGAGGGCATGCAGCCGTCGGATCCGCGGGCGCGGCCGCGCGATCTCAATGTGCCCGGCATGCGGTTAATGCCGCGCGAACTGGAAAGGCAGACACCGCGTCCCGAGGAGCCGTTTCTGCCCCTGCCACTGAAAATCGAGATGGTGCCTGCCGAGTTCCATCCCGCCTATTTCACAGAGCGGCCGAGAGAGTTTCTCATTGATCCCCAACAGCTTCTCACGGAGCAGAAGCGAAGCGACATCGTGCGTTTTCTGGAATATCACCAGGAAGAATCCGCCTTCGCAATCTACGTTCTCGTTTTCGGTCCCAATCAGGAACTTCCGGAGAATGTTTCCATGAGAGATCTGCATGGCGAGTGGTTCGGCGGCGAAGATGTTGTCCTGCTGGCGTATTTCCTCGGGCAACCCAAGCGTGCGCTCCTGGAGTTCGGCACGCAAGTGGCGGGGACCGTGAGGAGCCGCGAGCTCGGCATGATCCTGGACAGTTGCATTGACGAAGGGACGGTGGCGCAGAATCCCTTCAATCAATTCGAACGATTCAATATTGAGCTTTCGATTCGCCTCTACTGGCTGGAGAAAGAATACCTCGGTGACGAAGAGGACATCTCCAAAATCGCGGCCGCGCCTCGGTTAAGAAGTGCGCCCGCACCCGGGTTCGATGACGGCGGAAATTCGCAGGCGAGATCGGGCTGGGTGGTGGCTATCCTGGTGGTGTCCGCGCTGGCGCTGACGGGAATGCTGGGGGCAGCCTGGTGGAAATTCTATCCCACAACGCAGCGCGTTTACGTGTTCCCGGACTACGACATGGCCCCGCGCCTGAGTGCACCGCATTCCGGCGGGGGGCACGCGGTGATGTTTTTCGGTAAGCGCGAAGCTGAGACTCTGGTTTACGGCAGTGAACCGCGGAGTTAGCCACAACCCTTCTTTCGACGCGGCGGATGAGGCGGAGCTCGTCCCTCCGTCTGCTATCTGCGCCGGGATCGCCCGCACCTCAATCCGCCCCATCTTCTTCCTGCGCGCCCGCGGCCGGTGACTCTTCCTCCTCCGTCTGCTCCTCTTCCACCTCACCGCTTTCCGCCTTCGCTTCGAGTTGGAAGAAATCGACGGCCAGGAGGGTTTCCAGGGCCTGTTGCACCATGCCGTCGCGGAGCGGTGTCTTATCGTAAGGGGTCGGTTTGCCCGCGCTCTTTGCCAGGTGATAATCCAATTCCGGGTCGTCGCCTGCGATAAGCGCTGCTTCGTTCAAACGGGGGCGTTCCCGGTCGAACACGAAACGTTGCATGCCTTTGGCGGCGCTTTGCTCGAATACCCGGCGTTTTCTTTGCGGTGAAGTCCCCGCGCGGAGGCGCGGGGTAATCCCTTTTCGGAATAGAGAGCGATCGTCAGGAAGGAGGACTTCCGCGGATGCAAAGCGGAGGGCCGTTTCCTCGTCGAGCGCCACCTCCTGATATTGCACCGTGCGCCCCTGGGTGGGCTGACCCATGGTCAGGCAGTCGACGTAATGATCGAGGACCGCGGCCACCGTTTCCGCAACGGAGCTCGATTCACGGTCGACGAGCACCACGAGGCGCCCGTCCCAGAGCCGGGCTTTTTTCGAGAGGAAAAGTTCGGCTCGCTGGTCGGATGGTTTCTGGATTTTGAAAAGAAGTTGATTGCGCCCGGTAAACAGATCGAGAAATGCGGCTGCCCGACCGAATTCGTCGATCCTTACGGGGGCGCGGAGGTCGAGAATAAGCGTGTGGATTTCTTCCCCGGGATAACGCCTGAGCGCCTTGGCGGCCGCTTCCACTTCCTTGGGCTCAAAAGTTACGGGCCGGAGGTAAGCGATTCCCGGCTTGATAACTTCCTCGTGAAAGCTGAACGCGGGCGCATCGGAATCGGGGTCGCCATTGCGCCGCACCAGGGTGGCGCCGAAGCTGAGCCGTCGCAGAAGTCCGTCGAGAGCGGCGCGATTGAGCGCTTCGTAATTGAGAGTTTCGTTCTCGATGTAATGCCGGTTAAGGACGCGAAACACCTCCTGGAGCTGGGATTGGCTGAGCGTTTCCAGGGATTCGGGTTTTACCTCCGAAGCCGCGTCCGCCTCTCCGTAAGACCGAGCCGGCAAGGCCAGAGTCAGAAGCAGGGCACAGGCCAGGCGGCGACGGACAAGACGAGGGGGGAAGATGCGGGAGAGCGACGAGAAAAAGAAAAGATTCATTCCAGCCTGTGATTTAAAGCATGAATCGGCGCCGGTGGCGAGCCCCATTCCAGGGCGCGTGAGATGGCTTTAGTGACGAAGGCTTTCGCGTCAGCCACCGATTGATGAAGGGAGCGGCCGTGGGCCAGCCCGGCGGCGATGGCGGCGGAGTAAGTACATCCGGTGCCGTGCGTCTTGACGCCCTCGACTCGCGGAGCGCAGAAAGTTTCGCAGGAAGTGCCGTCTTCGCAGAGGAAATCGATTGCCTCCGCTCCTTCGAGGTGCCCGCCTTTCACAAGAACGGCGACTCCATAGCGGGCGCACAGTTCCCTGGCGGCGGGTTCCAGGTCTTGGGAAGCGGTCAGTGCCCTCCCCAGGAGCACCCCGGCTTCGTCCAGGTTCGGCGTGAGGACGCTGGCCCGGGGAAACAGGAGATCACGGTAGGCGCGGACGGCGTCCTCCCGGATCAGGGAATCTCCGCTGCTGGCCACCATCACGGGATCCACCACCAGGGCCCCGGAAAACCCGGCCCGCTCGAGACTTTGCACCAGGGCCATGACGTGACCCGTCGAGTAAAGCATCCCGGTCTTGAGGGCCTGCACGGGGAAGTGACGGCAGAGGAGCTCGACCTGGGAGGAGAGGAAATCCGGGGGCATGGCCTCGATCCGCTCCACTTCTCCGGGGACCTCGGAGACGGCGCAGGTGAGCGCCGTGAGGCCGTAGACCCCGAAAGCGGTGAAGGTCTTGAGATCCGCCTGGAGGCCGGCCCCCGCGGAGCAGTCCGAACCCGCCACGCTGAGGGCGACGGGCCGGTCGGAAATGAACTGGGCCTGGGGCACGGCGGACCATGGAGCGGATAAAAACCCCGGTCAATCCGTGACTTTGAGCTTTATTGAATCAATATAAAGACTTAAATTACAATCGTGAGCAGAGAGATTAGAGAGCTTCCAGGCCTGGACGTGAAAATCGAGGACGTCATTTATATGCCCAGTCTGGATGCCCCCCAGGACCGGCCCCACCCTTTCGTCTATTTCATCGCCATCGAGAACAACTCCGGTGAAGAGGTGACCATCCGGGCCCGCAAGTGGGTCATCACTCAAAGCAACGGGGAAAAGATCGTCGTGGAAGGCGACGGAGTCGTCAGCCAGTTCCCCTGCCTGGAGAAGGGAGAGAGTTTCCGGTATAACAGTTACCACGTCGTCAGCGAGAACAGCCGGGCGACGGGCGCCTTCTTCGGGGAGACCGGCGGCGGTGAGTTGATCTTCGTGCGGATTCCCGAGTTCGATCTCAACTTGCCGCAGTGGGTGTAAGGGCGCGCGGCTACGTTTTAAGGGAGCATCTCTTCCGTGATCACAAGATCCACGGGAAGATCGTGCGCTTCTCGAGGGAGATTTTCTCGCAGCTGCAACGCGAAACAGACGCCGATGGATTTGGCCTCAAGGGTTGGCTCGGAGAGAAAGCGATCGTAAAACCCTCCGCCTCGCCCCAGCCGGGTTGCGCCATCGGGAGTGAACGCGACTCCCGGGACGATAACGAGATCGATTTCGCCTGGCGCGATCTCCCGGCACGCGGAGGGATCGGGTTCGCGGAAAGCGCCAAGCTGTGAAGGACGCAGCTGCGCTTCTTCTTCGACCGCGTAAAAACGAAGTGCGGAATCGGAATCTCCGCAGCGTGGATAGCAGAAGGACTTCTCCGCCGCGCCGGTCTCGTGGAAGAGGTCCGAGAGGTCGGGCTCGGAGGGCATGCATCGAACACCGCCACGCTGCGGGCGTTCCGGTAAACGGGGTGCGCAGAGAGCTCACGGCGGATGGCGGCCGATGCCTTGGCCCTGGCCGATTCATCGAGGGTCCGGAGTTCTCGCCGGATCTCGGCTCTCAATTGGGATTTGTCCATGTGCACGTCGCTCGGGGGGATGCGGGGAGGTTGCCCTTGAAATTTTGCTAGGCTCGGGGATATTTACCTCTCGCTCCCGTTTTGGTTTCGTCCCCTCATATTCTCTTTGGTCAACCCGATGTGCAAGATTTCAACATCCGCGATTCTCCTGGTCGCGCTTCTTGGTTGCCCGCTGTCTGCACCGGGGAAAGAAGAGGAAAAATATCGGGCAGCGGCACCGGAGCATCGTTTATTCGAAGGCAATGAGTTGGGCTTGATGACGATTGAGCGCGATCGACTCGCCAATGAAATTGCGGCGTATGTCAGCAATCGATTCGCGGACGGATCCAAGGAGCACAAAGATCTTGCACTGGCGTCACGAATGCTGGCGGTGGCCTTGCAGCTGAATCCTCGAAACCGGATCGCGGTGGTGGGGAACTTCAAGCTTTCGCGCGGTATGGCTACTCCCGCCGTGAAATCCGAGTATGCCTCGGATCTGCTCGCGGATTTTCTTTACGTGCGGAGCAAGGTGCTGCAGGAGCAGGGCGGCGTTGCCAATGCGTTGCTGGCGGGATACTTGCTGGCTTTCGCGGTGGAGATCGATGCGGACAACGAAGACGCGATTTACGATCTCGAGATCATGCGCCTCGACGGTCGCACCGTGGATTGGGATCTCCTCTATCCGGCGTTTGAGGGCGGTGGGGAATGAGGGAGGGCGACGCTTTGTCGTCGCCGCCGCGGTTGCGACGAAGCGCAACCCTCCACGATTGACCTGGAGGGCAATGCTTTCTCCTTGCGGCCTCGAAACCTTAATTCCCGCTTGCGCCACGGTATTCCGCCATCGCGCGGGGCATGAACTCGTTCAACTTCTGAATCCGGGTGTCGTCGACCGGATGGGTGCTCAAGAATTGCGGTAAACGCGCGCCGCCCTTGGCTTGCTTGTACTTGGCGAATCGCTGCCAGACGCCGATCGCTTCGCGCGGGTCGTACCCGCTGCGCGCCATGTAAAGCGCCCCCAGCTGATCGGCTTCGATTTCCTGCTTCCGGGAGAAGCTCAGCACGCCGAGTGTTCCCACGGCCCCGGTGCCGATAACGGCGGCGCGTCGTTTGGAATCGGAACTGTCCTTGGTGAGGACGGCTGCGACGGCAGTGGCGCCCGCCGCGAGCAGGCCCGCGGACACGCGCTCGCCGCTGTGACGCGCGTAAACGTGCGCGATTTCATGCCCGACGACCGCCGCCAACCCGGCCTCGGTCTGGGTGATCTGGAAGAGGCCGGTGTGGACACCGACCTTGCCGCCCGGCAGGGCGAAGGCGTTGGGCGTTTTATCTTCGAAGACCACGAATTCCCACTGTGCGTTTTTCAGGGGGATGACCGGGGTGATGCGGCGCGCCACGCGCTGGACCTGGGCGTTGTAAGCGCTGTTCCGCGAGATCGGTTTGCTTTTCTTGTACTTGGCGAACTCAGTGAGGCCGAGCTGAGATTCCTGTGCCGGGCTGAGGACATTGAACTGCTTGCGCCCGGTATCGGGCACCGTCGTGCAGGCGACGATGGTGAGGACCAGGGCGCACACGCTCATGAACAGCGGAACTCGGGGGGATATTATTTTGGAGATCATGGTGTGAATTATAGGTGAAAGGAGGCGGCGCTCAAGTGGAAGGTGGGGGCCAACCTGCCCTTCTGTTCCCGCCCGGGAAATATCTTCTTTCCAGTAGGAAAGACTTGCGGTAAGTGCTAGGGCGCCGTGGCTGCATTCCCTTGGACGGGCTCACGGGCGCCATCATTCAATCCAAGATGGAGCCCACAGCGGCGCGGCGTTTGAATCGGCCATGAAATTGAAGTTTTGCGGGGCGGCGGGAACGACCACGGGATCGCAGCACCTCCTGGAGATCAATGGGCAGAAGATCCTGCTGGACTGCGGGCTTTACCAGGGGCGGCGGCAGGAGTCGTATGACCAAAACCGAAAATTTCTTTTCAAACCCGAAGAACTTACGGCGGTGGTGCTTTCGCACGCTCACATCGATCACAGCGGCAATCTGCCCAATCTCACGAAATCAGGATTCGACGGCAATATTTACTGCACCTTTGCGACGCGCGATCTCTGCCAGATTATGCTCGCGGATTCCGCGCGCATCCACGGCTATGACATCGAGTGGTTGAACAAGCGCAACTCCCGCAAGGGATTGACGGAACTGGAACCGATTTACACGGAAGTCGATGCGGAACGCTGCATGCGGTATTTCGTGAACATCGGATACGATCGAAAAATTCCCATCGCGGAAGGCGTGGAACTCACCTTTGTCGATGCCGGGCACATCCTGGGTTCGGCCCAGGTCATCCTGGATTTGCATGAGACAGAAACAGATCGCCGCAAGCGACTGCTTTTTTCCGGGGACGTCGGCCGCGGCAATAACGATATTCTCCGCGACCCCGTCATTCCGGAGGACGTCGACTTTCTCATCATGGAAAGCACTTATGGCGCCCGCGAACACGAATTGCCCACCAGAGCCGATGAGCAGATCGCTGAAATTCTCGAGCGCACCCTCAAGGATCGCGGGAAAGTGATTATTCCCGCTTTTGCGGTGGGCCGCACTCAGCAGATGATTTACGTCCTCCACCAGTTGACCGAAGCCAACAAAATCCCCGACGTCCCCATCTTTGTCGATAGTCCGCTGGCGGTGAACGCGACCGAGATTTTTCGCCTCCACCCCGAGTGTTTTAACCAGACAATTTACGATTTTCTCTTCGAGAAACGAGACCCCTTCGGTTTTGAAAACCTCACCCTCATCCGCAGCGTCACGAAATCAAAGGAACTCAATCGCCGGGATAAACCCTGCATTATTATCTCCGCCTCCGGCATGTGTGAAGCCGGCCGGATTCTCCATCACCTCCGCAATAATATCGGGAAACCCAAGAACACCGTCCTCTTCGTGGGGTATTGCGCCGAGAACACCCTCGGCTGGAAACTTCGCAACGGCGACGACGAGGTCAATATCTTTGGCGAACCGAACAAGGTGCGCGCCAATATTGAGATCATGGATTCGTTCAGCGGCCACGCCGATCGCAGTGAGTTGCTCAATTACTTCGACAGCATGACCGGCCCTCGCGAGAAAGTCTGGCTGGTGCACGGTGGGCCGGAGCAGCTCGAAGCCCTGGAAGGCGCGCTTCGAGAGCGGAACGGAATCGGTCCCATTGAGATTGCCAAGATGGGACAGACCGTCGAGTTTTGAGTTCATCCGCCCGTCTCGTAGGAAGCGGACGGACTCCCCACATATCCATGAAAACGCTCATTCTCACCAACGAATACCCGCCCCACGTGTATGGAGGGGCCGGGGTCCACGTGGAGTATCTCACGCGGGAGCTTGCCAAGTTCTGCGACGTGGAGGTGCGCTGCTTCGGCCAACAGGAGTCGCATGACGGTGGTATCCAAGTGCACGGCGCCGGTCTCGACAAGACCGGTTGGAGCGCTCCGGAGAGTCTGCACTCGGTCTTCGGTGCGCTGCGCCGCTGCCTGTCATTCAATACCCGGGATATCGATGCCGATCTGGTCCACCTGCACACCTGGTATTCCCATTTCGGCGGCATCCTCGCGAAACTCAATTACGGAGTGCCTCTGGTGCTGACCGTCCATTCGCTCGAGCCCTTGCGCCCGTGGAAACGCGAGCAGCTGGGGGGCGGGTACGACTTTACTGTGTGGCTCGAGAAAACCGCCATCGAGATGGCCGATGCCGTTATCGCGGTTTCGGAAGGCACGCGACGCGACGTCCTGGAGTTGTTCGACGTCGACGAAAATAAAGTCCACATCATCCACAACGGAATCGATCCCGAGGAATACAGCAAAGTCAACCGGCCCGACGTGCTCACAAAGTACGGCGTCGATCCTGGGAAACCTTTTGTCCTCTTCGTGGGGCGCATCACTCGGCAGAAGGGGATCGTCCATCTCGTCAATGCCATCGCCCACATGGATCCGGCACACCAGGTCGTCCTCTGTGCGGGCGCACCGGATACCCCCGAGATTGCCTCTGAAATGAACGAAGCTGTCGGCAGGGTGCAGGCGGAACGCAAAGGCGTTTTCTGGATCCAGGAAATGATATCAAACCCCGAAAAAATCGCGTTTTATTCTCACGCCGACGTTTTCTGTTGTCCGTCCATTTACGAGCCCTTCGGCATCATCAACCTCGAGGCCATGGCCTGCGAGACCGCGGTGGTGGCTTCCAAAGTAGGAGGCATGGTGGAGGTGGTAGTCGACGGCGAGACGGGGCTCCTGGTCGCGCTGGAACAGGCGGACGAAAGTCCCTTCAAACCTCTGGACCCGGAAAAATTCGAGCGCGACCTGGCGTCGGCCGTCGACCGGCTCATGGCTGATCCTGAATTGCGTGCTTCCATGGCTAGCGCCGGACGGAGACGCGCGCGGGAAGAGTTCAGCTGGGAATCCATCGCGCGGGAGACCCATGCATTGTACCAGAAACTGGTTCACTGACCGTGCCAAGGGCGCGAAATGCCGCGGCCCCGAAACGAAAGATGTTCGTCGATCATATCGTGGTGCATGCCAAGGCTGGGGACGGCGGCGACGGGGCCGTCAGTTTTCGTCGAGAAAAGTACGTGCCCAAAGGCGGGCCCGACGGCGGCGACGGCGGGAAGGGGGGGGACGTGGTGTTGGTGGTAGATTCGCACACCGACAGTTTGAAGAATTTTTTCTACAAGCCGAACCTCAAAGCGCCCGCCGGCGGACACGGCGGAGGGGCGCAGAAGACGGGTCGCTCCGGAAAGGATTTGGTTTTGGCGGTGCCCGCCGGGACCGTGGTGTGGCGGGAGGTTCGCTCCCCCGAAGCTCTCGGTTCTGACGAAGCACAACCCTCCACGTCAACCGTGGAGGGCAATGCTTTATCCCGCTCCGCGGGCTCAGCAGAGCGACCCTCGGGCGATGAGGACGCGCTTCGCGCTAAGGCAGTGTCACTGCCGCAAGGCCCCCAGGACGGCGCCGCCCCCCGGCTCGAACAAATCGCGGATCTCACCAATCTCGGTGATCGATTCGTCCTGGCAAAGGGCGGGGGCGCCGGCCGGGGCAATGTCCACTTCAAGAGCGCGCGCAACCAGGCACCCCAGCAGGCTACACCGGGTGAGCGCGGCGAGGAGGGGCGGTTCTATCTGGAACTGCGCAAGATCGCCGACGCGGGGCTCGTCGGATTTCCCAACGCCGGAAAATCGACTTTGCTGCGCCGGCTCAGCGCGGCACGTCCCAAAGTGGCAGCCTATCCCTTCACGACCCTGCAGCCGATGGTCGGCGTGATGGAATTCGAGGGATTCAGCCGCGGCACCGTCGCGGATATACCCGGGCTCATTGAAGGCGCGCACGAAAACATCGGGCTGGGGCACGATTTTCTCCGCCATATCATGCGCTGCCGCCTGCTGCTTTTCGTGATCGATCTCGCCGGCAGTGAGGGCCGCGATCCCGTTTCTGATCTCGAGTTACTGCGCAGGGAGATTTCCCTTTATGACGAAACCCTTGCCCGGAAGCCCTGGTTCGTAGTGGCCAACAAGATGGATCTGCCTGAGGCCGCCGAAAAAATTGGAGACTTCCGGGCGCGCTTCCCACAGCGGGAAGTGGTGGAAGTCTCTGCGGAGACAGGGGAGGGGATCGACGCCCTCAAGGCCCTCCTCCAATCCCTCATTGCCCACCGGCCCGAGTGAGAGAGAAAGTTTTTGACCACGGATTTACACGGATTATCACGGATTATTTTTTTGTTCTTCTTTTCTTAGTGTCCCTGAAATCGGCTATCCGCCTTCTCCGGTCGCGGGCCGGGGAAGGCAATTCCGGCCTTATATTCTTTCATCCGTGTTAATCCGTGTAAATTCGTGGTAAAAAAAGCCGTCTCCATCCGCGGTTAATAAGACCTCGCCCGCATGCCCAAGCCCGTTGTCGCCAGTTATTGCACCACTTTTTTGAAGCCGGAGATGCTCCACATTTTCCGGCAGATCACCGGACTGCAGGAATTCGATACCTTCGTGATCGCCAAGAGCCGGCAATGCGAGGACAGATTTCCAATGGACGATCTCGAGCTGTTGCCCAAGGCGAAGAGCAATTTTGCGCGCCGGTTCTGGCTGAAATACATTCGCAGAGAGCCGCCCATTGTCTATCGGGGTGAATACCGGATGCTGGAGCGGATTCTTAAGGCGCGCCGCGCCGACCTGATTCACGTTTACTTTGGGCACACCGGAGTGCACCTGCTGCCTTTCATTGAGCATTGGCCCGGGCCCGCCGTGGTGTCGTTCCATGGCATGGATGTCCAACCTCGGGAAAATCAGCCGGGGTATGTGGACAAGCTCAAACAACTTTTGAAAACCGTGCCGCTCGTCCTGGTGCGCTCGGAATCATTGCGTGAGCGCCTCCTCGCGCTCGGGTGTCCCGCCGACAAGATCCGCATCAATCGCACCGGGATTCCCTTCGAAAAGTTCCCGGTTGCGGAGCGCGGCTTTCCAGAACGGGGCGACTGGCGCATCGTGCAGGCCTGCCGCCTGATCGAAAAGAAGGGGCTCGATACCGCGCTGCGCGCTTTTGCGGAGTTTCAGGGGGATTACCCCGGGGCGGAATTTACCATCGCGGGGGAGGGACCCATTGAAAACGACTTGCGCGCGCAGGCCAAAGGACTCGGAATTGCCGGCAGCGTCCGTTTCGCGGGCTTTCTCTCGGAAGAGGAATTGCGCCGCTTGTATCACGAGTCGCATCTCTTTGTGCATCCCAGTCAATTGACCGCCGATCAGAATCAGGAGGGCATTCCCAATTCCATGCTCGAGGCCATGGCCACCGGGTTGCCGGTGGTCGCCACTTTACATGGCGGAATCCCCGAGGCGGTGGAAAACGGCAGAACCGGTCTGCTGACGGAAGAACGCGATGTGGGGGGACTGCTCGCGAGTTTACGCGCGCTGGCCCGGGACAAGCAGCGTTGGGAGGTGATGGGACGCGAGGCCGCAGAATCGGTGCGGGAGCATTTCGGGCAGCCGGCGCAGATCGCGCGGCTGGAAGGTTTTTACCGGGAGGCCATCGAAAGGCATGGCGCCTGAGGAAACCAAAGCCGAGGACGGACGTCCGCTGGTGATCAGTCTCTGCGGCACCTATCTCAAGCCGGAGATGCAAAGCATTTACCGGCAGATCGTCAACCTGCGAAAGTATCGCACCGTGGTGTTCACGGAGAAGATCATCCATCGCGACATCTTTCCGTTCGAGGACGTCATCGAAATGCGCAAGCTGCGCCGGCCCCGGCCCCGGGGGAATTTTATTCTGCGCTTCTGGTACAAGCACATTCTCAAACAGTGGCCGCCGCCGCGTCCCATCACCAAACAGGTGCGGCCGTATTACCCTTACAATCTTCCCATGCTGCTGGAAGAATTTAATCCCGCGCTGGTACATGTGTATTACGGGCATAAAGCGGTGAAATACCGGAAAATGCTCGAGGACTCCGGGGTGCCTTTCGTGGTGTCCTTTCACGGGGTCGATGTCGTGAAATTCGTGGAGCGCGAGGGGTATGTGGAGGAACTGCAAAAAGTCTTCGCCGTGGCCAGGATCATCATGGCGCGCAGCGAATCGCTGTTGGAGCGTCTCGAGGATTTGGGTTGTGCGCGGGAAAAAATGCGGCTCAATCGGACGCCGATTCCTTTGCGGGAATTCCCTTTTGTAGAGCGCGCCGCGCCGGCCGACGGCAAATGGCGTCTGGTGCAGGCTTGCCGCCTGATTCCGAAGAAGGGTTTGTTTACCACCCTGGAAGCCTTAGGCAAGGTGGTCGCGGAGTGGCCGGAGCTGAAGTTCATTGTGTGCGGCCAGGGACCGATCGCCGGAGAACTGGCGGCGCGCATCGCCGAGAAAGGCCTCGAAAGAAACGTCGAGTTGACCGGTTGGCTCGATCAAATAGCGCTCAAGGCCGAATACACGCGCGCCCACGCCTTTTTGCATCCCAGCGAGTTGACCGAGAGTTCCGATCAGGAAGGCGTCCCCAACTCCATGTTGGAAGCGATGGCCGCGGGCTTGCCGGTGATCGGGACCTATCACGGGGGGATCCCGGAAGCGGTCGAAGACGGTTTTGCCGGATACCTGGTCCCCGAGAAAAGTCCGGAGGAACTGGGGGACGCGATCTTGAAGATGCTTGCCGACGCCGCGAACTTCGCGCGACTCTCCCGCAATGCCGCCACCTCGGTACGCCAGAGGTACGGCCTCGAGGAACAGATTGCACAGTTGGAGGCCGGTTACCACGCGGCGTTGGAGGGGGAGCGCGCAGGCGCGGAATGACGAATCACGAACGACGAAATACCCAAAGAAGTCCAAAGCTCGAATGCCGGACCAGTCTGTTGGCGGAGGGCAACGCGTTATCGTTGCCGCGGCGACTGGTGGGATTGGAATCATTCTGAAGGATCGCATCGAATCCCGATCCCAAGTTGTGCTAAAAGGTGGGAATATCCGGTTGCCGATCCAGGGAAAGAACACCCTGCCCCCGCCGAAAACCGCGTGGTGGATCCTCCGGGACAGGATAGTTTATCGATTCTACAGAACCGATTCCACCTGTGCACCTGCGCCTATCCAAATAAAAAAGGACTTATCCACGCCTGAACAACGATTGCTCAAAAACAAATGAAACCAATCGCGATCATCTTGGCGCTCTTTATGCCAGGGAATCTGGCGACGGGCAAAGAAGAACCAGCGAAGTTTGAAACGCTCGCAAGTTGGAAAACCCATGTAGCCCATTTAGTCGGGAAGCGATTCTCGGTCGTCAAAGAATTTGAAACAGAAGATTCTTTTTTTCTGATTCTCAGAGATCCTGGTGCATTTCTCATCTGCGACTTACCTCGGGGCGGCCGGACTGATCGACCATCGTTTGAGTCCGTTCTCAGGCTCACGGATGGTTCGGATCCGGTGATCGGCTGGGAAGAAGCAAGGAGAGCCTATGAGGGCGTCCGCCTATATGATGAGATTCGAACCATCCACAAAGGTGTTGAAATGGGTAAGAGGTATTACCACGGCGAACTGCTTCCGGTCCGATCGGGAATCTTGACGGAGGAAGTGATCGTCATATTTCGAACTCTCAATCTACGAGTCCCTTTGAAGGCTAACGCGAAGAGCGCACAAGCGGATTGACACAAACCGCCTGCCTGCTGAGAATTGCAGGCGCCATGAGGGCTCGAATATCAACCTCAGGATCGGAGTGGCGCTGCCGGCTGACGATCGGTCACTCTTGACGCATCCATGAAACCAGCGCCGATCATCATTGCTTTGCTTCTAGGCATTCTGATCGGGGCCCTCGGCGGTTTATTTTACGCAAGGGCTCACGCACGAGCGGCTGTCATTGGAGGCCCCGACAGCGACAATTATCCGCCTGCGCTCGCCGCGATCGCCGAAGCCAAGGCGAAGCTTCTTGCTGGAGATAAGAATGTGATCGAGCATTTGGACGAGGCGGAGTCGGAGATCAAACAAGCTCAAGAGTGGACTCGACGATTCCTTGGCCAATAAGCCGGTGTTACCAGCCGGCTACCTGACCCCGGATCGAACGGACATGATAACTAGTGCACTGTAACATTGAGTTTTGACGACCTGCGTTTGCAATCGAAGGAAAAGTAGCTGCGGCTTCCAGCCGCAGAGTTCGCCTTGAACTGCGGCAGGATGCCGCAGCTACTCTCAGTGCGCGTCGCTAACGCAATCCCAAGACTGTTCATTTGCATCTGTTATATCGCACTAGAACCCCAGCCCTGGAGTTGAAGCCGCGCCGCGTGTAGCCGGTCGCAGGCCCTTGACGTCAGGCAATCCATATTTGATGACACCGGAAGAGTTCATCCATGAATACGAGTCTTCGACAAGCGTTCACGGGCTCGAACACACATTCGGCATGATAGCGGACGATGCCGTCTACTGGTTCAGCGATGGAAGCAACCATGTAGGTAAGAAAGCAATCGAGCGGGCAATTCGTAAGAACTTTGAGACGATCCAGGACGAGGCCTATCGAATCAGTGATGTTGAATGGATGGCAAAATCCCCAGATATAGCCGTTTGTATTTATCGATTTGATTGGTCAGGAATCGTTCGTGGCGCACCAGCTTCCGGATCCGGTCGCGGCACTTCGGTATTGGCGCGCCAAGGTGATTCATGGGTTATCGTTCACGAACATCTCAGTCAAGGAGAACACGAATCACTGACCATGGGTTAAACGACGTCAGCCAATAACATCAGGAGAGGCGCCGCATCCAGTCCGTGGACTTGCATTTCGGGAAAGGTGCCGATTGAGATTCGCCAGGCGGGCCTGGGATTGTATTCGACCCGCAATGACGAGATCTGAAGTGATGGCCCTGCTCAAGGCGCACTGCAACGATCGCGGCGTCAAGAATTGGGACAAGCTCGGTGCCGAAACGCAAGGCCTCAAGAGTTTCGGCATCGGTCTCACCCAGCTTCGCAAGCTGGCCAAGCAGGTCGGTCGTGATCACAAGTTGGCGCCGGAGCTCTGGAAGACCGACAACCATGATGCCAGGATTGTCGGGCTGCTGATCGACGAGCCAAAGAAGCTGACACGGGAGCAGGCAGAAGAGCAGGTGGAGGGAGTTGACATAGGCTCGCTATCCCACGTGTTCAGCTCTTGCGGCGCGACCTTGCCCAAGGCGCCTTTCGCCTTCGATCTGGTCCGGGACTGGATCAAGAGCAACCACGAGCTGCGACGCCGCTGCGGTTACGGCCTGCTTTACGAATTGTCGAAGGACAGGCGGAATAAGGAGCTCACCGACGAATTTTTTCTCGGTTGCATCAAGCGCATTCGTGACGCAATCGAAACCGAGGAAAATTGGGTGAAAGTTTCCATGGGCGGCGCGCTCATTGGTATCGGCAAACGCAACAAATTGCTGAACGAGGCGGCAATAAAAGCCGCCAGAGAGATCGGTCCGGTGAATTACAGCGACGGCGACACCAGCTGCGAACCCCTCGACGTCCTCAAGCATCTCACCAGCGATTATTTGAAAAAGAAATTGGGCACCTGACAGGATAAACCGGTAAGTTCATGGCGCATGATGAGTGTTTTTCAGGTTTGCCGATATTACCGGAAGAACCCCATGATACGCAGGAGAACCAAGGATAGGCGGATGACCACGAATCCGATTCTCCCGGCGCCAGGTCCTAGAGTGCAATGAATGGACGCAGATACGCAGGTTTTTGGGTCCGGGTGCTGGCGACGTTGATCGATGGGATTTTGTTGTCCTTGATCGAGTTGCCGCTCCTGCTTCTGGTCTATGGCACCGATTACTGGCAATCGAGCGCGATTATCCTGGGACCGGCCGATTTCCTGATCAGTTGGGTGCTCCCTGCTGCGGTGGTGATCTGGTTCTGGCAGTGGAAATCGGCGACTCCGGGGAAGATGCTTTTTTCGGCGACCATCGTCGATGCCGAGACCGGGGAAAAACCGACGATGCGCCAGTGGCTGCTCCGTTACCTGGGTTACTTTGTGGCCGCGCTTCCGGTCGGGCTCGGTTTTTTCTGGGTGGCATTCGATGCGCGCAAACAGGGTTGGCATGACAAAATTGCCCGCACCGTGGTGGTGCGTCCTTCGCTTCAAGATGCCGCGGATGTTCCGCATTAAGACGAAAGGGGGTCTACGTTCTTTCATGGCACGGATACGATTGAAACGCATTTATGATCCGGCGGCGCCGGAGGACGGGACGCGGATCCTGGTGGATCGCATCTGGCCGCGCGGCATTTCCAAAGCGAGCGCCGCCCTCGCGTTCTGGTCTCCGAAGACCGCACCGTCCGCGGCACTGCGGAAATGGTACGACCATGATCCGGAAAAGTGGTCCGAGTTCCGGAGGCGTTATTTCGCTGAGTTGGACGCAGGCGCGGAAGAGGTCTCGCGGCTTAAGAAAAAAATGACGGGTAAGACCATCACCTTTCTTTTCGCGAGCAAAGAGGAAGAGAAAAACAACGCCGTGGCGCTGCGGGAATACCTCGAGAAAAGCGGGGATGATGGTTAGGGCGGGAGCCCCGGTGGATCCCGGCGATTTTCCTTCCTTTCAGATCTTCAATCTGTTAGTCTTACTTTGACAGTCCAGATATATCCGCGCCTGGCGCTTTGGCCGATGCCGCCAGTGTTCCCGGAATCCTCATGGACACAAGGCCTCAGCTCTACCGCGTCGATACCCTGGCCGAGGAAGCCGTGGGTGTGAAGGATCCTTGCGCGGTGCTCCTGGAAAATGGTCCCGGTTTTTCCGTCCTGGTGGCGCGCCGTTTCGAGTATTCCGAGCGCACTTCCCGGCTCCAGTTTAAGAACGCTTTTCAACTGAAAATCGATGCCGCGCATCGGGAGATGATCCACGATTATGCGCAGGTGGAGATTTACCAGCACGCTTACGGCGCCTGGGTGGCCGGTTTGCCGAATTCCGATCGCATCTTCGGCACACCGAGCCTCAAGCCTTACCGGGTCGTCTTCCTTCCGTGGGAAGATTACGAGGACCTGCGCGATCGTCGCACGCCCAACCGTGTGGATCGTCTTTTTTCGTATTGCCGGGATGCTTTCGGGCAGTTGCCGGGCTTTTATTCGCCCAATGCCCGGACCCTGATCACCCCCGACGATTACGCCTGTGCGGCGGAACGATTCCCGGCGGGCACGGCGTTTATCTAAGCGGTGCCTGAACGTGGGGCAGGTTTTCAACCTGCCGTCCTGGATTCCTTGGCAGGTTTTCAACCTGCCCCACGTTGTGCACAACTCCGTTCGCAAAATCGCTCAATATTGCGAAAAAACTTAATATTAAGACTTAATTATGATATTTTACCTTGACTGAGCAGAACTGCCATAGTACAGAGACTAGTTGTCATAATAGGAGATTTTATGAATTTGGTCCCTTCTCACTTCGTGCCTCTGGTCTCCGCCTGTTGCGGCGTGTTCCTCCTATTCCTCTCCAGTTGCGCTTACCAGGGAGAAGGGCCGACGGGCAGCACTCCCGAGCTTCGAAAAATTTTTCGCAACATCGACAGGATTGCCGCGCGCACCCTTAAGGAGCGCGAGGCCGCCCTGGCCCTGGAAACAAAAGACGCCGACCGGATGCTCGAACCGGAGGCTGGAGAGGTTGCGCTTGCCTCGCGTAAGAAGGTTGATTTCAACTTACCGTCGATGCCGACCGATCATCGTGTGTTCCGGCTCAATGGCGACCAATTGCTATACACGATGGAGGAGATCATCCTCATGCCGACCGGCGAGGAAGCGATCAACCTCTTCCGTCCGACAGCCAGCTCGTTACGGCTCGACGGTTCGGGAGAGTTTTACGATTCGATCTTCGGCGCTCCGATTCGTTCCCCCATGGGAGGTCCTCGCGGGGCGTTTCAGTTCCCCACCTATCGGACCAAGTGACGGGACGGATAGTGCAGCCTTCCAGGCTGCGATTTTCACGCGATCGGGTGACCCGGGGCGTTGTCGTGGGCTGACAGCAATTAACGGAGGCTAAAGCCTCCGCCTATCATCAGCTGTCCTTCCGGGACGTCTCTGATCGGATCCTATATCCCGGGTGCCCAGTTCCCAGAGCAACCGCTCTTCACGATCCGCGCGCCAGGCAGATCCAGACCACGCCGGACACGGCGACGACCGCGCCTGCGATCGCTTTGGCCGTGGGGACATCTTTTTCCAGGACCCAGGCGATGGGGATGAGAACGATGGGCGTGGTGGCGACGATGGCCAGGACCAGCGCACTGGGTGTGTCGATGAGCGCCCATTGAAAAAAGCTCACCCCGATGACGGGGCCCAGGATTGCCGCCCCGCAGAGTGCAAAGGCGGCCTCTGTTTTGCGGTGAAACGCCTTGGGGACGGGGCTGTTCTCCCGGGATTCGGTGGCCTTAACGATGAGAAACGCCGCAAACGCGACGACGAGTCCGCCGAGCACGCGCTGGAAGGCCGCGCTGATGCCGCCAATTTCGAGTCCCAGGCCTTGTCCCACTTGGTCCGCTTGTCGGCTGATGACGGCGCCGGCGCCCTGGCCGAAGCCCGCGATCACGGCGCAGATCACTCCCGTGACCAGGCCGGGCCGCGGTTGCATTCCCGGGCGGGAGGGGAGCAGCGCCAGGGTGACTCCGGCGAGGATGACGAGGGCGGCGGCGGTTTCCGGCAGGGAAATGCGGGTGCCCAGCCAGAAGATTTCCACGATCGCGCCGAAGACAGGTGCGAGGCAGAGGTTGAGAAGCATGGTGAGTCGCGTGCCCAGTCGCGGGTAAGCCAGGAAGAGACCCACGTCGCCGAGTCCGAACCCGATGACGCCGCTGAAGAAGAACCAGAAGAAAGACGCGGATGCGAAAGATGCGGGTTGCAGGCACCAAGTCGCGGCGCCGAGCGCCAGGGCGGAGAGGACGAGACGCCAGAAATTTCCTCGCAGGCTTCCAAAGAGCAGCGCGGTTTTCCTCCCGAATACGGCTGAGAACGCGAAGAAAAACGTCGTCAGGATGGAAGCGAGCATGGCGCGGGGGCGAAACGGATTTCCGGGTTCCCGGACTCGACGCGGGGCCTTTTTGGCTTAAAGTTAGGACCTTGGTGTTCGAGACACCCTAGCGAATGGCATCCGAAATCAAAGACAGAACTCCCGGGTCCGGCTCACGCAAGCCGGCGGAGGCGGCCTCCGGCTCGATGGTGTGGTTCAACGGGGCGGTGACTTCGGAGAGCGAGGCCCGGGTCTCCCCGTTCGATCACGGGCTCCTGGTTGGTGACGGTGTCTTTGAAACCCTGGCCGCACACGGGGGAAGGATTTTCGCGATGACCCGGCACTATGAACGCTTGCGCAAGTCCGCGGAAGTCTTCGGGATTGAGGTCCCGGCCCGGGATACACTGGAGCGGGCGGGTGAAGAAGTGCTTGTCGCCAACGCCCTGGAGCGGGCGCGGGTGCGGATCACGGTGACCGGCGGCCTTGCGCCGCTGGGATCTGAGAAAGGGAAAGCGGCGCCCACGGTGGTGGTGGCGGCGGCGGAATTACCGAATTGGGGCGCCAGCGCAGAGGTGGTAGTGGTGCCCTTTACCCGGAATGAGACCGGCGCGCTGACCGGACTCAAGACCACTTCCTATGGAGAGAACGTGGTGGCGCTCGCGTATGCCAAAGAACGGGGGGCTTCCGAGGCCATTTTCGGAAATACCCGGGGAAACCTTTGCGAGGGGACGGGATCCAACATTTTCCTGGTGCGGGATGAGGTGGCGATCACGCCTCCGCTGTCCTCCGGATGCCTCGCGGGGATCACGCGTTCGCTGGTGCTGGAACTCTGCGAGCAGGAGGGGATCGCGTTGCAGGAAGAAGACGTATCGTTGGGAGAGCTTGAGAGCGTGGAAGAAGCTTTTCTTACCTCGACGACGCGCGACGTCCAGGCAATTGGGGGCATCGGGGGCCGGGAACTGGCCCGGGTGCCGGGAGAGGTGACCTCCCGGTTGCGAGACGCCTTTACGCGGCTGGTGGCGCGTGATTTCGATCCATGAGTGCGGAGGATCGGGTCGTGAAGGAAGCGGGGAGAGGGCACGATCGCGGCAGCGCGGCTCTGGCGGTGTCGGCAGTGACCGGGATGCTGGCGGTTTTGTTAGGCGCGTTCGGGGCGCATGGATTGAAGGGCGTGCTCGAGGCGCGCGACACGCTCGATGTCTGGAGGACGGCGGTTTTTTACCATCTGGCGCACGCGGTGGTCCTGCTGGTACTCGCGCTGGTGCCCCCCTTCCGGCGAGGGCCGTGGTTGTGTCTGTTGTTGGGGATCGTTTTCTTCAGCGGAAGTCTTTACGTGCTGGCCTTGAAACCGTGGGGGGTGCTGGGACCGGTGACGCCGCTTGGCGGATTGTTGTTGGCGGCGGGCTGGCTGTGGCTGGCGGGCCGGAGGGCGGATGGTGGAAGAGGGAAGAGGGAAGATTGAAGATGGGGGGCGGCTGCGCCGCCGTCAACGGTCCACGGGGGCGGGGATCCGGGGCCATGATTGCGGGTGGCGCGGGGCCTCGGAAATCCTTGAGTTCACGGGGAAAATCAGGGGCCGGAGGGAGTCAATCTTTGAACGAAATAGCTTCTATGACCTCTAAGAACTTCGTAAGATCTGCCTCCAGAGGGAGGAGCTGCCATCCGGGCACGGTGCAGGGGGCAGGATCTGGAAAAGGAGGTAGCAATTTCTCCAAATTAACGTAAATTATAAGGATTACTATAATTACGAGAATTTCCGTTCAGACATTGGGAGGTCTCGAGGCGGAGGCTGCGAGTCTGCCCAACTTAATGAAGACACCATCCGATCGTTCCCAGGACCAATATTGGCACTCTTCCCACGGCCTTGCGGTCCGGAAACGCCGGCCCACTCCCCGGGTTCGTGACGGCATCGCGCAGGCCGTCATTCTTGCCGCCGCATGTTTTCTCAGTCAGCCCGTGTACGCCCAGGGCGAGGGCTTCAAAGGGTTTCCGGAAATGCCGCCGCTCCTTCACAGCGGCAAAGATGCGCGCGGCGCCCAGTGGGCCCTCGCGCGCGACGGTTATCTGGAGAACAGTGGCAACAACTTCATCAAGCGCGCCCAGCAGCTGAAGATAAACGGGAATGATTTTCGCGCGGAAAAAGTATTCGGCTCCGAGGAAAAGAAGCACTGGGTGGTCGTCTACGAGACCTCTGCACTGAAAGCGCGTCGAGACATCTATTTCGACGCCGAGCGCGGAGGAGTGCGCTACGTCGACAGTTTCCACAACATCAGCGATAAGCCCGCCAAGACCCAGATTGCTTACCAGACTTCTCTCCGTTCCCCCTGGCTCAACCTGTATACCACCCAGGGTAATGTTTTCGATGAGCGGCTCGGCTCGCGAGACACCGGCGTATTCTTGCGGATGCCTGAAGATCGCGAGAACCAAGGCCTCCTCTTTCTCGTCTGCGGGGAGCGAAGCAATCACAAGCCGGGAATCGAGACGCAGAATCGCGCGGACCAGCTCCAGATGAATTTCACTTTATCCCTTGAGCCAGGCCAGACGCAATCGATCGCGTATTGGATCGCGCAGAAGGCGGTGACGGATGCTTCCGAGATCAAAACGTTGACGGCCAGTTTCTATCGTCAGCAGCTCTTTACCAACGCCGTCTTGCCTCCGGAATTGCGCGCGACCGTTGTAAATTTCAATTTTGCCGACGCCGATGGAATTGATATCGATCCGCGCAGTGCGGATCTGCTGGTGGCGATCAACGAATTGACGGAACGGCTGGAAATCCTCCGCACGGGGCAGGATATACTCTGGGTGGCGCCGGAGAGCCAGCTCAGCGGTGACTTCGGCGGAAAGCCGCTCAAGGCAGTTTCGCGCTTCGGGGACTTCGAGATCGCGCCCTCCGAAATCGCGGCAATCCAGGGGGGCGGCGGCCGGGGACGCCAGCACAAGCTGTTCCTTCGCGATGGGTCGGTCCTGCAGTGCGAACTGGAAGCGGAAGAACTGCGCTTGAGCGGAAGCGAGGGTTGGGACCTGGAACTGGATGTATCCCAAATCGAATATCTACTGGGGCGCGTTTCAAAAGATGACGGCCAAATCGGTGAAGCCACCAATCTCTTTGTCCAGTTGCATTCCGGAGACGTGTGGGGTGTCGAAGTTTCGGATGAAATGGTCCTCGATTTCATGGCACCGTGGGGCCCTTTCCAGGTGCCCATGACCGGCATCGTTTCCATGACCTACACGAAAAGTCCTTCGCCCCGTTATCACGTGGTGTTGCGTGACGGATCCGAAATTACGGCCTTCCTCGTTGATCGGCCGCTGAGCTTTTCCGCATCGCTTCCCGGCACCTTTGAAATCAGCGCGGGCGAAATTTCAGGGATGTGGACCGCGATCGGGGAGATCCCGAAGCGCGAGGAAGAGATACGCGAGATCGACGATCTGTCCGACGTGAAATTCCCGGCCTGTCTGCTCAAGGGAGGCAATCTCATCGCCGGGCATCTCGCGAATGAAGTGCTCCACGTCGTTACTGGAGCGACTGTTACCCCTCTGAAAACTGACGAAATCGTCGCCATGCTGCGCACTTACGAAGAGGAATCTGAATTGTTACCGGTATTTGAAATTGAGCTGACCGGGGGCGATGTTCTGGTGGGCACCTTGCGCGAGGACACTTTGCGCGTGGAAACGGAGCACTTCGCGTGGAGTGTGCCGGTGCCGCATTTTCTGTCGCTGCATGTGCCGCCGGAGAAACCATGAAACGCCAGGCAGCCACGACGAAATCGATGGAATTGAAGACGACCGATCCCCAATCCAGATTGCCCTTCCTGGCGTCGTTGTTGGCGGCGGGTGGCGCCGCGCTGCTGGTGGCCGCATCAGGCCAGGCCTCTCCGCCGCCGGGCTCGCCCTATGGCGCGAGTGCATCCACGGCGTCACAGCGCCTGGTGCCGGCCGGCTACGGGTCGCGCACGGACAAGAAAGGCAACGTCTGGAACTTTCAGCAGAACGGGGTGCTGGGACGCGCGGGCAATTCGATGCTCAACACCGGCCTGAGCCTCCGGATCAATAATCAAAACTTTTACAATTACCAGCCGATGATGACATCGGACGGGAAGGAGTACGTGCTGCAGCACAGTCATCCGCAGCAGATGATGGGTCTGCAGGTGTCGCGGCGGATACGCTTTTACGAAAACGAAGGCGTGGCGCGATACCTGGAAGTGATTTCAAATCCCGGCGGACACGACATTACAATCAGTCTCGACCTGCAGAGCAGTTTCAGCGGGAATTACAAGACTTACATCTCAGATCGGGGCAATGAAAAGCCGACCACTCTCGATCCCAAGGAATCAAGCCTCATCGTGATGCCGAGTTCCACGAATTACACCAAGTCTTTCGTATTTTCGTTGTGCTCTCCGAAGAGCGTCCTCAAGCCGTCTCTCTCCAACCAGAATCAGTATTCGCTTTCTTTTCATTTCAACATCACGGTGCCGGCCGGGCAGACCGTGTGCGTGATGCATGCGGTGGCGCAGGTGCCGAAGCCGGACAAGCTGGACAGCAAGACCCTGGCTAAGCACTTCAAGTCGGTGTCCCTGAACCGCTTCCTGAAGGCCTTGCCCACGGAATACCGCGGAGTCCTCGCAAATTATTCAAGTGGCAGCGGGTTCGGTGGCCTGGCCTTGCTCGCGAGCACCAGTGTGGAAGGTCTTGGTGTGGAGCGCGCCAAACAGGATGTGCTCGCGATGGGAGAAAAGACGCGACTGCTCGGCAAAGCGAGTTGCGGCAAGTTACAGGTGACGTCCACCTACGGCGAAGTCGAGATTCCCTTCGAGCAAGTTGCCGCACTCGTGGGCGGGGACCGTGGCCGGAGCGAGGGCGGACGGGTTTTTCTGCGCGATGGGCAGGTCTTTTCCGGAAAGATCCAAGCCGATTCCCTGCGTTTTGTGATGCCGAGCGGAGCGCGAATGAATCTCGATGTCCGCAGTCTCGATCGTCTCGTCCGCAGCCGGACGCCGGAGGAAGGGAAATGGGATCCCAAGGCGGGCGCGCTCCTGGAGACCTTCAGCGGCGAGCGGCTCTCCCTGGCCGGAAGTGAAGAAGTTTTCCTGAGCTGTGTCACTCCATGGGGCGCCATGGATTTCTCCCTCGATGAAGTGCTCTGGATTTCGCCTCCGGAAGAGGAACCGGTGGGACATTTTATTGAGTTGAAAGACGGCAGCCGTTTCTTCGCCTTTCTCGCGGGGCCACCTCTCAAGCTGCGCTCGCGCCTGTTCGGCGAGTGCCTGGTCAAGCCGCAGGAAATTCGCGCGCTCATTACGCGATCGCAGGCGGAAAAGAGCGGGCAGGAAGAGGAACGGATGATTGAGGATCTCATGCAACAACCCCATCTCCTTCTCGCCGGCGGACAGCGTCTTGTCGGCCAGATTTCCGCGCCTTCGCTCAACATCATCACGAACTCCGAGATTCTCGAGGCGGCCCCTGAGGCGGTGCGACTGATGCACAACATGAGCGAAGAAGTCGAAGCGAGTTTCGAGGATACGCCGCCTTTTCAGATTGAGTTATGGGGCGGGGGAGTGGTGCTGGGGTATATCCGGGAACCGGTGATCCCGGTCCAGGTGCGTGGGCGCGAGTGGCGTATCCCGATTCAGGACGTTGTTTCCGTTATTTCCCCGCAACCGCGTATTTCGGATACCGCGAGAGCCTCCATCGCCCGGTTGATTCGCGAATTGGGCGACGACGATTGGAGGATTCGGGAGAACGCCATGGAGGAACTCCGCGAATACGGATACCTGGCCAAATCCTTATTGGTCGATGCCCTGCGCGTTTCCAATGACGCCGAAGTCAAGCGTCGCCTGGAACAACTGGTCAACGCCATCGAATAACCCGGCCTTTCTTCGCCACACGACATTCATCCCCACGCAGCCATGGAGTCAAGCAGGCCAAGCGGAGCCCATCTCCCTTTCCATGAGGCGGCGGACCGCGTTTCCCGCCGGCTCGCATTCTGCCATTGGTTTTCCGCGATGCGCGCCACGGCGCTCCCGGCGATGGTGATCGGGTTGGCCGTCTTCGCGACGCTGCGCATTCTAGCTTATCGCTGGTCCGACGGAATCGCAGCCCTGATCCTGGTGGCCGGTTGGATTGCGGCTTGCGGAATCTGGGCACGGTGGCGTCGTCCGCCGGCCTTCGCGGCACTGGCGGCCTGGGATGAATCCGCAGGCCGGAAAGAGAAGTTCGCCTCCGCCTATTTCTTCGAAGCCAAGAAGCATCTTCTGGACAGCGAGGAATTACACGTGGGGAAGAGCAGGGCCGAACTCGGCAGCGCCTTGAAGTGTCTCCCCTCGGACCTGCGTCTGCCCGTCCTCGGCTGGCGCGCGCTGCTGCCCGTCCTCCTGCTTGCCTTCACATTCAGTCCGTTACTTAAGCCGAGGGTCGAAGCCGGGGACGCGTTGCTCGCCGGAGAGATGCTGGAAAAAGCGGTTGAAGAGGGCGAAAAACTCAAAGCGCGGGAAAACGAATTCGACAAGATGGCGGCGCTCTCCAAGGAGGAGAAAGAGAACATCGAAAAACTGCGCCGTGAAATCGATGAGACCGCCGACCGGCTCGGCACTTCCGGAGACAAGACCGCGCGGGAAGTGCTCAGCGAACTCGAGGAACGCGCGCGTGCTGCGGAAAAACTCGCCGAACGCCTGGGGAGCCGGGGGGACGAATGGGCTTCTGAAGAAATGCTCCAGGAGATGCGCCGTCACGCCGACACCGCCGATCTTGCGGATGCCATCAAGGATCGCAAAGCCGAGCGCAGCGCGGAACAATCTGAAGCCATCTCCAAGAAGCTGAGAGACCCGGAATTGAGCAACGAAACCGACGAACGGGTCGAGACCGCGCTCTCGCGCGTCATGAAGAAAGCGACCGCCGAAGACCACAAAAGGCCGGTGGGTGAGAACGTCGGCAAAGCGTCGGTAAACATGGGGAAAGACAAGCCCGTGAAAGCAGCGGAGGACTTCAAGCGATTGGCGCGTCATTTCAGGAGATTGGAGGAACGGGAGAAGGCGCAGGAGAAGCTTCGAAAGATTGCCGAGGAATTGCGCAAAGCGGGCAGCAACATCGCCAGCAAGAACTTGCAATCCATGAAGAAGCTGGCGGGCAACCAGGGGAAAAACATGCAGGGCAAGGGAAAGAACTCGCTTCAGAACAATCCCAATCTCAGTCCGCTCAACCAGCAGAACCTTCCCAACCTGGGGCAGGGCAAAATGCTGCCGATTCCGGGGTTAAAACCCGGCAAGCCGGGCAGCGGCAAGCCCTTGGCGCTGGCGCCGGTGCCGGGCGGCCTCAAAGGCAATCCCAAAGCGATGGCCTTTGTTCCCGGCAGCCCGGGCAACAAGCCGCCCAAGTTTGTGGTGCCGATTCCAGGCACCGGCAGCGGTCAGCCCATGGGCATGATGCCGGGCGGGGGCGGACTCCAGGCCGGGCAAGGCAGCGCCCCCATGGATAAGAACGCCGTGAATCCGATGAACGCGCCGCGCAGCGGCCTGGTTACCGCGCAGACGGGCAGCGAGGGGGATTCCGCGATGCGCGCCGTGGAAGGCGGTGAGCGCACCGAGATCGCGGAACGGGGTCGCGAGGAACAAGTTGTCGAATTCATCAAAGTGGAAGAGGAAGCCCTCGATGAACTGGCGCTGCCTCTATCCCGGAAAGAACATGTGCTGCGCTATTTCACCGCGCTGCGAGAGCGCTTTGAAGAAGAGTAACGGCCAGGGCCGCACACAACCAAGCAAAACGATTTATGAGCAAGACCAATAAATTGGAAAAACAGTTCGATAGCTTTCGGGATCGATTCGAGCTTTTAAAGAACGAGATTCAGAAAGCTATCGTTGGATACGACGAATTGATCACGGAGTCATTGGTTGCAATTTTCTCCCAGGGACATGTCCTTCTCGAAGGTGTGCCCGGCCTGGGGAAGACTTACCTCGTCAAAGTGATTTCCGAAGTATTGGGACTGGATCCCGGCCGGATCCAGTGCACTCCGGACTTGATGCCCGCCGACATTCTTGGGACCCATATTGTCAATGAAGATGAGAACGGCCGGCGCGTGCTCCACTTTGAAGAGGGGCCCGTCTTTAAGAACCTCATTCTGGTGGACGAAATAAACCGGGCCACGCCGAAGACGCAGGCAGCGCTTCTCGAGGTGATGCAGGAACATGCCGTGACCACGGGAGGCGAGCACCACGATATGCCCTCGCCGTTTTTCGTTCTGGCCACGCAGAACCCCATGGAGATGGAGGGCACCTATCCGCTGCCGGAAGCGCAATTGGACCGTTTCATGTTCAAAATCAAAGTGCATTATCCCGATCTCTCGTCTCTGGTAGAAATCTCCAAGCGCACCACCGGCTCCGAAGAGGTCAAACTCAACGAGGTCATGTCCGGGGCAGACATCGAGGAATACCAGCACTTGCTGACACATGTCCCGGTGGCCGATCCCATCACCGAGTTCGCAGCCAAGCTGGTGCTCGCGACCCATCCCGAAGTGAAAGACGATCGCGAAGACAAAGTGTGCCGCTATGTTTCTTACGGCGCGAGCCCTCGCGGACTCCAAGCCCTGATTCGTGGCGCCCGGGTCCATGCCGTCCTGGCCGATCGCACCGCGGTTTCCGTGGACGATGTCAAGCTGGTGGCCAAGGTCGCCTTGCGGCATCGAATCATTCTAAACTTTGAAGGGGAAGCCGAGTCCATCGACGTGGACGCGCTTCTGGATGAACTGATCGAACAAATTCCGACACCTGCGCAGGCGGCCGCCTGACTTCCGCGGGGGAGGATCTCTTCAAGTCTCATGCAATTATGCCGCGTCGGCTCTAACTCGCCGGACGCGGGCCCCCGCGGCCCGCGCGTGCCCGCATGGGGTCGACGCGCCATGCGAGGCGGTCGCGCCGCCGTGGCCGCACTCCTCCTGCTGAGCCTGGGTGGGGCAGGGAGGGCCGATGCTCAGGAAGCCACACCTGATGATGGAGAAGCCCTGGCGTCTGAAACTTTCGATAAGAAGTCTCTGGCCTTGCGCACGGCGCTGCATTACGACCCCTCGGTCGAAGCGCCCCTGCAAAGCCTGCTCGCCCACTACCGCCAAGCCGGCCGGACCGATGATCTGCTCGCAATATACCGGTCCCACCTGGCGCAGTATCCCGATGACGCCAATGCGCAGTCCGTGCTCATCCGGCTGCTGCGTGAAACGCGGTCGCCCGAAGCGGGCGCCGCGGCGGGCAGCGCCGCGCAGCGCTTTCCCGACGATGCTTACATCCGTTACCTGCATTACCAGGATCTCGCGGCGCGCAAAGATGCCGCCGCATTGGAAGAGCTTTCCCGCGCACTCGGACTCGCCGTGCGGCCCAGCCGGCGCCGCGCCTGGATGAACGAGTTGATTACCCGGGCCATCGCCCAGGGACTCAGCGAAGTCGCGCGCGATCACTTTGAGAGATTCGTCGAGGAACAGAAACAATCGCCGGACGCGCTCCTCGAACTAAGCCGGAAGATGCATGAGGCCCGGCTGGACGACTTGGCGCTTGAAACTGTGGAGATGGCGCAGGACATCGGGCCCGCTCCGGAAACCCGGGTCGATCTCATTTTACTTGCCGCAAAAGTGGAGGCATCCCAGGGAAAATACCGGGAAGCTGGCGCGCGACTCGACCTGTTACTCACGAAGGTTGCGCCCGATTACTGGCGGCGCTCGGAGATCATGTCCGAACGCGTGCACCTGCTGAAGACGGATGCCGACCGGGAGAAGATGCTTGCCGCGGCGCGGCGGCGGTTTGAGGAGACCCCGCGCAGCGAATCGGCGGCGCTGGATCTGGCGGAATTACTGGTAGCCAGCGAGCTGCGGCGCGACGCTTTGGAAGTCCTGCTGCAGGCGTCCGAAGCGGTGCCTGCGTCCGAACATATCGAACGGAAGACGCTGGAGATTCTAGATCGGCTCGGCGACGACCGGAGCGCACACCGTTACCTCGAGGAACGCATCGCCCGCTTTCCGGAACGGCTCGATTTGCGTTATCGCCTGGTAAAAGCCCTTTTTCTCGTGGGGAAACCCGACGATGCCCGAGCCCAATTCGAGGCCCTTCTGGGGGAGGTGGACGAGGAGGAACATCTCAAGCAACAGATCGACTTGGCGCGTTTCCTGCGCCGCATGAATCAGCCTGCCGACGCGGTCCCGGTCTTTGAACGCATCTTGAAATCTCAGCCCGAGCGTCTCGATCTGCTTCGGGAGCTGGGAGAAACTTATCTGGCGGTGGGTCGCAGGGACAGCGCGCGGCGCCTTTTCGATCAGATGCTTCCGGAGGACGCGGAGATCGAGAATTTCCTGGACCTGATCCAGTTTCTGATTCAGCAGGATATGAATCTTGAAGCGGCCTCTTTCCTCAGAGAGCGCCTTGTGAAAGACGACGGCAACTTCGAGTTGCGAGTGTTGCTGGTCAACGCGCTCGGAAAAATCGGAGAGCAGCTCGAGGGCGAGGAGCTGATGTTGTCCACGCGCGCTTTGGCCGATACCCTGGCCCGGTATAATCGTTGGCTGGAGACGGCGGTGGAATTTCAGGAAGTCTTTGACCAGCAAGAGGGCTTCTTCGACGCGGAACAGATGCGCATCACGGACGAAGCTACCGCCGCCGACTGGAGCACGGAATTGATCTCAAGGTTCTTGGCTTTCTGTGATATCGCCGGCCGTCACAAACAGGAGCAGCGGTTGATGCTGATCCTCCGGGAACGATTGGAAGACGAAAGCGTTCCCAAGGAACTGCGGCCGCAGCTGCGCCGGCTGCTGGTGGATGCTCTTAAGTGGGATCCCTACAACACCGCACAGGTGCAGCATCATCTCGCCATCCTGATGCAGGAAGATGCGGAGAGAGAGGACGAATACAAATTGCGTCAGGCGCAGATTTATCATGCCGAGAATCGACCGGACCTGGTGATGCCGCTTCTCGAAGGCATCAAGATCGAAGCAGTCGAGGATCCGTCCCTGCTGAGTTCGGCTTACCAGATGTTCGTCGATGTCAATCTGCCGCACGAAGCAATGCACAGCGTGGTGCGGCTTACGGAATTGGAACCCGGCGGGCTCCAGCATTGGGAAAAGCTTCTCGGGATACAGGCCAGTCTCGGCAGCGAAGAAAAGCTGCGACTTTCCCTCCGCCGCCTTCTCGCGGGACTGGATAAAGTCACTCTTTCTCAGGATTCCAGCGA
Source organism: Verrucomicrobiales bacterium (assembly GCA_024638765.1). Classification (GTDB taxonomy): domain Bacteria; phylum Verrucomicrobiota; class Verrucomicrobiia; order Verrucomicrobiales; family DEV007; genus JAHEJT01. Next base: position 89,095 of record JAHEJT010000308.1, read on the forward strand.
CGCGCTGCGTCTTCATCTACTGGATTCATACTGGCGCTCCATCGCGCGCGTGCTGGCGGCAGAGGACACCGTGGAATTCGGCCGGGTTTTCGCACACCTCGACACGATCGAAGGATTGGGAGTGCGTGGAGAAGACCAACTCTGGGTCCTTTGGACGCGGGCTTACCTGCTCAACCGGCTCGGGCAGGAACGCGCGCGCGACGAAGCTCTCGACCTGCTCCAGCACGTCGCTTTGCGCACGGCGATCCCCGCCGCAGAAGCAGAAGACCAGGGAGAGCGCAAACCCTCCGGCGAGAGCGGAAGTGACACGGCGGCAGTCGCCGGGCCGGTTTTGCCTCCGAGGATTTCTTTTCCGGACGGGCTGAGCGTTTCCCTCGCGCACGCACTCACCAGGTTGCGCGAACCCCCGGGTGGCCCGCCCGCAGCGCCGGCGCAGGAGGGGAATGGTCCCCTGACCCGCGACCTCGCAGTGCGCTGGGCCTTCGACGGCGACCCCCTGGCCACCATTATGCAGATCGAGCCCGCGGGTGCGCACTCCGTCCTCGTCCTCGATGACCAGGGCGCGCTGCACCGGATCGATGCGGACAACGGAAAGCTCATCTGGCGAGAAAGACGCGAAAGCATTTTCGGCGAGTCTTATCGTCCTCCGAATTATCTTACCCATCAGCCTGCCGCCCGTTCAGGCCGATACCCGCCGTCGTCGCGCTACATTTCCTCACCCCGTTCAGCGCATCAAGCCTCTTCGCGGGGGCTTGAACCTTCGCGACTGCGCATGACGCCTCGCCTGGTCACGGACGGCCGTGCGCGCATCATGATTCCCGCCGGTCAAGACGTGCGATGCTTTTCCCTGGAGGACGGCAGGCTTCTTTGGGCCAACCGGGTGGCTGAGGAGCCGCCGCCGCTTCGGCCAGATCATGCGGGCTCGGTGCCGCCCGAGATGTCTCTTTTTCTTGAGAACGAACGGCTCTTTGCGTTCGATCCCCGGTCCGGGATTGTCGCCGCGCTGGATGCCGCCAACGGCAAGCTGCAGTGGAGGACGCGGCTCGAGGCGGGCGGAGAGGGAACTGTTCCCGGCGGATTGGGATCCGGTCTGCTTTTTCCTCTGAACTCCGGGGCCGATTATTCCCGGGGCAACCTGGTGGTTTACGGAACCCAGGCCGCGGTCCTCAGCGGCGCGCGTGGAGAAGTCACCTGGTCTTTTAACGGGCGGAACGTGAGGACGTTCCCCATCGCGCTGCGCACCCCGGATGAGATAGCCGCCGAGGGGGCTGCGCCGTCTCTGGCCGGCGCCGTTTCGGGACTTCCTTCCATGGGCACGCTATCGCGCGTGCTGCAAAACCCCACCTCCGCCTATCGCCAGGCCCCGCCCGCCTGGATTGATCATCTCTCCAGCGGGCAACAGCGGCAGTTCCGGATCACGGAGTTCATGAAATACAATGGCGCGCTGGTAGCGCCGGCACTCAACTGGGTGCAGGCGCAGTCCCAGCAAATGCAGCCCTCGCGGGCGGCGTTGCAAGGGAACTGGCTGCTCCTGATGGGACCTCAACGCATTTATCAACTGTCATTGGAACTGCCTTTGGCGGCGCGTCAGTATACCGCCATGGGGACCCTGGTGGGTTTCTCCGGACAAAGGGCGTGCTTCATCCGCGCGTCCGATGTTTACTTCCTGAATCTCGGGCCCGGGACAGTGGAGCAGATGCGCATCGAGGGAATCCCGCCCAATGCGGAGACCGACGCGGTGCTTTCCGGTTCACGGCTTTACCTGACCTGCGCCGACGGAATTTTCTGCATCAACACGCACACCGCCAAGCCGCTTTTTCGGGCGGAATGGCCCGAGATTGTGCGCGATGGGCTCGCGGCGCGCGCAGGGATTTCGCCGGCGGAATACAGCATGCAATTTTATTGGGACGGCCTGGCCGGCGGGGACACCGGCAAACCGGGATATTGCGTGCCACCGAGAAGCCGGGTCATGGGCGATCGCCTCCTTACCCTGGTATCATCCAGCCGGCTTGTGTCGCTCGAGCCCGCCGCCCGACAGTGAGTATGTCCTGAGCATAACCGCCACCCGGTTTCGAATTTCCTAACTTCACATCAAAAATGCCCGCTTCCCAGGAAAGCCAGGAACTGTTTGATCCGCAATTTCTCGACCGCTTGCGCGCGCTGTTCTTTCGCCTGCGCAAGCGCCGCCAACTCCGTCGCAAGGGGGTCCAGTCGACGACTGCGACCGGGTTCACGCGGGAGTTCAAAGATTTCCGGCATTACACGCACAACGACGATTACCGCGCCATCGACTGGCTTCTCTACGCCCGTTTGGATCGTCTCTTTATCCGCCTTTATGAAGAGGTGCAGGAATTTCATATTCACATCATGATCGACACCAGCGGGTCCATGGCGGAGCCCTTCGCGGAAAAGCGGCTGATGTCTCTCAAGCTTTCCGTGGCGCTGGCTTACCTCGGCCTTGTCAGCCAGCATCGCGTCACGCTTTACACCATGAACGACAAAGTGGTAAACGCCCTTCCGCCGCTCAAAGGGCAGGGGAATATTCAGAAGATTATCGATTACGTATCCGCGCTCCCTTTCGGCGGGCTCACCGACCTCGAGACTTGCTTCAAGGAATTCCGGCCCAGCCGTCAGCGCTTTGGAATCATCTTTGTCATCTCCGATCTCTTTGGTCCGGAAGTCGGCGCCGCCGCCGGGGCCCTGCGTCACGCGGCTTCCTGGCCCGGTGAAGCCCACCTCATCCACGTCTTTCATCCCTGGGAACAGCATCCCGATCTCGAGGGAGAAATCGAACTCGTCGACGTGGAGACCGAGGAGATGCGCCGGCTCTGGTTCACCAAGCGCGACCGCCAGCGCTATGAGAAGGAATTTGAGAAATTCCTCGGCGACCTCGAGCACGGATGTCTGTCGCGGCAGATCGATTACATCAACTGGATGACGGATCAGCCGTTTGAAGAAATGTTCCTCGCCCTATTGTCCCGGGGATCGGCTTTGGCAGGGAGTTCTTGAGCGCGAGGCCCGCGTGCGCATCCAGATTGCATTCCACGGGGACGATTCGATTTCTTTTTTGATTCATGCAGTTTCTTCATCCCGGCTTTCTTTACCTGGCACTGCTCGGAGTGATTCCGGTCCTGCTGTATTTCTTTCGCCGGAAATCGAAGACCGTCCAAGTAAGCACCCTGGTGTTCTTCAAGTCGTTGGCGCGCGAGCACCAGGAATCAGCCTGGCTGCGACGCATGAAAAAGCTGCTCTCGCTCCTGCTGACACTGGTCATTCTCCTAGGCGTGGTGGGAGCGCTCTCGCGTCTCATCCTCGCGCCGCGCGCCGAGAACCTCAGAAACGTCGTCATCCTGGTCGATCGCTCCGCCTCCATGGGGGCGATTGACGACCGGGCCCTTACCCGCCTCGACGAGGCTCGCAAGGAAATCCGGGTGCGACTCGCGGGTCTCCCCGATGATGTCGGCGTATCGTTGATCGCTTATGATACCCGTGCCGAACTCCTGCTGCCGCGGAGCTTCAAGCGGCGGCAGCTTCTCAGCGCCTTGGGCGGTTTGGAAACGCGTCCGGTGGCGGGTAAGTTCGACGCGGCGCTTTCCATGGCACGCATGATTGCAGAGCTGGAGAGACCTGCGGAGATTTGGCATTACACCGACCGGGTGGTTGCCCGCGCCAGAGATACGGAGGGCGCCGGCGCGGCGGAACCGGAAACATCCGCGGTTGCCCCTGCAGAAGAACCGGGAGCGGGGATTCTGCGGGTAGAGGAAAGCCTTGCCGATGATGTTCTCCTGCGCAATGTTTCGCTCGGGCTCGAAGACCCGGTGAATATCGGTATCACCGCTTTTCGCCTGCGCAAGGTTCCCCTGGTGCACGCGACTTACGAAGCTTACATCCAGGTCTCTGCAGCGGCAGGTATGCGTGCCCCCGCGGAAGTGCAGTTGGAAGTGCGTTTGGGTGATGTCCCCGTGCAGATTCGTAAACTGGAATTAGAGGGCGGTGACCGTGAGGGTCTCATCCTTCCGGTGGAAGGGGCCGCCGGGCAACTGCTGCGGATTCAACTCACCACCGAAGGCGATTGCTTTGCCGTCGACGACGAATTAATTGCGCTCTTGCCGGAAAGCCGCCCGGTGGTGGCTGCCTGGATGACCGGCGAAGGTGATCCCTTTACCGAGCTGGCCCTCTCCTCCATTGCCAACGAAGGAGAACTGGAATTCTGGAAGGGTAGCCCGGAGTCATGGCCGCTCGAAGAGGAGGTCGACCTCGTGATCTTTGACGGCTGGCTGCCCCCGGAATGGCCGCGCGACCTGCCTGCCATCGTCCTGAATCCTCCGGGTTCTCTTGGTCCTGTCCGCGCAGTGCCCCTGGAACAGGGCGGGATTCCCCATGACTTTGTCCGGGTGTCCAATGAGCAGCATCCCTTGCTCTTTCGTGTCAGCAGCGGGCGGTTGGCGGTGACGCAAACCGCGGTAATCGATGCTTCCGGATCGCTGCAGCCCCTCTGGTTCGCGGGCAACGAGCCCGTCCTGATTGCCGGTGAAGTGCGCGGACAGCGCCTCGTTATCATGGGATTCTCCCCGGAACACTCTGAGCGCCTTCCCTTGAGCGCTTCCTATCCCTTGCTCATGGGAAACGCCGTATTCTGGTGTGCCGAACCCCAGCTTGCCGCAGCCGGCGGGGATCACCGGAAGACAGGAGAGGTAATCGAATTGCCCGAGGGCGTCGAAGCCTTGCAGTGGCGGGAAGTGCGCAATGGTAAGCTCGTGGATAATCTCGTTAGCGCGAAGGGCGCCCTGGTGGAACTCGACCGCGTCGGACTTTGGAGCGCGGGCGAGAAAATGCAGGGAAGCGCTTTACTCCTCGCGCGCGCGGAAACCGACCTCGGGGGGGTGCTTCCGGACGGCACGGAAGCCGGCGGTGACTCGGAAACCGTGAAGACAAAAGGAGCCGGATTCTTGAAAGGTGAGATCACCTGGCTTCTCCTCTGGCTGGTGCTTCTATTCTTGATCGTGGAGAGCTGGTTATTCCACCGGCACGCCGTCTATTAAGGGCATGTTCGATAACTCGGCCGGACGCGGAATGTTGATACAAGATTTAACGAAATCAGGCACTGCCGAGCAGTGCGAGCAGAATGGAGTGCGGCGCTTTTCCCCGCTGGCTGCGTTCTCGCCCCGCTTTGTGGTTCCAACCATCGCCGCCGGGCGACGCCTTACCAGCGGAGAAAAGCGCTCGCACCGCGCCCCGCCCGAGTTTTCGAGCACACCCTAGTAAATCACGCATGGATTGGGAATCGCCATATATTCTCTTGCTGATCGTGCCCGCGCTGGCGCTGTTGTTCTTCTTTGATGCGCGCACCACGCACCCGATGTCCGCGGGCCGGCGGCGCGCCTTGCTTTTTATTCGCGCTCTGCTGGTTTTTCTGGCGCTGGCGGCGCTCGCCTCTCCGGCGTGGGTGCTCAAGAGCGGGCGGCAGGCCGTTGTCTTCGTGATGGATCACAGCCGCAGCCAGGGAGAAAAAGGAATTCGCGAAGTGTATGAAGCCGCCGAGGCCTTGCGCTCCAACCTGGGACTGGGCGTATCCGTGGCTTACGTGGCCGCAGGATCGCGCGGGCAGGTATTGCCGGAACCTTTCGATCTCGAATCGGCCGAACGAGAGTCCCGGGCCGCGGAGTTGATGCGAACCGGCGGCGCTCAGACCAACTTGTCGGCCGCCGTCTCGGTGGCGCAAGGTCTCTTTCCCGCCGGGGCGGCGCGCAATATCGTCCTGGTGGGCGACGGACAGGAAACCCGGGGTGATCTTGCACGCACGGCGCGCGAGGCCGCCGTTTCCGGACTGCGCATCCACGCGGTGGGAGTGGGTGGCGAAAAACGCTCCGATGTCCGAGTGACGCAGCTGCAAAGCAGTCAGGCCCGGCTCAATGAGGGTGCCAGCCTTGATCTCACCGCGCATGTGGAGAGTTCCCTGGAAGGCGAGGGCATGATTCGCCTTTTCGAAAACGGATTGGAAGTGGAATCGCTGCCCCTGCGAGTGGGCGTCGGGGAAGACCGCACCGTGGTCTTCCGGCGCACGCCGGAGAAGCGAAACATCTACAATTATCGCGCTGTGGTGGAGGGATTTGCGGGAGACGCAATTCCTGAAAACAACGAGGCTCTGAGCATCGTGGACGTCCGGGGAAAACCGCTCCTGCTCTATATCGAAGGCGAGGAAGGCGAATCGCAATACCTCGTCGAAGCCATGGGGCGCGAAGGCATCCGCCTGGAGGCGCGCAATATCAACGGTATTCCGCAGACCCTGCAGGATCTCGCGGGATACGACGGCGTCATCCTATCCGACATATCGGCTCACAAAGTGGGTGAAAACTGCATGAGCGCGATACGGGATTACGTGGAGAAACTGGGCGGTGGTTTCGTGATGGTGGGAGGGATGAATTCTTTCGGGGTGGGGGGGTATTACCGGACGCCTATCGAAGAGGTGCTCCCGGTCAAGCTGAAATCTCCCGACCAGGAAGAACAGCAGTCGTCGGCTTTGGCGCTGGTGATCGACCGATCCGGATCGATGTCCGGGCAGAAGATTGAAATCTGTAAGTCCGCGGCTATCGCCACCGCGGAAGTGCTCACGCGAAAGGATTACATCGGCGTTTACGCTTTCGATTCCAACGCCCATGTGGTCGTTCCCATGACGCGGGTAACTTCCACCTCTTCCATCGCCAGCCAGATCTCCATGCTTTCCTCCGGTGGCGGCACCAATATTTATCCGGGCATGATGATGGCGCGCGCCGAACTCGGCAAAGTGCGCGCCAAGATCAAGCACATGATTGTG
>JAHEJT010000180.1 GCA_024638765.1 Verrucomicrobiales bacterium
GGATGGTTCTGGCGCCGAGGTCCGGTCGATCCAAAGCGCCGTCAAGCCGGCGCACTCCATAGAGGGGTCAGCCGGCAAGAAGACGGTCCGCAACCTCGCGGGCGCGGGCGCGGGCTTCGCCGTAGGAATCGAGGAAGGCGTCCGTGTTTTTGAAACCGAGGCGGGCGGCGAGGGCTTGCTGTGCATCGGGATCGGCGGGGAGGGTGGAAATTCCCCGGGTTTCCTGGCGGCGGAGGACGAAAGCGCAGCGCCGGAGGAACCGGTAAGAGCCATCGATTTCGCGGGCGGCCTGATCTGGGATGGCACCGGCAGCAGACAGTTTTGCGGCGGCGGCGAGGGTGTTGTTTTCCCAGAGGCCGGCGCGCATCTGGTGAGCCTGGACGGCAAACTCGAGATCGACGATTCCTCCGTGACCGGTTTTGAAGTCGAGAGAGTCCTGGCCGCTGCCACGTTGCTCGTGGATGCGGTCGAGCATGGCGCGGATTTTTTCAAAGAGATTCGGGTCACGGCCGAAGCGGGTCCAGATTTCCCGCATGGTCTCGAGGCAGGCATCCATCTCCGGTCCGCAGATGGGACGGGCCTTGGTAAGCGCCTGGGCCTCCCAGAGTTCGCCTCTTCCCTGGAAGTAGGTTTTGTAAGACTCGAGCGTGCAGACGAGCGCGCCGGAACGGCCTTCCGGGCGCAGGCGCGCGTCGATTTCGTCGAGGGTCCCCTCTTCGGACGGGCGTTTGAATTCTGCAAGGAGTTTTGTGGCCGCCTCCATGTCGTCGCCGATGAAGATGACGTCGAGATCGGAACCATAGGAGAGTTCCTGCGCCCCGAACTTTCCCATGGCGACGACGGTCAGCGATTGATCGGCGCCCGTGGTGCGCAGGTAATGGAGAATCCCGGCTTCGGCGAGAGAAGTGTATTCGCGGAGGACATCGTCGAGCGGGGCAAGTGCGAGCACATCGCGGAGGGCGATGCGGACGATTTCGCCGTTGTGAAACGCGCGGAGCCGGTCGCCGGGGGAGAGATCGTTCGAGGGCCCGCCGTGCGCGAGTTCCTCCAGGTAATCTGCGACGCTCTTGAGTCGGTCGATTTCGCCGGTGCGCGCCACTTCGTCCACCAGTTCGGGCCGACGGATGGCGACTTCGGAGACGAAGCTGCTGGCATCGAAGAGCTTGGTGAGGAGTTCGAGGAGGCGCGGGTGCTGGATGAGCAGTTCGTAAAGGGTGGCGCGGATGCCGTAATTTTCGATGAATCGGCTGAAGCGGTTGAGGACGAGGTCGGGTTCGGCTGCGTAGGAGAGAGATTTGAGAAAACTGGGTTTGAGGCCGCGGAAGACGCGGCGGGCCCGGGCGCTGAGGTTGCCGCCCTCGGCCTCGCCGCCGAGCTTGGCGAGAAGTTTTTCCGCTTCGTCGGGAGCGCGAAAGAAATTCAGTGAAAATTCCTGTTCCGGAGGCGCGGGGAGATCGCTGAAATGGGCGTCGAAAATCCGGTGGACACGATCGTTGGTCTCGCGGAGTTGCTCCTGAAACTCCGGGACCGAAGCGAAGCCCAGGCTGGCGCGGAGGTTTTCGAGTTGTGCGGGATCATCCGGGACGAGGTGAGATTGCTTTTCCTCGGCGATCATGAGCCGGTGTTCCAGGGTGCGAAGGAAACCGTAGCACTCCGTGAGCGCTTCCACTGCGGAGGAGTCGAGCAGGGATTCGTCTCCGAGAGACTTGAGGGCACCGAGTGCTTTCAGCGTATTTTGCTGTTGAAGAAAAGGATGCCTCGCCCCGTTGAGGAGCTGGAGCGACTGGATGACGAACTCGATTTCACGGATGCCGCCGCGACCGCGTTTTATTTCGCGTCCCTGGTGGTTGGGAGCGATGAGCTCGGTATCGATCCTCTGTTTGAGCGCGGCGATTTCCTGGAGGGTTTCGACGGTCAGATGTCGAGGGCAAGTGAACGGCTGCAGGCGGTGGAGAAATTCGTATCCGAGTTCGGGGTCTCCCGCGACGGGCCGCGCCTTGAGGAGCGCCATGCGTTCCCAGGTTTCGCCGTAGGCGGCGTAATAGTGTTCCATTCCGGAGAGGGAACGGACGAGAGGGCCGGCGTTGCCGTCGGGCCGGAGTCGGAGATCGATGCGGAAGAGAGGGCCGGCGTCATGGGCTGCGCTGAAAGTGGCGACAATCTTTTCGCCGAGCCGGGTGAAAAAATCCTTGTAGGAGAAGCTGGGCTTGAGTTGTCCGTCGTCAGAATAAAAGAAAATGACGTCGATATCCGAACTGTAGTTGAGTTCCCCGCCACCGAGTTTTCCCATACCCAGCACGCAGAAGCTGCCTTCGGGGTTTCCCCAGCGTGCGCCGAGCTTGGAGAGCCAGCCTTGGTAAACTTCGGAGACGCAGAGTTCTGCCAGGAAGCTGAGTTCGAGGGCCGTCTGGGAGAGGGGTGCGGTCCGGGAGATTTCGCGGAGCGCGATGCGCGTGGTTTCGCGGGCTTTCTGGCGGCGCAGCGCCGTGAAGTGTTCATTGAAGGATGCGTCCTCGCCTTTGGCGCGGGCGAGGTCGACCTGCATTTGCCAGAGTCGCCGGTCTTCTGTGCAGATTCCGGGTTCCGCGAGCCAGGCGAGGGCGGCGGGATCGCGGACGAGTTTTTCCGTGGTGATGGGAGAATAAGCGAGGAGGTGGAGCAGGGAGTCTTCGCCGAGGGGGAAGGATTCGACGAGTTCAGGTAGGGAGGGCAGCTGGTCCGGCCACGCCGCCATGAGGCGGGAGAGGGAGGTTTGGCAGCGATCGGGATCGAGAGTGGGTGCTGCTTTTTTCTCGCACCAGGCTTCGTCCGGTTCAGGCATGCGGGATAGTAGCACAGGCTTCCAGCCTGTGGCCTTGTTTATTCACAGGCCGGAAGCCTGTGCTACTTCTTGTCTCGCAAGAAGACCAGCCGGTCTTCGGTGGAGGATTCCTTATCGAAACGGTATCCATCGACGTCAAATTTTTTCAGGGCAGCGGGATTTGTCATGCGATTCTTGATGATGTAATCCGCCATGGAACCGCGCGCGCGCTTCGCGAAAAAGCTGAGGACGCGATACTTGCCACCCTTGGAGAGATCTTTGAAGACGGGTGTGATGACGCGGCCGTTGAGTTTATCTTCCCGAATGGATTCGAAATACTCGTTAGAAGCCAGATTGACGAGGATGCGGTCACTTTGGGCCGTGAGGGCGTCGTTGATGGCGTCGGTGATTTTGGTGCCCCAGAAAGCATAAAGATTCTTGCCGCGCTGATTTTTCAGCGGGGTCCCCATTTCAAGACGGTAGGGTTGGATGAGGTCGAGCGGGCGGAGCAGGCCATAGAGTCCCGATAGGATGCGCAGGTGTTTTTGGGCAAAGGCGAAATCGGCAGCCGCGTAATCATCGAGATGAAAGCCGGTATAAACATCCCCCTTGAAGGCAAGCAGGGATTGCTTGGAATTCTTCGGGGTGAAATCGGGGGTCCAGCTGTGGTAGCGCCCAAGGTTGAGGTCGGCGAGCTTGGGGCTGATGTCCATTAGCTTGGAGAGCTGGGCTGAGGACATGCCGCTGAGCTTTTCCACCAGTTCGGCTGAATCACCGGCGAATTCCGGGGTGGTGCATTTCCGGGTGACCGCCGGGCTATCGAAGTCGAGGGTCTTGGAGGGGGAGAGGAGGATGAGCACTTTTAATTATCAGTTATTGGTTATTCGATGCTGTGGACTCTCGACCGGGGATCGTGGACTGGGTTGACAGCGGGAGGGTATTCGATAACTTCATTTCCCCTCAACCCTTAAACGACTCAACAATGACTACCGACGCGAAGACAGGCGCAATTGAATTCCAGGCCGAGGTCCGGCAGCTGCTGGATATCGTGATCCACTCTCTTTACACGGACAAAGAGATCTTCGTCCGGGAGTTGGTTTCCAACGCTTCCGACGCCCTTGAAAAAATGCGTTACCTCCAGCTCACCGAGAAGGAGGTTTTCGACGAAAACCTCGAGCTGGAGATCAATATTACGACTGACGAGACGGCGAAGACGATCACGATATCCGATTACGGGGTGGGAATGACCCGTGAAGAGTTGCAGGAGAATCTCGGGACGATTGCGCACTCGGGCTCGAAAAAATTCCTGGAAGCTCTCTCGGAGTCCGGCCAGAAGGAAGCCAGTCTTATCGGGCAGTTCGGGGTTGGCTTTTACAGCGCCTTCATGGTAGCCGAAAAAGTCAGCGTTTACACCCATTCCTGGAGCCAGGACGGTGAGCACTTGTGCTGGAGCAGCGACGGGCGCAGTGGATACGAAATTGAGGAGGCGCCCGGACAACGTCGGGGGTGTAAGGTCGTCGTTCAGTTAAGTGAGGAACAGGAAGAGTTCTGCAAGTCCGCCCGCATTCGTGAGGTCCTCGAAAACTATTCGAGTTTTGTGCCCTTCCCGATTCTTCTTAACGGGGAACGAATTAACACGGTGGAAGCGCTCTGGCTGAAGAACAAGAGCGAGATAAGCGAAGAGCAATACACCGAGTTCTACAAGTTCGCCGCCAAAGCCTTCGACGAACCGCGATACTGCATGCATTTCACCGCGGACGCGCCCATTTCCATCAACGCCCTGGTCTTCGTGCCTGGGGAAAACGTGGAGCGTTGGGGGATGGGACAGACGGAGCCAGGAGTGGATCTCTACTGCAAACATGTGCTCATTGATCCGGGCTGCAAGGATCTGCTTCCCGAGTGGTTGCGCTTTCTCAAGGGGGTCGTCGACAGCGAGGATCTGCCGTTGAATATTTCGCGTGAAAGCATGCAGGATAGCGCCCTCCTGCAGAAGCTGAAACAGGTGGTGACCAAGCGCTTTCTTAAGTTTCTGGATACCGAAGCGAATTCAAATCCCGAGAAATACGAGGAGTTTTACGGACGATTCGGCCGGTTGATTAAGGAGGGAATCGCGACGGACCACGCCTATCGCGAGCAGCTCGCCAAATTGGTCCGCTTCGAATCCTCCATGACCGAGAGCGGCAAGTCCGGCAGTTTTTCCGATTATGTGACACGCGCCGTGGAGGGGCAGGAGGCGATTTATTATCAAATTGGACCGAGCCGCGAAGCGATTGAAGCGGGACCTTACCTCGAGGCGTTCAAAGCGCGCGGCATCGAGGTAATTTACCTGACGGAAACGATTGATGATTATGTGATGTCGAGCTTGTCCGAGTTCGAGGGAAAGAAGCTGGTGCCGGTGGACCGCGAGGACGTCAAACTGGACGAACTGGATGAGTCCGAGCGCGAGGGCGAGTCCATGCCGGAGGAGGAAGTGACGCGACTGTGCACGTTCCTGAAGGAACAGCTGGGTGATCGGGTGGAAGCAGTGGAGCCGGGTGTCCGCCTGCTGGAGAGTCCCGCGATGGTGCTGGTGGCGGAAGGAGGGATGAGTCCGCAGATGCGGCAGATGATGAAGGCCATGAACCCTGGAGAAGCGCCTCCCTTAAACGTCAAGTTGCAGATCAATCCGCGGCATGATTTGATTCACAAATTGGCGCAGGCATCGCAGTCCTCTCCGGAAGTCGCCGGTATGATCAGTTCACAGATCCTCGATAATGCTTTGCTATCCGCGGGGCTGCTGGAGGAGAGTAAAGACATGGTGGAACGCGTTTACGCCATCATGGATGCGGCACTTTCGAAGGATGGGTAAGCGGCCGCTTCGCCGTTAATAGTTACCAGGGAGAGGCTGCAGTGACGGCGCCGATTGATCGTCGGATGTGCAGCGAGCACAGAAACTCCGTTGTTTGTCATCCCGAGTGGAGTCGAGGGATCTCACGGTTGGGAAATGGATGATCTCATGGCAGAAAACGTTCGCGTCGTCCTGGACGGGGACGGAATCGAGGTCGAGCGAGAGCGTCGGAGTGGAGAGGGTTCCCTCGACTCCGCTCGGGATGACAGAGGGGGAACGGCATGGCAGAAAGGGGAACGGGTTTGCGAGAGGGGAGAGGTAGGTGGGGTCGTCGTGGGGGAGAGGCGGCGGCTTGGCGGGACGCCGCGCCCTACCCGCATCGCGTTGTGTTGTCGGGAAAGTCGTGGGGGAGAGGCGGCTTGGCGACTGCTTTGTGGGGAGCGGTGATTGAGCATCCAGTCAGGATCCGGGATCCTGAATGAAGATTACGGTGGTCTGGGTATTATCCCCGGGATTGCGGTCGGTGACCGGCATCGTAGGGGTGGTGACCCGGGTGGTGACTCGAAGGGCTCCTTCCAGGCGCGTGCGAAAGGTGTCGACAGGGGCCTGCCTGGTAGCCACTTCCGTGGGCCGTAAGGTGGAGATCTGGTGGGTGTAAGTGGTGTCGGCAGAGCTGATCTCGACTTTTACGTTGTAAAGGGTCTCCGTGCCGACATTTTGGATGGCCACGTCGAGCATCTGATTGGCGAGATTGGTAGGGATCACCGGGTTTTCGAAGGTCTGGCTGGCAACGGCGGCATCGAAAATGTCGGGCGTGAATCGTTCCAGGAAGCGTCCGAGATCGAGGATGCCGTTTCCGTATTCTTCATCGCTGCCGGGCCTGCCTGCTTCATTGGTGTAGAGGAGGAGTTCCTCGGCGGCTTCGAGAGGAGAGAGGGAAGGGTTCTCCCCGAGGACGACTCCCGTGGCGCCGACGAAGAGAGGGGCGCTGAATGAGGTGCCGTCGGCGGCGACGACCGAATTGCCGGTCCAAGCGGTGTAGATTCCGATCCCGGGCGCGGTGACCGTCAGGTTGTCTCCTGTGTTGGAGTAATAGACGTGCTGAGAGGCGGCGTCGATCGCGCCGACGCTGACGACTCCGTCCAAAGCTGCGGGAAATGAAATCTGGGAGGTGTTGTCGTTACCGGCGGCCGCCACGATGAGGACGTCGTTGGTGACGGCATGATTAACAGCCTGACGGACGATACTACTGTCGCCGAAGGATCCCATGCTGATGTTGATGATGTCCGCGCCGTCGTCGACCGCGGCAAAAATCGCCTGGGCGAGCGTGAAACTGTCGCTGAAACCGTCCGCACCGGTTACGGGGTAACTGAGAAGTTCGGCGCCCGGAGCCAGTCCGGCGGCATTGGGGGCGCTGCCGCCGATGAGTGACGCGACGGCGATGCCGTGGCCGAGATCTTCGGAGGAAAAGTCTTCGGGACGGCCTTCGAAATCGACAATGCGGACCTGGCCTTCGCGAAAGGTCTGGTGTGCGAGCACCGCACTGTCGAGGACGGCAATGCGGACGCCCTGGCCCCATTCCGCGGGAACCACTCCATCGACCACTCCAAGATAGCGAATCGAGTTTGGCCCGAACGGGACCAGCGCCTGGGTTGCTTCCTCTTCGTCTTCCGGCGGGACCGAGGGAATGCTTACGAGGTAATTTGCGAATGCACCGAAGTCGTCGGGATCGAAATCCGCGAGGGCGCCGTGGAGATCGTCGAGGGAATCGTACCCGATGCGAATGGCGAAGTAACGCGGCAATTGGCCGAGGAGATCGAGATCGGAGGCGCCGGTGAGGTGCAGAAATTTTGCATAATCATCGGACGAATTGAATTGGAGCACGGCTTCGTTGGGGATGGCGTGCTTGTCTTGGAGAATGCGATTGAGTTCTTCGAGTTCGAGGGCGTCTTCGAAGGCTTTGCGGGCATCGGCGGCTTCCTTCCGGAAGGCGGAATCGTCCCGGGACTCCGGCCGGGACGAGATCCGGGCGGAGGAATCTCTGGTTCCGGGATCCGTGCGGAAGAGGTCGCCCTGTTTCTGCACAAACCACAATCCGAAGCCGACGGCGAATAGAAGCACGCAAAGTGCAGCGATGACGGCTGGCAATTTTTCCTGCATTTGACCCGAGTTTAAGAGGACGACCCTAATTTACCATGGCTTGGGGATGGAACCAGTTCTAACCGGCCAAGTTGCGATAGCGCCGGGTCAGGAGGAGGTAATCAGATCATCGAGGATGCGCTCGGCTTGAGAGGCATATCCGCCTCCGAACAGGTTAAAATGATTGAGGACGTGGTAAAGATTGTAGAGTTGCTTGCGCCGCGGGTAACCGGGATCGAGGGGAAAGGATTTATGGTAGGCATCGTAGAAGGCGCCGCTGAAGCCACCGAACATCTCGGTGAAAGCGATGTCGGTCTCGCGGTCGCCATAGTAAGTGGCCGGATCGAAGAGGACAGGATTGTCATCGGGATCGCAGGCGGCGTTTCCTCCCCAGAGATCTCCATGGAGGAGGGACGGCCGGGGACTGTAAGAGTCGAAGAAGCGGGGAATTATTTCGAGAAGTCTGCCGCCGGAACGAAAGGAGCGGCCCTTTTCTTCAGCGAGCTGCAGTTGGAAGCCCAGCCGCTTTTCGGCATAGAAGGCGCTCCAATTTTCGTGCCAGGCATTGTGTTGCGGGGTGGCGCCGATGGCGTTGTCCCGATGCCATCCGAAATTTCCATTTTTCGAAGTCACTTGATGGAGGGCCGCGAGCTGAGTGCCCATCAGTTTCTGGGAGCCGGAGCTGGATCCGCCTTTTAGCCGGATGAATTCGAGCACAAGGAAAGCGGCGTGTCCGGCGGTTCCGTGACATATCGGCGCCGGGACGCGGATGGTGTCGGTGGCGCCGATCTCGGCGAGGGCTTCCGCCTCGGCGGAGAACATTTCCACGCAAGCCGCGTCGTTGACTTTGACGAAAAAGCAATCGTCCGCGTTTGACTGATTGGTAAGGATGTAGGAGGCGTTAATGCATCCGCCACCCTGAGAGCGAATTGACCACTTTTCCAGGGGACGGCCGACTCTCTCCGCGATGCGCGCGGTGATTTTGGGCCAGGGGACTTCAGCCGTCATCTTTGGCGCTCGCTTTATTCTCGAGAGGTTTGACGATGGTTTCCGCCAGGTTGGCGCAGCCGTCTTCGAGCAGATCAAGGACTCTTTCGAATCCGCCCTTGCCGCCGTAATAGGGATCGGGGACCTCGTCGTCGTCGTGGCGGTTACAGTATTCGCAGAACAGTTTGATCGAGGCGGGAGTGTTGGACTTGCGGGCCGCGAGGGTTTCGATGTCTTCGAGGTTTTCATAATCCATGGCGAGGATGAGGTCGAAGGCTTCGAGATCGGCAGCGGTGATTTGCCGGGCGCGGCCCTTGATTTCGATGCCGCGCTCCCGGCCTGCGGAAGACATGCGTGCGTCCGGGGGATTTCCCTGATGATATCGGATGGTGCCTGCCGAATCGCATTCGACTCTCCCCTCGAGTCCGGCGCGCTTGAGATGAAGCCGGAAAACGCACTCCGCGGCGGGGGACCGGCAGATATTTCCCATGCAGACGAAGAGGACTTTAAAGCGAGATTCTTTACCCATACGTGAGTCCAGTGAACGGGAAGGTCAGGCTGGCAGGCAAGAGATAAAAGCAAACCGGCGAAGGTCCTGGAGTGTATCAATTTTTCATACAATTGTATGAAAAAATGATACAAGTGCTGCGGGCATTGAGGGTGGGGCGGCAGCGGGAAGGGGTTCCTCCGGCAGGGCGGGATGGGTCCAAGCGTTTGGGTTCAACTGTTTGGGTTCAACTGTTTGGGTTCAACTGTTTGGGTTCAACTGTTCTTGATGGATGTCCGGAAACGGATCATGAGTAAGAGATGAAGAAAAGCTTTTGGAGTCTCTTGCCGATTGTTCTTGGCCTGGTGCTGGTTTTCGGGTGGAGCCCGCAGTCCTCGCCTGCCTCGGAGGCGGTGGCCGTGCTTTTTCTGACGGACTACTCGGAAGAGGAGCGGGAGAACCTGTTCCGGCCGCTGGCTGCGGCCCTGGAGGAGAAGCGGATTGCTTGTGAGTATCGCGATAGCCTGGAGGGATGGGATGGTGCGCAGTTAAAGGAATACGGGGCCGTGGTCATTGCTGCAGACACATTGGCTTTCGAGGGCACGCAGGATCGCGATCTCAAAAAGTACGTCAGCAGCGGCGGCGGACTGATTGTTCTGGGAAGGGCGGGAGATTGTTT
>JAHEJT010000181.1 GCA_024638765.1 Verrucomicrobiales bacterium
AGAGCAGCAAGTCCTGGTCGCGGAGGTAAAGCTTTCCGTTCGCAATGACCGGGTGCGGCCACGCTTTTTTGTCGCTGCGGTCGGGTTGGTCGAAACGACTTACTTCCACCAACTCCTCCGGCGTCGCTTCAATCAGCGCCACCGGCCCCGCCTCTCCGCGGAGGTAGAGATGACCGTCGGCGTAAACCGTCGCTCCTTTTCCCACGCTGCGGTCCGCATATGCCAGCTCGCCGCCCGCGATGTCGAGGCAGCGAAAGGTGCCTCCGGTAGAGCCAAAGACGTAGCCGTCGAGAAGAACGACGCCCCCGTGATGATTGGCAATTTCCTTGTTGGCGTAGAGCTCTTCAGCCGACCAGTCGTCTCGATTTTTTTGGATGCGAAACGCATTGCATCCGATTCCGTATGCCGAGGTCACGAAGACGATGTCTCCCTCGACCACCGGCGTCGCAATGACGGCGGTCTTCCCCTTGCGCTCGGCTTTCCAGAGGACGTCACCCGATTCAGGATCGATGCCCGCGACGCTTTCGCCGGTAATCTGCACGTACTGCCGCGTGTCGTGGATCGTGGCAATAATGACCGAGGAATACCCTGCGGGATCTGTCCAGCCGGTCGTCCGCCACAGTTTCTTTCCCGATTTCCGGTTGAGTGCAAGCACGGTTCCCTCTTCTCCTCCGGGCGTGCAGATGACCGCGTCGCCGTCGACGAGCGGCGATTCGCTGTATTTCCAGCCCGACATCATCTTGCCGCCGAAGTCGGCCACCAGATTTACCTCCCACATTTTCTCGCCACTCTTCGCGTCGAGACAGACGAGATCGGAGTGCTGGTTCAAGGCGAACAACTGCCCGGAATCCAAGGTCGGCGTGCTGCGCGGTCCCGGATAGCCCTTGTGTCCGCCGGCAGCGCCGATTCTTGTTTTCCATGCGAGTGAGCCGTCGGCTTCGTGGAGCGCGATCACATAACACCCGTCCTCGAGATCGCCGAGCGTAAAGATCTTTCCGTCCATTATAGAGACGCTTGAGAATCCCCCGCCGATCCCGCCGGCTTTCCAAGACAACGCCGGTCCGTCTTTCGGCCACTCCTTGAGAAGGTTGGATTCACCGGACTGTGCATCCCGGTTCGGCCCGCGCCACTGCGGCCAGTCGTCGGCGAGGGCGCCCGTCCCGGCGACAAGAAAAAGACAGGTGAGGAGCGAGATTACTGATGAAGGGAGAGTTTTCATGGCCGGATCCGTTGTGCTTATAGCTTGGCTTAGTCTGGATTGAAGGAATTTTTACCAGAAATGATTTGAAAGGAAATCTCAATCCACTGGCCGGCCCCGGGGTCGCCTTGGGCGGGCGGGCAAGAGAGGAGATGGGTTGAAAAATCGATTTCCAGCGGATCGACGGGAAAAATTTTCAGTCACAAGAGGGGCTCGAGGTGGCATATATAGGGTAATGGAAGTCACTGACCAGGCCCTCCTCACACGCTATCTCAAAGGCGCGGATGACGCCTTCCGCGAGTTGCTGGACCGGCATGCCAGCCTCGTTTACGGCGTTGCCGTCCGCAACACGAGCGATCCGGGCGCCGCCGAAGAAGTCGTCCAGGATGTCTTCATGCTCCTGGCGAAGAAAGCCCGGCGCCTGGTTTCCCACCCCAGTGTCGCCGGATGGCTGCACCTTACCTCGCGAAACCTCGCCCGCCACGCGCGCCGGCGGCGCCTCACCCGGGACCGGCATCTATTCTCATTTGCAAAAGAATCCCGTGCCTTGCACGCGGGTAGCGAGACCGGTGAAAGAACAAACCGCATCGGCGAGGAGGTGGACGACTGCGTCCAGCGATTACCCAAAGGCGAACGCGAAGCCATTCTCCTGCGTTTCTATGAAGACCGCGAGTACGGGGAGATAGCCCACCGGCTCGATATCTCCGAGGAAGCAGCGCGCAAACGCGTCTCGCGGGCACTGAAACGGATTCAGAAATCACTTGGGTTGGAACACGCCGGAGGGGCAACCTTCGCCTCCCTCGCGGTGATGCCCCCGCCCGGAGTCGCCGAAAGCATTGCCTCCGGCATTCCGGCGGCGGCAGCTGCCGCAACCACATCAACCACAACCGGAGTCCTCGCAATTATGACAAAACAAACTGCCATCAAGTTGGGCGCCGCCGCCGTGCTCGGCGGATCGCTGCTCTATTACGAAGTCAATCAACAGCAGGAGAAAAGGAGGCTCGTCGACCAGTTGGCACTGCGCGAAGCAGCGCAGGAGTCCCCGGCCGAAGCCAGCCGGGAAAACGCGGAATCCGCCGCCGCGGATCTGGTGGCCCGGACGGATGCCAAATGGGCGGGGCAAGTCGCCGACCTGGAGCGGCGGATTGACGCGGAGCGCGCCAAAACGAAAGCCGCCGAGGAGCGGATCGCGGAACTCGAGGCCGTCACCGCGCAGTTCGACGACGAAGTCGTCATCGCTTACGGCAAGATCGAGGAAATCGGAAGCAGCTTTGGATCCATTTTCGCGGAAGCCGTTGCGCTGAGCGAAATCGAGAAACTCGGCGAGCTGGATAATCCTGAGAATACGAAACGCTACTGGAAATTTATCGAATCAGCAGCATCCTTGTCTGGCTTGTCCCGGGAGATCATCAAGTTCGATGGCGACCCGGAAGAAGGCTCGCGGTTTTTTGCCGCGACTTATGCCGAACTCTTCGACCTTGACGAGACGACGACCGGAAAAATCCAGGAAGTGCTGGAGGGCCGCATCGGGGAAGCGGTAAATCGAGGGCTCACACTTTCTGACTTACCCAGGGAGAAAGCCTTGGAGAATCCCGATAATCCTCCCCAAGAGGTCAAATCGTGGCTGAAAACCCGGCAAACTTTTTACCGTGACGTAAGGAATGACCTGCGCAACCTGGTCCCCCTCTCCAAGCAGGCCGACTTCGATAAGTGGGTCGAAAAAGACGGGATCGGATTTAAGAACATCAAGCTCAAGGAGCACAACCTCGCCTTCAGTCTGGGCGGCGATCAATAGAAGCCCGGGAAACCTTGCCTGCCGCGCCGACTGATCGCGCCATAGCACGCCGGGCGAAGGCGGGAACCCTGAACTTCGAATTTTAAATCGGTTGAGCGCAGCGAAACCTACCAGTCCGTCGGCCGGTAGTCCTTGAAGAACTGGCCCCATGGGTGATCACCCGTATTAAAACCGGAAATGATCGGGTCGACGATGCGGGCGGCGCCGTCGACGATGTCAAGCGGCGGATGGAAACGGTGCTCTTCGGCTTTCCGTTTCGCGATCGAGTGCGGGTCCTCGTCACTGACCCATCCCGTGTCGACACTGTTCATGTGAATGCCGTCGGCATGATACTCGGCTGCCGAAGTGCGCGTCATCATGTTGAGCGCAGCCTTCGCCATGTTCGTGTGCGGATGGCGCGTCGTTTTAAACTTGCGATAAAACTGCCCCTCCACCGCGGAGACGTTGACGACGTGTTTCTCGCGGCCCGGCGTGGCGAGCATGAGATCCTTGAGCCGCGCGTTGAGCAGGAAAGGCGCGACCGCGTTGACGAGCTGGGTTTCAAGCAGCTCGACAGATGAAACCTCGGCGAGCATGAGCCGCCAGGAATTGCGGCCGCGCAGATCGATCTGCTGCAGATCCTGGTCGAGACGGCCCTCGGGAAAGAGATGTCCCTGGCCCTGACCGGTGCGTTCCTCGGGCAAAAGGGCGGCCTGGGAAAGTTCCGCCGCGTGCGTCAGTCCGGCGATCGGCGACACGCCGTCCACGGCCGGCCCGGCGAGCGCAGAAGACGCACCCCCATCGCCTTCCGCGAGCATGTGGTACCCGCGCAATCCCTCCCACGCGCCGAGAAAATTGCCGGCCTCGGCGGGCAGATCGGCCAGCGCAGCCGTCTCGCGCTCCATCATGTGGCGGTAAAAATCGGGTGGACGCCGCACAGTCTGGCAGGCGTTGTTAATGATGAAGTCGAGACGGCCGCGCGTGGCGGTGATGTGACTGCAGAACGCTTCGACGCTGGGCGTGTGCCGGAGATCGAGCCCGAAAATTTCGAGTCGGCCGGCCCATGAATCCGAATCGGCTTCCGCGGCGTATCGGGCCGCGGCGTCGCGCGGGAAGCGGGTCGTCACGATGAGATGCGCCCCCGCCCGCAGAAGTTTGATACCGGCCTGGTAACCAATCTTGACACGCCCCCCGGTGAGAAGCGCGAGGCGTCCGGAGAGATCGGCGGACTCGGTCCGCTTGGGATAATTGATGTCGGCGCAGGCCGGGCAGAGTTGGTCGTAGAAAAAATGCACCCGCGAATAGTTTTGCTTGCAGATGTAACAGTGCTGCGGTTCGAGGAGTTCGCGGAAGTCGGGGTCGTCGAGGATTTCTTCTTGGGCGTGGTCCGCGGGTGGGAAGACATTCGGAGTCGTGAACACCGGCTTGTCTCGCAGCGTGCGGATGCCGGTCTCGGCGAGCACGCTCTCGTCGCGATTGACTTTCTCCGCGCGATGCCGGCGCCGCTTGGCCCTCAGCTGTCTGCGCCGCGAGGCGGGGTCGGGGTTGTGGATCTCTCCGGCAACCATGATGAGGCGGGCACGCTCACTCTCGGAAAGAGGCCGTAGCAGGTCTCGATCGGCGGCGACGGCTTCGAGGAGCGCAGTGGCATCGCGGAGGCGCGAGGCCAGGTCACCGTTTGCAGAGAAATCGGCCGTGGTTGCCTTGGAATAGTCGGTCGTGGACATGGGGGAACCTAACCCAATGCCGGCGGGAGTCGAGGGCGGGTTCGGCATGCAAAGTAGGACAGGCATCCTGCCTGTCTTCCCTTCAATGAACAGGCGTCCCTCCTCTCACTCCAAGCAAAACAAGATACCGCTGGCATTCGGCCAAGGGCGAGCGTATCGATGGAACCACCCGTTCTCTTAATCCGCCAACCCTTCTCATGAAACCTTACGTCAAACTCGCCGAGACCCGCACACCGGACGGCGTGCTATTCACGCTGCACAAGCACGACGGCGAGTTCTACTTGAAAAACGACGGCAACGACCTGATGAGCACGGCGCTTACCTATTCCGAGCAAAAGCTCGCGGACATCGGGTGTGATTTTGTGAAACCACCTGAACATCCACGAGTGCTCATCGGGGGGCTGGGATTGGGATACAGTTTGAAGCGAGTGCTCGAAATCATCGGTCGGCCGGCAACCGTGGAAGTGGCGGAAATCGTGCCGGAAGTCATCGAGTGGAATCGCACGTTTCTGGCGGCACACAACGGTCCCCTGCTGGAGGACGAGAGGACGTCACTGTTCGAGGGAGACGTTTACGACTGCATCGTGAAAGCTGGAAAAGGCGCTTACGATGCGATCCTCCTCGACGTGGACGATACGCCGGGGTCCCTCGTGCTGCCGCGTAATACTCGCATTTACAGCCGAAAGGGCTTGCAGGTGATTCACGATGCGCTGGCGCCGGGAGGTCAGGCGGCGTTCTGGCTGGCGGAGGCGATGCCGGTTTTTTTCAAACACCTGCAAAAGGCGAATTTCCGGACCACCGAATATCCCGCGAAGATGCACGCCCGCGCGAAACGGGAGCATCACCGGATTTACCTTGCGGAGAGATAGGGAGTTTTGATTTGCGATTTCCGATTGCCGATTGCCGATTGCCGATTGTTGATTGTTGATTGTTGATTGACGAAGCGCGCCCGCTTCGCCCTTCGGGCTGCCTCCGGTCCCGACCTGCCGGGATCTCTGCGGAGTTTATCCCGGACGGAGTCGAGGGGCTCGGCTGTTGAAGTAAGGAATTCCGGACTTCGACCTTCAAAAATCATCAATCATCAATCATCATTCAATTCCTTCCTTTATCCATAGTCCCCGTCATGAAAACGCACTCCCTGTCCATACGTATCTGTATCGCTGCGATCTGCCTCATATGCGGTGGTGCCGCGCTCTCGGCAGCAGACGAGGCAAAAGTCGTCTTTATCTCCGGCAAACCGAGCCACGGTCCAATGAAGCACGAGCATCGCGCCGGAAACCTCATCCTCGCGAAGGCGCTCAACGCAGCCGATCTGGACGTCAACGCCATCGTCCTGCCCGAAAACGGATACCCAAAAAATCCTTCCGTCCTCGAAGACGCCGCCTCCGTCGTCGTATTCTGCACGGGACATCGCGGTCACCTCCTCAACCCTCACCTTGAAGAATTCGACGCGCTCATGCAAAAGGGCACCGGCGTAGTTATGATTCACTGGGCCACCGAAGCCGAAATCGGGATGCCCGGGAAAAAATTCCTCGAGTGGATGGGCGGCTTCTGCGACCTCAACTGGTCCGTCAATCCTCATTGGACGCCAAACTTTAAGACTTTTCCTGATCACCCCATCACCAACGGCGTCCGGCCTTTCAGTATCAATGACGAATGGTACTATCACATGCGCTTCGTCGAAGGCATGAAAGGTGTCACTCCCATCCTGTCCGACCTCCCCGGACCCGAAACCCTCATACGCCCCGATGGCGCGCGCAGCGGCAACCCCGATGTCCGCCGCGCCGTCGCCAACGGTGAGAGGCAGCACGTCGCCTGGGCTTACGAACGACCCGGCGGGAAGGGCCGTGGTTTCGGTTTCACCGGCGCCCACAACCACGTCAGTTGGCAGGACGAGAATTTCAGAAAAATCGTCCTCAACGCCATCCTCTGGACCGCCGGAGTAGAAGTCCCCGGGAACGGGGTGCCCTCCACGACACCCACAGACGAAGAAATCAAAGCCAACCTGGATGACAAGAAGAAGAAATAGTCCGTAGTTTTTACCGGAGATGATCCTGATGAAAGAGTTTTCTTACCGCATTCTCTTAAGTGGCATTCTCACGGCCACGGGAACGTCCGTGGCGAGTGAAGACGTGGACATTCTCTTCCTGGGAAACAGTTACACCGCTCGCCATGATTTGCCTGCCCTGGTGGAGCAGGTGTTGGAAGAGGGCGACCCGGATACCAACGTGAATGTGAGCCGTGTGATCTACGGCGGTCAGAACATGTTCAAACATTCGACGTATTACTACAGCCAGAGCTTCATCGAGCAGAGCACAATTACGAACGAAGAGATCGAAGCCCGCATTGAAAAGATGAAGTCGTTTCTGACGTCTGAAAAGGCTCCTAATGAAGATGAATGGAATGCCCATTGGGCTTCCTTGAGGCCGGGCAAAGCAATGCCGTTCGCCGGCATTCACAGCCACATGCAGTCCGCGATCAAAAACCACCAAGCCCTGCTGGCGAAGAATCCAAGAACCGTGTGGGAATATGTGGTCCTGCAAAGTTGGCGGGACGTTTCGCCGGATCCCGACCAGGCCTATGCGAAATATGCATCCCGGTTGGCGAAAATTGCCAGGAAGCAGGGAGCGGACGTGATCCTCTACATGACCTCTCCGGAGACACAAAACAAGGAGCCGGTGTCCGCACCGTATTCGCCGGAATCCGCGGATCGTGACCTTGCGATTGGCCTTGAGTTGGTGAGGAGGATCCAGCCGAAAGCGGTCGTGCATGTGCCGCTCGCGATCAAAAACATTCAGACCGGAGGCACGGATCTCTTGTTTCGCTATGTGAATGACGGTCACCCCAATCAGACCTGTGCGTTTCTGACTTCCAACCTGTTTTATGCGGCGCTTACCGGGAAAAGTTCCGAAGGATTTGACTATGACACGGTCATTGAAACCAAAGCGAAGCATGGAAAAGACCCCGACGGTGGAGAGCTGAAAGTGGTTTTCGATAACGAAACCAAAACCTACCTTCAGAAGGCGGCCTTCGAAGCGGCCCAGGAATTCAAACGCCTCGCGAAAACGAAGTAGATAGAACACCAGGGCCCAAATAGCGTGCGCGGGAACATCGCCAGGCGTATAATGGGCCGCGTCCACAGCTGATTCGCCGCTCGTGGGATTTTTCGATGAGAGAGCGGACGCCTGGGTCCATGGGTCGGCGAGCTGTCGTCAGAGAGGTTCTAAGACTTTAGAACTGAGTTGTCTTTGTCCGATGATGGCAGAGAGAGGGCCATTCATCACTTTCGTTTCGTTTCCTTCTTTCTCCCCTCCGCACCACTGGATCCGTCGTTTCGCACCCCTTCCGGCACACAAGGACGGGCCGCAGTGGCCCGGGTCCACGAATCGTGATAGAGTTGCAGGGACCACCTCGTTTAATCGTAAGGCATTCCCAACCCTCCGGCACCCCCGATTCACGGCCGCAGAATCCATGATTTGCACCCCCCAGCAGCCCATCGGTTTCCTCGCCGTCGCCGTCCTGGCCGTGGCGATCTCACCCGCCTTCGCCGGCTCGGACGTCTTCACCAATACCCTGCGACCCGCCTTCCAGGAACACTGCGTCCAGTGCCACGGCAAAGACGGGAAGGTGAAGGGCAAGGTCAACCTGATCGAACTAAAGAACACCGCTGACCTGGCGGGAAACCCCGATCTCCTTGAAGCCATCATCGGCGTCCTCGAGTTCGAGGAAATGCCTCCCGAGGACGAACCGCAGCCCCCCCAAGAAACGCGCGCCCAACTTGTCACTCACCTCAGGGAACTCCTCCACAAGACCGTCAGCGTCTCGAAGAATTACCCGCGCACCCCCATCCGGCGCATGAACCGTTTCCAGTACAACAACGCCGTCCAGGATCTCTTCGAACTCACCCCCATCGTGTTTACCCTGCCAGAGCGCATGCTCCGCGAACACGGCAGCTACTTCCAGCCCGCCAGCCGTGTCATGCCCGCAGAGCTCAAAGCCGGAAGCCGCCCCCTCGGTAAATCCCAGCTCATCGAGAAACGCCTCGGCGGCGTCGCCGCTTTCCCCCAGGACCTCCGCGCCGAGCACGGCTTCGACAACCGCGGCGATCACCTTACCCTTTCGCCGCTCTTGTTGGAAGCCTTCCTCACCCTCAGCCGCTCTATCGTTGAAAGTCCCGACTTCGTCGAAAAGAACTGCGGCATCTGGAAAGCCTTTTTCGCGGAGCCCGGCGAAAACGAAAACAAATCGGACGTCGTTCGCGAACGCCTCCACACCTTCCTCACCCGCGCCTTCCGCCGCCCCGTCGAGGACAAGCTTCTCGATCGCTACGCCACTCATGTCACTGGCCTTCTCGATTCCGGCCAATCCTTCACCGGCAGCATGAAAGCGGCGGCCTCCGCCGCGCTGGCCTCCCCGCGATTCCTCTACCTCTACGACCGGGCCGGCGAGGCGGAGGGTGCACAGCCCCTCGACGACTTCGAACTCGCCTCCCGCCTCTCCTTCTTCCTCTGGGGCAGCATCCCCGACGAGGAACTCCTCAGCCTCGCCGGCCGGCATCAGCTCCGCGAAGCTGAAGTCCTCGCTGCCCAGGTCGACCGGATGCTCGATGACCGCAAACTCAAACGCTTCTGCGACAGCTTTCCCTCCCAGTGGCTCCAATTGGAGCGCATCATCTCCTCCGCTCCGAATCGAGACCGCTTTCCGGACTTCTACTTCCACTCGCAGTACCGATCGAGCATGCACATGATGCTGGAGCCCCTCCTTCTCTTCGAAACCATCGTCATCGAAGACCGTCCCATTCTCGAACTCATTGATTCCAACTTCAGCTACCGCAGTGAATACCTCGAATCCTGGTACCAAGAACCTGAAGCTTTTGCAGGGAAAAAACCGACGACGGTCGTTCCCTT
This sequence comes from Verrucomicrobiales bacterium, assembly GCA_024638765.1. Lineage (GTDB taxonomy): Bacteria > Verrucomicrobiota > Verrucomicrobiia > Verrucomicrobiales > DEV007 > JAHEJT01. Next base: position 9,607 of record JAHEJT010000181.1, read on the forward strand.
CCGGCGCGTCGCATTGACCGATCGGCGCGAGGGCGGAGTCATCACCAACGCCGCCGTCATGACAATGACTTCCAATCCCAACCGCACCCAACCCATCACTCGCGGCGCCTGGATCGCGGGCGTCATCTTCAACGACCCACCCGAACCGCCCCCCGCCGACGTGCCGCCCCTGGCCGAGGAAGTCGCCGAAGAGGAAAAGAACCTCACATTGCGCGAACGTTTCGTCGCGCACCGAAAAGATCCCGACTGCGC
>JAHEJT010000182.1:0-434 GCA_024638765.1 Verrucomicrobiales bacterium
AGCACGCTCGATTCTTCCGTAAGTCCATAGCGCTCGATGAGAGCCTCCGCCACCGGCTTCCAGCGCCCCGGCAGATAACGGTATCCCCCGTATCCATAGCGGCGATCCCCGTCCCAGTAATCGAACTCGTACTCCTTCGCCTTCCGCATGCAGGCGACCTTGTCGTCGACCATTCGCGCGAGATAATCTCTCGCGGTCGCCCGGTGCAGTGGAGTCACGATCTCAACCAGCTCGCCCATCACTCGAAATTCGCTTCCATCCCTGCCAGCGCGCGCTCCACCATCTGCCGCGCCCGCCCCAACTGGCGCTCCTTCTCCGCTTCGGCCCGGCCGTCTGCCTCGCGGCCGAGGAACAGTCGGCGCTCGCTCCCAAAAGGCAAGAACTCATTGAGAAGAATGCAGGCCCATTTCAATTGGTAAACGGGACGCAAGAGA
>JAHEJT010000182.1:444-9793 GCA_024638765.1 Verrucomicrobiales bacterium
GTCACTGCCTCCTCGAACACCGCTGCAAGTTCGTCGGGGAGCACGTGGTCGGGCTGGTTTGTGAAATCCACGATCAGTTTTGCCGGATCATCCCATCCCGCGTGCTCGAAGTCGAGAAATGCGAGGGACCCGGGCCCGGTTTTGAGGGCATTATGAAATCCGAAGTCCGATGGAGAGAGCCACCGTGCGCCCGCAGCCAGCTCCCGGCCCGCTCCCGGCACGGCGCGCAACCCGGCGACCGCCCGTGCCGCCGCAGGGTGAAGTGTTTCTTCGAAGAAACGCTCTGCTTGCGTCTGGATGCCCTCACCTCTCTCTATCTCCTTGAGGCGCATGAGCCGGCGCTCCAGCGTCGCCGCATGGGTCGCCAGGCTGAAACAGGCTTCGGAGGCTTCGGGAACTTCGCGCGCCTGCGGCCTCGATCTCAGTGCCTGGCACGCGGTCAGGAATTCCGACGCGGCATCCACCCCCCAGCGCTCGGCCCAGCCCTCGGCAAATCGTTCTCCCTCTATGAAACTGTAGATTCCCGCGTGGTGCTCCGCGTCGGCGTGCAGCGGCTGGGGGACATCGCGCCTTCCCTCTCCCCAGATCAGGCGCAGGAAAGAGAACTCGCGCTCCAGGCGCGTCGCGTCGCCGATGACTGCCGGATTATAGAGTTTCAGAATCCTGCGCTCTCCGTCGGCACATTGGTAAGCGAACACCTGGTTATTTCTTCCCCCATGCACGCGCTCGAATCCGCCGGTCCCTCCCACGGGCTGCAGTTCCGGGGGCAGCTTCGCTATGACGTCTTGAATATCCGTCATTTGAAAACAGCTTCGCGGAGTTCCTCCCAGCTGCCGATGCGCTCTCCGCCCTTCCACGACGCGGCCCTGTTTTGCGGATCGAAAAGGAATCGCAAGGTCCCGGACGGAAAACCGGGCTCGTCAAAAACCTCGGGGAGATCGTCGACAAAATGAGTGCATCCGACCGCGGCGATACGGGCGACTTTCTCCCTCCGTGTTTCCGCAAAATACACCTCCTTGACGCTGGAATTGGCCCCGGTGAATCTTTGTGCGCGCAACCATTTGCCGGCGCACTCCCGGAGATCGGTATCGGGATCGGCTGCGGCGAACTGCGTTTTGTGGCTGATGATGTGCACCTCGACGCCGGAGGCCGCGGCTTGCTCCGCAAATTCCCGTGCTCCCGGATAAGGCTGCGCGCGATGCAGTTCCGGGCCGTATATTTCGGCTTGCATGCGTGTCCACACGTCGTTCATGCCGTGTGTCTTGAGATACTCGCTGACGGTTTCCTTGTCTTCGGCCAGGTCCGAAGGGATGCAGCCCAACTCCACACCTCGTTGGTGGAAGAGGCCGTCGTAACAGATGATGGTGTTATCCAGGTCGAGCCCGAGAATCATGCCCGTGCCGCGAGTTTTGACAGAATTTGTCCGGCCATAGAGGGGGCATCCAGACCTGCGAGCCGCCGCAGGTATGCCTGCCCGCCGGCCTGATGAAAAAACGCGTCTCCGATTCCGAAGCGCAGCAACTGCGCGCCGCCGGCGGGATGGTCTGCGCGCCATTCGGCGACGGCGGCGCCGAACCCTCCGATCTTCGAGTGCTCTTCAATGGTGGCCACCACGTCGAAGCGGCCGAAGGCGCGGGCCAGGCAGTCTTCGTCCAGGGGTTTCACGCTGAAACAGCTCATCACCTCCGTCGAGATGTCCTCGCCTTGGAGACGTTCCCGCACCTGCATCACTTCCGGCAACATGTTGCCACAGCTCAGGAGGCAGACGTTCTCGCCCTCCGCGACGCGGAAAAACTGGCCGACCTCCAGCTCCGGCGGAGACTCATGGACCACCGGCTCGTTCTTTTTTCCGAGCCGAATGTAGACGGGCCCTTCCTGCTCGAGAGCCAGCCGCAGGCAGGCGCGGACCTCCATGGCATCCCCCGGACAGAACACGCGCATCTCCGGCAAGACCCGCATCAGGGCGATGTCGTCAAAGGAATGGTGGGTGGCGCCGAGGCTGGCGTAAGAGAGTCCCGCGCCGGTGCCGACGATTACCACCGGCACGTTGTGATAGCAGACGTCGATGCGGGTCTGCTCATAACAGCGCGCCGTCATGAACGGCGTGATGGTATAACACACCGGCCGAAAACCGCTCGCTGCGATTCCCGCCGCCACGCTCACCATGTTGGCCTCGCCGACGCCGCAATTGAAGAACCGCTCCCCGAAGGCCTCTTTGTACTCGTCGAACAATCGGTTACCGATGTCACCCATCAGTAACACGACGCGGTCGTTGGCCCACGCTAGATGCGTGATTTCCTGTGCAAATGCATTTCTCATTGCTGAGACGAACCCCCGGAGAGAAGGCTGGCATCCGCCAGCCCCAGCTCAATCCTCGCAGTTTTCACTTCCTCCTCGGTCGGTGAACGATAATGCCAATTGTTGTCGTCCTCCATAAAACTTACACCTTTTCCCTTCACGGTGTGGGCGACGATTACCGACGGTTGTTCTCCGAAGGCTCGCGCCCGCTCCAAGGCAGCGACGAGGGCGCCCATATCGTGGCCGTCCACCTCTTGGCAGTGCCAGCCGAACGCCCGCCACTTGTCCGGCAACGGATCCATCGCCATAATTTCGTTCACGCGACCCGTCGCCTGCAGTTTATTGTAATCCACGATCGCCACCAGTCGATCGACTTTTCGTTGCGCCGCCATCATCGCCGCCTCCCAGATGGATCCCTCTTCACATTCACCATCGCTCATGACGGCGTAACAGTTGTAAGATCTTCCCGCCATGCGGCCCGCCAGCGCCATTCCCAGTGCCACGGACAGTCCGTGACCCAGCGAACCTGTGGCCCACTCGATTCCTGGTGCGCACCCCGGCGAAGGCTGCTCCGGAAGCCGCGAATTCTCGGCATTGTAATGCACCAGTTCCGCTTCCGGGAAAAATCCCCACTTCGCGAGGCACGCGTACATGGCGCTGATGGCGTGACCCTTGCTGAGGATACATCGATCCCGATCCGAATTCTCCGGGTGCTCCGGATCGATTCTCAGCACAGCGCCATACAACGCCGTCAGGATATCAATGCAGGAGAGCGCGCCGCCCAGGTGTGCCGTCTTGGCCCGAGACGACATCTCGAGGACTCGCAACCGGGTCTCGGCGGCGACTCTCTCCAGGGTTTCAATGTCGGTGGTCTGGTTCAATGTCCGTCCGGTAACCATGACGGTTTAGTGTGCTGTTAGCGAAGTTCGGTGCATAAATGCGTGAGTCATTTTTGTCAGGATCAAGGCGCGGCGATGGAGCTGAGCGAGCTCAGTGACTGAGCCGGAACGCAGATCCTGGGAAAAAGGGCCACGCCTCCTTGGCGTCTCCGACCTCAGGGAGGCAAATTTCACTGGCTGAAAGAGAATCATTTATGTAGCGAAATTGGCTAACAGGACACTAGAACCCATCTCATAAATCCTGCACGGCCTCGCGGAGCGGAATAGATAGGTTTGAAATTGCGACTGCGTCGGATTGATTTGGGGCGGCCCTTCGGGCGATAAGTCTTTTGCCCTCATGCGGTGTTGCACCTCGGTCACGGGTGATTACCCGCTCCCTCGCTGCGCCTTGCCTGAGTGCAAAATCCTTTATCGCGGCGCCATCCATGATTTATGAGATAGGTTCTAGAAATTCAATAAGGTCATGCCGCCTTTCAACAGCCTCGACTTCGAGATGCTCTCCTCGTTTCCCACGATACGCACGGCTTGCGCCCCCGCCAATTGTCCCAGGAAGGTTCCCATATCGATGGGTAACCCCTTGAAAGTAGCCAGCGAGGCCAGCGTGAAGAACGCATCTCCCGCACCGACGGTATCCACGACCTCGTCGAGTTCCAGGGGAGGGCAAAGCGATTCCGCCATACCGCCTTTCTGCCGGTGCAGTCCGACGGTTTCCACGTCTCCTCTCGTCAGCCATCCGAAGTCCGAATCCAAATAACCCATCAATTCCCGCAACTCCCTGGACCAGTCCGGCTGCCGTTCGCCACATGCCAGCGTAATCTCCGCCTGGTCGAGGGTAAACATATCGGCCCGCCGATATTTATGGTTAATGATGTTGAAGCCGTGATTGTTGCTGTTGGTCTGGCAGTTCAAGGCCATCATGGGGCCGCATTCCTCGAGGAATCGACGCATCTTGTTCTCCAACAGTCCGTGGCCAAAATCCATCACCATAATAAAATCGAAATCATCGATTTGATCCTCGATGGCTTTCAAGACGCGTTGCTGGATCTCCGGGCCCGGATGTGATTCATCGATGTAATTCACGGCGAACAACTTCGAAAGCTCACTCCCTCCATCCGTCGGCTCGACAAATCGTTGCTTGACGACGGTCGTAAAGTCCGGATCACGGAGCACCAGATCTTCTTCGGGGCTCAGGACGCGCCTCAGTTCTTTATCCACCCAGGCTTCGGTCCCCGCGAGACTGATTAGTTTCGCATTCGGGGTGAATTGCTTGAGATGGCGGAACACCGCGAGGGCGCCGCCCGCGTGCGTGGCTTCGCCCAGAAGGCGTCCCGATAAGATTCGGTTTTTCGAGGTCAACCCCTGGACGTGCAGCGACGAATACCGGTCGAAAATGGTGTCGCCGATGACGAGCACTTTGATGTCCGCGAGACTGTCTACGATATCGCGGAAATCGTCCGGATTGACATCCCGGCTCAGTCGCTCGCAGAAGGATTTCACGGGATCGGAAACAGTCTGGAAGTGTCGATTCAAAAGCCGCGTCGAACTGAAGACGACCGACCCGACGTATTCCATTCGTCCGCCGTGTTTCTCCACGGTGGTGACGTCGTTCTCGATATTACCTGTTACATCGGTGCTAGTGTCCTCGTACTCCTTCCCTTTGCAATAGACCTGCGGCTTGACGCATTCGATCGCCTCGACGGCGGCGGGATAGGGTATCGCCACCACGTAATCGACACAGTCCAGGGCGGCCAGGGACTTGGCCCGCAGTTCGTCGTTAAAAAACGGGCGCCCGGGCCCCTTGTTCACGAAATCCTCCGACGTAAAGGTGACCACGAGGACATCCCCGAATTCCCTTGCCTCCTCGAAGTGGTAAATATGGCCGGGGTGGATCAGGTCGAAGGTCCCGTGACAGTGCACCAGGGTCTTGCCGCCCCCGCGCAACGCATCGAAAAGCTGCGAGGCGGTCTCGAAATCCAGTATCTTTTCGCCGTGCTCGATCATGGTTCAGCGGGCTTCGCGGAAAATAGTATCATTTCTCGAAAAGATTTAGCAAAAAGAAGGCAACTACTGTCCTCGAGAAACGACAAAGGGCGGGTTCAGGCGCGCAATCCCACGGATCGGCGCCGGACCGCGAAGGAAATAGCAGAAATACAGGCTCTTGGCCGACGGCGTCGGATGCCGATCCTAACGGTTGGCGAGAAACTCGTAGGGCGCCCCCATCCGGTCGAGCTCCATGCTCTGCATATTGTAGTAGGCCGGGTCGTCAACGTCGTTATAGATACCCGATTCCAGCGCCTTCCGCAACTCCGCGACCTCGTCCCGGATGGAGCTTACCGGCTCGTATCCCAGTTCCTTCAGGATTTTGGCCGATGAAATATGATAATCCCGAAGGTCCTGCGTTTCCGTGATCTCGATCTCCGGCTTGAGATCCGATAATTCTCCCTGAATAATTTCTGCGATCTCGATCACCTTTTGATTCTCAAAGCCGAAATTGAACGTCTTTCCGGCGATGAGGGACGGCTCCGCATCCACCAACACGCCGTAGATTTGAATCATGTCCTTGATTCCCACATTGGGGCGGCGCTGCTGACCGCCGTGGACGGTGATCTTCCGTTTCGTGAAGGCGTCCGCGGTAAGCTTGTTCACCGTCAGATCGAAGCGCTGCCGCGGTGAGACGCCGCAGATCGTGGCCGGCCTCACGTTGACGGACACGAAGTCCGGGCCGTTCGCGGCGAGCACCAGCCACTCGGAGAGCGCCTTGTACTTGGAGTAAAATGTCAGCGGCTCGGGCTCGAGTTCCTCGGTCACATTTTCGTCGTGCTTGATCCCAAACACACTGCTGGACGACGCATTGATGAATCGCTTCACTCCGCTCTCCCGGGCCAAGTGCAGCAATTGCCCCACCGCGTCAAAATTCACCTGCCGGGTCAAAACCTCGTCGATCTCGCCCGTCGGATCGTTCGAAATCGCCGCCAGGTGAATCACGGTATCCACTCCCGCGAGGGCATCCTGCACCGCCACCGGATCGCGCAGGTCTCCCCGGACCAGCCGGAACCGATCTTTCCATTCCCCGAAGTGCGCGTCCGCCTCCAATGCTTTCAGGCCTTCGTCTCCGTAGAGCATCAAGTCCAGAACTGTTACTGAGTGCCCCAGCCCGAGAAGATGCGGCGTCAATCGGCTCCCCACGTACCCGAATCCACCCGTCACTAGAATATGTTTTCCTTTGCTCACTTGGTTTTCTCTTACGCTTTATGTTGATACTCCAGCGGCAGTTTCTCGAGGACCGCAAGATTGTCTTCCACCCAGCCCACCGTCTCCTCGATGCCCTGATCCAGTGCGATCACGGGCTCCCACCCGAGCTCGCCCCGGGCCTTTTCCCAGCCCAGCCGGTAAGCGTGGTCTTTCCCGGGGCGTTCCCCGGTCACCTCCACGACTTCATTGAAGTCCGCGCCCATCTTGTCGCAAATGATTTCCACGAGTTCGCGAATACTCACGAACCGGTCGGTCGACAGATGAAAAGTTTCGCCGGGTTTGCCTTGCAGTGCCGCGCGCTCGGTCGCTTCCGCGACATCGCGGATGTGGATAAATGAGCGGACGGAGTGACCGCCTCCGTGCAGCGGGAGCTTCTGCCCCAGCCGGATCGCAAGGATCGTCCGCGGGATAATGCGGTAGAGTTGTTGCCCGGGGCCGTAGACATTCGCCGCGCGCGTCCACACGACCGGAAATTCATATTCGGTGAGGAAATTCCGCAGGCTCATGTCACAGGCAGCCCGCGAGGTGGCGTAAGGAGTGCTCGGATTGAAGGGCGCGGTTTCATCGATCTTCCCTTCGGTGTGTCCGTATACCTCCGGGGTGCCCACGTGGAGGTATTTTTTCAGGAAGGGCATCTTGCGCAACCGGTCGTGGAGGGACACGTTGGCCACCACGTTGGTTTGGTACCATTGCCCGGGCCAGATCCAGCTCTCGGCCACCATTCCCTGGGCCGCGAAGTTCACGACGTAGGGCGCCTCCGCGTCCCGGATCACCTCGTCGATCCGGTCGAGATCGTTATTGAGGTCGAGCGCGTGAAACTGGAAGCGCTCCGACGCCTGCGCGGCGCAATCACCCCAGCGGTAGGGCAGGAATACCGGATCCGCCTCCTGCGAGCGACTGATCCCGATCACCTCGGCTCCCTTGCCGAGCAGGTGTGCGACGAAACTGGCTCCCGAAAAGGAATTGCTCCCGATGACGACAAAACGATCGCTCATTGGCCTGCGGTAAGCTCCACTTCTCTCCTTCCTGGCAGCGACTTCATCACTCTGCAATTCACCACCCTCTGGAGACCTCGGACAGCTGCATATCGTCGACGGGAAAGTGTATCCGGCAGTCCGCGAGGTCAAGGGATTTCCCGATTGGAAAAGCAATAAAGCGCGCTGCGGGCGGGCGGCGAGGGCTGAATTGCGCCATGGCGCCGGTCGGGTCAGCGAGGCCTGGGCCCGCTATCCCGCAGCCCCCAGCCTTTTACCTTGGGGATGGCGGGATCCCGAGTGATGGGGAATTGACCCTTGTTGTCGCGATAAATGCGCAGAGTGACGTCGTAAAGTCTTTTCAGCGCCGGTGTCCTGGTGTCAGCGAGAAAAAGATCCATAAACCTGGTGTCGGCGCCCCAACCCTCTCCTTTATACCGATAAGTCCAGGCTTGCACCAGTGACTCGACAAAGAGCTGTTGGGCAATAATCTCCGGGGTCAAAGCCGACTGATCGAAATCGACTTCAGAAATCTGCCGCTCAAATCGTGCCAAGACGTCATTCGCAAAGAGGACGTTGTTTTCAAATTCAAACGTCCGATTAAGTTTCGCCCTGTAGACGCGTTGTATTATTTGCTGCAGGTTTGCCGGCCGATCGGATCCTTCGAAGCTCAAGAGTTTCGAATTCGCTTCGATTGCATTGCTGATTTCCCCCGGAAAATCATAGACGCCCTCGCTGAAGTTTCCGTTGACCTTAAGATCCCAGAACTCCGTCAGATCATTGCTGACCACATTTGGTTTCGTCGCCCAGGTCAACAGCACTTTATTGCCGGACGTTTTGACGACCTCGAAATACTCCCATCGATTGGAAACATCGAACAGTGGAGAGAACGGCAGGGCTCCGAACAACGGGTCCCTCAGATCGATAATGAAGTAATTCAGTCCCGCTTCTTTAAGCTTCGCCATGGCCGTTTCGGCATCTTCGAATACGATTTCGTGCCAATACTTTCCCATGGCATAGGAAACCTCGCTGGTGATGCCGATTCCGGGGTAGCCCGATATCGGACTGCCAGTAATCCCCAGGTCCACGACCTTGTTCCGCAGGCCGGCCTTCTTGCGGAGGTCGAGAAGATCGCGGTCGAGGAAACCGGCTCTTTCTATCGCCCACTGCGGGCCCAGCAATCCGAGGGAGTACTTGAATAAGGTATCGATTTTTCTTTGTTTCAGTTCCTCGTAGAACTGTCCTGTAATGTTTTCCGGAACTCCCTTGGCCGCGGTTGTTCCCCAGTAGATCGCCAGGGCTGCGGCCAAAAACGTTTTCGCTGCTGCCGCATGGAAAGCGGTTGCAGGGAAGGTGACTCCCGGCCGTGCGCCGGGCTTCGCTGCAATTACGCCGGCACGTCCCTTGATTCGTTTGTGTGCGAGGATGAAAAGGCCATGGATCACGAACCCGAGCACCAGGACCGGCACGAAGGTCAGAAAACCGTAGACGCGGTAGACAGATACGGGTTGATTGGCGGTGGACGCGAGCAGCAGCGAGACCAGCGTCAGAATGACCAGGGCCGCGATGAGGGATTTCTTCTCACGGTTGACGCGCTTGATCCGGGCGAGCAATACGGCGAGTCCGCTCACGAACGCGGCGCCGGTCGCCCACAGCGGCATCCAGGAAGGCACGGGCAGCTCTCCAAGCCGGAGCAGTTTTGCGTAGAAGGGGAGGTTGCCGCTCCAAAGATTCCCAAGGGTGAGATCTCCTTTCCCCTCCGGAAGGTGCTCGAGCACGTACTGCACGAGGTAGGGACTGTATAAACGGCTGAACTTTTCCTGGTCGGCGTACTCCCAGAAGACCTGAAAGGGGGTCTCCAACGCCAGGCCGGTGCGATGGTAATTGTAGGCCAGAAGCATCATCACAGTCGCGGCGGAAACCGTG
>JAHEJT010000183.1 GCA_024638765.1 Verrucomicrobiales bacterium
CGAGAAAGGGAAGCCCGGCGGTCGCGATGGCGCCGGCGCCGGTCCGGCGCAGGAAGGCGCGACGGGACAGGGCGGCGGGACGCGGGAAGACCTTTCGAGGATCTTCCTTTTCGGATTGCGGACGCATGACTGAGAGGCGAAGAGGGGCGCGCGCGGCGGCGGGCGCGACGGGGCCGGGCCGGAGAAGTGCTTTACGCTGGGTAACATACGCCGACCCGCAGGCTGCAACAATGGATTTCCCGATGATATTGTCTTGATAAGGCGTTCTCGACGCATCAATAAAAAGCCCCGCCAACCGCTTCAAAATGAGGCGCTTGGAACGAATCCTGCGCTATCGATTCGAATGGGTTGGAGGTGAACTCGCGGGGCACCTTGATTATGCGGACGAATTACCGAAAGTGATCGGATTGAAGTGATGTCGACGGGACCAGACAGGATTCGATTTGGCGATTTGCGGGGCATGCTGCAATACGTGCCGCAGTTCCGCGACCGGACCTTTGTGATTGCGATTGACGGCGGTGCGGCGGCCTCCCCGAATTTCTCCAATACGCTGCTCGATATCGCGGCCTTGAGGTCCTTGAGCATTCACCTGGTGCTGGTCCACGGCGCCAGCGCGCAGATCACCGAACTCGCGGCCCAACGCGGGGTTACGGTAAGCAATGTCGACGGGACGGGCATTACGGACGATGTGACCCTGGATCTGAGCATTGACGCCATCACCCGGCTGACGAGCACTTTGATGCAGCATCTGACGACCAAGGATTTGCGGGCGGCGACCACGAACGCGATCCTGGCGCACCGGGCGGGGGTTATCGGGGGGCAGGACCTGGAGCACACCGGCCGGGTGGACCGGGTGGACGAAGGCAGTTTGCGGGCGCTCCTGGACGACGGCATTATACCGATCGTTCCGCCTATTGGATACGATGGACAGGGGAACACGCTACGGGTCAACTCGGACGAAGCGGCGTGCGAGGTGGCGCTGCGCCAGGGGGCCAGCAAAATCATTTATGTCATGGACGAGATGGCGGGGGACGGCTGTCCGGAGCTGCCCTCGGAATGTCAGTTTTCCATTGCCGAGGCCCGGGATTACCTGACAGCCACCCCGCTTTGTGCCGGCTGGACGTCAAAATGGGAGCACGCCATTCGGGCTTGCGAAAGCGGGGTTCCGCGGGTGCACCTGATTCCCGGCTGGAGAGGGGACGCCCCGCTGTTGGAGGAGCTCTTCAGTAACGAGGGCACCGGCACCATGATATTCGCGGACGCCTACCACCGGATTCGCGAGGCGGAGCGTGCTGATATTGAGGAGATGATATCAATGATGCGCCCGGGGGTGGAGAAAGACAAATTACTTTACCTGAGCCGGGAAGAGATTCAGGAAAAGCTCTCGGATTATTTCGTGATCGAGATCGATGGGAATGTCGTCGGAAGTGCGGCGCTGCACGTGGGGCCGGACAAGCAGCTCGCGGAGCTGGCGTGCCTGTTTATCAAGCGCTCTCATGAGAGCCAAGGTTATGGTAAAGAGTTGGTCAGGTTTGCCGAGGAACGGGCGCGATCGATCGGAGTCGCCAGTCTCTTCGCGCTCTCGACCCAGGCTTCCGATTTTTTTACTACGGTATGCGGTTTCGTGGGGGGTGAAGCGGGGATTCTGCCGGCCGATCGCCGCGACGCGTATGAGGCGCACGGGAGGAATTCGCGGGTGCTGGTAAAGGAGCTGGGGTAGTCGGGAGTCCGTAGTCCGGAGCTGGAAGACCATAGAGCGAGAGGTCGGGGCTCGTTGAGAACCGGGGCGGTTTCGAAAATCAAGGGAGTTAAGGGAGATCCCTCGACTGCGCTCGGGATGACAAAGTGGCAGGGTGAAGGAGCTCTCTTAGTCCGTAGTCGGTAGTCCGGAGTCCGGAGCGAGATCCGAATTTTCTAGAGGCGAAGGCAGGGCGACGCGTCTGTTGGTGGGGATGTCGTGGGGGATGCGGAGAACGAGTCTTTAGACTCGTTCTGAACGAACCTGGAGGTTCGTTCTCCGGCTCCGCGGGATCCTCCTTCGCCAAGGCTACGGAGGGACAAGCGCGTCGCCCTGCCGCCTGATCACCTGCCGCGCGGCACTTCGCGGTCGGCGGGGGTCAGAGAGATGACGAGGGGGCGATGGTCGCTGGCCTCCAGCCAATTGCGTGCCTCGTGGATACGGCAGGAGTCGAGATTAATCTCCGGGTAGAGCCCTTTGCTGACGAACACGTAATCGATCCGGGAATACTGGTCGGCGCTACTCCAGTAATACGTCCAGCGGTACCCGAGCGTGTCTGCGACCTGGATGTCTCGGAGGTAAGTGTCGGCGCCGTATCGTCCCTGGAACGCCTTGATCGCGGGTTCGTTGCGGGTTTCATTGAAGTCGCCGAAGACCAGCAGGTTGATCCCTGGATCGGACTCCAGGATCTTCTCCGCGTAAAGGCGGAGCAGATGGGCTTCGTTGCGGCGCATGAGGGCCTGATCGGCCTCGGGGACAGGCCGCTTGGATTTGAGATGCACCCCCAGCAGCCGGAGCCGGTAACTCTCATCGATTTTGAGAGTGATATCCAGGATGCCGCGTTGAAAGGGGAAGTGTTCCTCGTCGATGAGATAGAAGAGATCGGTCTGATGCGCGGTGGCGACGATGGGGAACCGGCTCAGGAGGGCCAGGCTGCGTTCCTGGCCGGGCACCTGGACGCGATCGGCGTGGCTGAATTCGATGCCCGCATTGCGGAGTCGCTTTGAAAAATCGCGAAGATCTGCTTCGCTGCCGATTTCGCAGATGCCGAGAATATCGGGTTGAATCGATTTAATGGAGTGGATGAGAGGGACGATCTCCGAATCCGGCTTGAGTGCGTTTTCGACGAACTCGCCGTCGATGCGGCGGTCCATGCGGAGGTAATTCTTGAGATTGTAAGCTGTGAAAATGACGTCGTCGTCACGCGCGAGGCCGAGGGGCGTTGCGGCGAGCAGAAAGACTCCGATGGCCGCGCAGATCGCGGTGCGGAGAATTGATGCCGGGTTCATCCCGGCAAGTGTGGCGCACGTGTCCGGCCGGATTCGAGTGAAATCCGCGCTTTGAATCAGTCTTTCGAATCGCCGCTGTCTTCCGCTTCCGGAGCTTTGGGCGCTTCCGGAGCTTTGGGCGCTTCCGGACTGGAGGTTGGCTTATTCGAATCGTTTTCGCCGCGGGTGATCTCGTCCTCGAACTCGTCCTTGGCCTTGCGGAACTCTCCGAGGCTGCGTCCGATGCCGCGCGCCAGTTCAGGGAGCTTTTTGGCTCCGAAAAGGAGGAGCAGGACCAGGAAAATCAGGATCCACTCAGGACCACCGGGGATTCCAAATGCGAGGATGTTCATCATTTCTATTGGCAAAGTAGGTGGGTTCGTATGGGTTTGCAAAGAAAAGTTTGGACCCTTGCAAGGGGCTGGTTGAGAAGGGAATACGTGGCTTTTTAATGGCGCAAGGACCGGACAGGGAGAGCGTGCGGCAGCTTCCGATTTATGAGCTGGAGGAGGAAGTCGTGCGCGCGTTGCAGCGGGACGAAGGGCGGGCCCGCTTGATCTTGAGCGCGCCCACCGGATCCGGGAAATCCACCCAGATTCCCCAGATCCTGCTCGACCGCGTCCTGGGGGATGACATTCGGGGGGAGATCGTGGTGCTCCAACCTCGTCGCATCGCCGCCAGGCTGCTGGCCTCCCGGGTGGCTTCCGAGCGCGGCGTGTCCCTGGGTGAGGAGGTCGGATACCAGGTGCGACTGGAATCGAAGTGCGGTGCGGCGACGCGGATCCGCTATGTCACTGAAGGCATACTCTTGCGTCAGCTCCTCACCGATCCGGAGCTTGGGAATGTCGCGGCCGTGGTCTTCGACGAGTTTCACGAGCGTCATCTTTATGGCGATATCACGCTGGCCCGGATCGCGGCCCTTCAGGAAGCTGGCCGCCCTGATCTGAAAATGGTGATAATGTCCGCGACCCTGGACGTGGAAGCGCTCGAGGATTACCTGGCGCCCTGTGCGCGGCTGGAGTCGGAGGGCCGGACCTTTCCCGTGGAGGTGCAGTATCTCGCGCCCGTCGAACGTCAGAAGCGGACCGAGGTCTGGGATCGCGCAGCGGCGGCATGCGCACGGGCGGCCGCAGAGCAAAGGGAAGGCGACATGCTCGTCTTCATGCCTGGCGGATACGAGATCCGGCGGACCATCGAAAGCTTGCAGCGTGGTGCGTGGGCACGGGGCTGGCGGATCCTGCCGTTACACGGCGAGCTGCCGCCCGCGCAGCAGGACGAGGCGGTGAAGCGATACCGTGAGCGCAAGATCATCGTGGCGACCAATGTCGCCGAGACGTCTTTGACCATCGAGGGGGTGCGCATCGTGGTGGACAGCGGGGTTGCCCGGATTCCGGATTTCGATCCCCATCGCGGCATCAACACATTGACGGTGCGGCCGATTTCGCGCGCCTCGGCGGAACAACGGGCGGGGAGGGCGGGGCGGACGGCCCCGGGCGTGTGTATTCGGCTGTGGTCGGAAAAAGAGCACGGAACGCGTCCGGAGCGTGAGGAATCCGAAATTGCGCGCATGGATTTGAGCGAGGTGGTGCTTACACTGAAAGCGCAGGGGATCGATGACGTGCGCGGATTTCGATGGCTGGAGGCGCCGCAGGACAAGGCCCTGCGAAAGGCCGAGGAACTGCTCCAGGATCTGGGCGCGATCGAAGCTGCGGCGGACGGAGGGGGAGCGATTACCCAGACGGGGCGGAGGATGCTCGCTTTTCCCGTGCATCCGCGTTTTGCGCGCATGCTGGTGGCAGCGGATCGGCTCGGCTGCGTGCAGGAAGCCTGTCTCATCGCGGCGCTGGCCCAAGGGCGGCCGGTGTTCGTGAGAAGAAAGCAGCGCGGATCGGATTTGACGCGGGAAGATTACACGCGCGAAGAGGATATCTCGGATTATCAGCCCATGATCCGGGCGTTAGAGACGGCGGCGGACCGGAAATTCCGCGGCGATCAGTGCGCGGGACTGGGGATTCACGGGGTGGCATGCCGGGAAGCCTGGAATCTCTCGAAGCAGTTCCTGAGGCTGGCGGCACGCAACGGCCTGAAGCCGAATCCGGAACCGGCGCCGGTGGAGCATGTCGCACGCACGATTTTGGCGGGGTTCGCCGATCATGTGGGCGCGCGGGTCAGTGAGGGATCGCAGGTGTTCGCACTGGTGCATGGTCGCCGCGGAAAGCCTGACCCCGACAGCGTGACGCGCAAGGCTTCGCTACTGGTCGCGACGGAGATCGCGGAGATCGAGGGCAAAGAATTGCAGGTCCGGCTCAGTAACCTGACGGCCTTGGAAGAGACTTGGCTCGGCGAGGTTTTTCCCGATCACACGAGCGACGCGGTCCATTGTTTCTATGACGCGGCGCAAAAGCGGGTGGTGGCCCGCCGCGAGCGCCGGTTCCGGGACCTGGTCATCGGGAGCGCGTCCGGGGGAGAGCCGGGTGAAGAGGAAGCCGCGGCGATTCTGGCTGAGCAGGTGATCAAAGGGGAGCTGAAGCTCAAGAAGTGGGATCAGTCGGTGGAACGCTGGATTGCGCGTCTGCGCTTGTTGGGGGAATGGATGCCCGAATTCGAGTTGCCGGGGTTTGATGAGAGCGATCGCCAGTTGGTGATTGGACAGGTGTGCCAGGGGGCGCGGAGTTACCGGGAGATTCGGGACCGGCCCATCTGGCCGAGCTTGAAGAGCTGGCTCTCGGCGGGGCAGCAGGAGACATTGGACGCGTATGCCCCCGAGCGCATCGCGTTGTGCAACGGCAGATCGGCAAAAGTGCAATATGACGACAAGACTGGCGCGTCGATTGCGTTGACGGTGCAAAACCTTTACGGTGTCGAGGAAACTCCGCGAATAGCCGACGGGAAGGTGCCGGTGCAGGTGCAAATCCTGGCTCCCAATCAGCGGCCTATCCAGGTGACGAAAGATCTTGCCAGCTTCTGGAGGAGTGGATATGCCGAGGTGAAAAAGCAACTTCAGGGCAGGTATCCGAAACATGAATGGCGATGATGCGCCACCGGGCTCCGGTCGCCGCCGGGCTCCGGGCGTGCCGGAAGACGAAACCCATGATTTATTTCTTGATTGCCCTTTTTGTGGGGCCGCTCCTGGTCTCGATGTATACCCGGGGCAAGTTTCAAACTACTTATGAGGAGAGCCAGAAGGTGAAGGGCGCCCCCGAGTTGACGGGCGCGGGAGTGGCGCGGCGGATCCTGGAGGCGAGCAAGATCACGGACGTGGAGATCGTGGAGCATTGGGGGTTGCTTCCGGACTTTTATGACCCGGCAAAGAAGCGTTTGCGGCTTTCGCGACCGCATTTCAGGGGGACTTCGGCGGCGGCATACGGGATTGCGGCCCACGAAGCGGGGCATGCCATCCAGCATCGGGCCATGTTCGGGGCGTTGCGGCTGCGTATCTCCGCGATCAAGGTCAGCCAGTATTTGAGTCCCTTCGTGTTCCTGCTTCCGGTGGCGGCGATCCTGGCGCACATGGTGAGCGGGCGAATCGGGGTCATGGGAATGTTCGTGGCCTGGGCCGCGGTCTTGGGATTTAATCTCTTCACTCTCCCCGTGGAATACGATGCCACCGAGCGTTCGCGTGAGGTGATGGACAGGGAGCGGATGTTTCGGGATTCGAAGCAGGAAAAAGCTATTTACCGGATGATGCGGGCGGCCCCATTCATGTATGTGTCCGGATTTCTGAACACCATCAAATGGTTGATTTCCTGTTTGATGCCGGGGCGAGGCAAGGGTTAGCCGGGCGATCGGCGGAGTATTAGCAACCAATCAAGGGCAAATGGAGTCGGCGCAGGATTTCTTTTTCATGCTCATTGGGGTCGCCGGCCTTTACTGGGGCGCGGAATGGCTGGTGAAAGGCAGTTCCGCGATCGCGTTGCGCCTGGGAGTTTCGCCGTTGGTGATTGGCCTGACGATCGTGGCGCTCGGCACCAGCAGCCCGGAGCTGGCGGTGTGCGTGCGATTAAATCTCGCGGGCGACCCGGAGATGGCGATCGCCAACGTGGTGGGATCGAACATCTGCAACATCGCCCTGATCCTCGGCGTATCTGCCCTGGTGCGCCCTATCGTGATCAAGGCGCAGCTCATCCGCAGGGACTCCCCTATTCTCATCGGGGTGAGTCTTCTGTTTATCTGGATGCTTTACGACGGCCATCTTCAGACGCTCGACGGGGTGATTCTGACGATCGGGATAGTGGCCTACGTGTTTTTCAGTTTTCGCCTGGCGCGAATGGAAAAGGATCCCGAGGTCTTGAAGGAATACGAGCAACAGATCGGCAGTCGGGAGGAAGAGCGGAAACACCCTCACAGTTTCGGGCTGATGGCCCTCTTGATTATCGTGGGGATCGCTGTGCTGGTGGTGGGCGCGGATTTTCTCAAGCACGGCGCCGTGGGAATTGCGACTCGCTTTGGGGTCAGCAAGGCGATTATCGGTCTGACGCTGGTGGCGATCGGGACGTCGCTGCCGGAACTGGCGACCTCGATCGTGGCCTCGATGAAGAATGAAGGCGACATCATTACCGGGAACGCGATCGGGTCATCCATCTTCAACATCCTTGCGGTCATGGGGATTACGATCCTTTTCAAGCCCATCGTGGTATCTGGAATCGAGCCAATGGATCTCTTTTTCATGCTGGGGTTTGCGGCTCTCGTGTTGCCCCTGATGTGGACCCGGGAGCGGCTCTCACGGACTGAGGGCGTCTTCCTGCTCGCGGGATACCTACTTTATTGCTTTTTGCTAGTTCAACGTGGCGCGATTCCGGCTTAGAGTGTAGAGTCCGTCTGTTTTTTGTTTCGATTCGACGGGCGAATTCATGGGGAAGACCAAAGGCAATCGCATCCTGGTGACGGGCGGCGCCGGATTTATCGGCAGCGCGCTGGTATGGGCTTTGAATCTCCGGGGCGAGGAAAATATCATTCTCTGCGACCGGCTTGGCAGCGATGAGAAGTGGCGCAACCTGGTGCCATTACGCTACGAGGATTACATCGACGCCGATGAGCTGTTGCCGCGTCTCCGGGAGAATCCGGATCTGTTTGGAAAGGTGGACAAGGTTTTTCACCTGGGCGCGTGCTCGGCGACCACGGAAAAGGACGCGGCATACCTGATGCGGAACAATTTTCAATACACCCGGGAGCTGGCGCAGTGGGCACTGGAGCATTGGAGCCGGTTTGTCTACGCGTCCTCCGCGGCGACATACGGCGACGGGGAGGAAGGAATGAGCGACGAAGGGCAGGACCTGGAGGCGCTGCGGCCATTGAACATGTATGGTTACTCCAAGCACCTCTTCGATCTGTATGCCGCGCGCAATGGCTTGGACCAATCGATCGTGGGATTAAAGTATTTTAACGTCTTCGGCCCCAACGAGAATCATAAGGGTGACATGCGCAGTCTCGTGAACAAGGCGTATGACCAGATCGTGGAGACTGGAAAGGTCAAGCTGTTCCGCAGCCATCGCCCCGATTACGAAGACGGCAAGCAGATGCGCGATTTTCATTACGTCAAAGACGCCGTCGAGATGACCCTGTTTCTGGCGGACGAACCCAAGGCCGCGGGTCTTTACAACATCGGCTCGGGAAAAGCGCACACCTGGATCGATCTGACCGATGCCATTTTCAAGGCGCTGGGAAAGAAGGCGGAGATTGAATTCGTCGATATGCCCGAGCAGATTCGCGAGAAATACCAGTATTTTACGGAGGCGAAGATCGGGAAGCTCAAGGGGTTGGATTACGAAGGAGAGATCACGCCGTTAGAGGATGCGGTGCGGGATTATGTGGTCGAATATCTTGTCCCGGATAAGAGGCTGGGGGACTAGTTGCCAGTGTTCAGTGTTCAGTGTTCAGTGTTCAGTGTTCAGTGTTCAGTGACGATGGATTGACGACTCGTTGACGTGTCAAACGGTTCCTGAAGCCTGAACACTGAAACCTTCCCCCTGCCATGTCCGCTGAAGCACCCATTCTTTTCGATTCCCACATGCACACGCCTTTGTGCAAGCATGCGGTGGGTCACCCCCGGGCGTATGCGCGGCAGGGGCAGGCGCGTGGACTTGCAGGGGTGATTTTCACTTGTCACAGCCCGATGCCCGACGGGTTCGGAGCCTCTGTCCGCATGGATCCCGGGCAGTTCGAGTATTACGTCAGTCTCATCGAAAAGACGGCTGAAGATCTTGAAGGTGAATCCACGGTGCTGCTGGGTCTGGAGAGCGATTTTTTTCCGGGCATGGAGCGGTGGCTGGAGGAGTTGCACGGCCGGGCCGAGTTTCACTACATCCTGGGATCCGTGCATTACCATCTCCGGGAGTATCACGAGGCTTATTTCCAGGGAGATGTTTTTGCTTTTCAGAAGCAGTATTTCGATCACCTCGCGGAATCGGCCGAGACGGGTTTGTTCGACGCCCTGGCCCATCCCGACCTCATCAAGAACGCCTCGCCCGAATCGTATGACCTGGAGCGGCTCCTGCCCGTGATCGGGGAGGCGTTGGATCGGATCGCGGCGGCGGGCACGGCCATGGAGTTGAACACCTCGGGGATGAACAAGATTTACCCGGAGATGAATCCCGGCCCCGTGATGCTGGGGATGATGCGGGAACGCGAGATCCCCGTGGTGCTGGGTTCCGATTCCCATATGCCGGAGCGGGTGGGGGCGGATTTCGAATTCGCGCTCGAGGTGCTGCAGGACGCCGGTTTTGAGGAGGTCTCCCTGTATCATCGGCGCCGGCGGCGATCCGTGCTAATTGCCGACGTCATT
>JAHEJT010000037.1 GCA_024638765.1 Verrucomicrobiales bacterium
GGGCGGGGGAAACCCGAGGACGGTGCGGCCGCGGTAAGTGCTGCGCACGGGTTCGCGGATTTTCATGCGATAATTCGCGAAATCTTCTTCGGTGATGAGGCCGCCGTGCTTCGCCATCCAGCCGGCGGTTTTTTTTGCGACGAAACCCCGATAGAAATGGTCGAGACCGGCTGCGGCGATGTTGCGATAGGTATGCGCGAGATCACTCTGAATCAGAATATCGCCTTCTTCCCTTGGGCTCCCGTCTTCACGCAGCAGGATGGAAGCGGAATAAGGAAAGGCGCGAATGGATTCGGCGACGCTGCGGCACCGGCGCGCCCAGATGTCGTCGACGGGAAAACCACGCGCGGCGATTTCCGCTGCGGGGAGGATGAGTTCCTCGAGCGGGAGGGTGCCGAAGGCGCGCAGGGCGTGATCGTAAACCGCCAGAGCACCCGGCACGCCGGAAGCGAGCGGGCCGGTTTGGGAGAGATCGGTCCGGGCGATGCCGTCGCGCACGAACATATCACGGTGGGCGGCGGCGGGCGCCATCTCCCGGCCGTCGAGGGCGATGGTTTCACCTTTGGGAGTATGGATCAGCATGAAGCAGCCGCCGCCGATCCCCGAATTGTGCCCTTCGACGACCCCGAGGGTGAGCGCGGCGGCCACTGCAGCGTCGACGGCGTTGCCGCCCTGCTGGTAGGTGAGAATCGCGGCGCGTGTGGCGATGGGGTGTGAGGTCACCACGATGGCGTTGGAGGCGGTGGCGTGATGCCGGGCCGCGGGAGGGAGGACCGGTCCGGGTGACTCTGTCTGCTCGCGGGGGCCGCAGGCAACCAGCAGGATCAGGAACAGGGCGGCGGTGTAAAATCGAAAACGCATGAGTAGTTTTGGAAGCCGTATGGTGGCCGGTATCCTGTGCCGGGAACGCCTTTGGCCGGAGCTCCAGAATGCAGAAACTGCGAAAGAATGCAAAGCTCCCAGCCGTTCTAAGGACATGTCCCGATCCACGAAGAAATCCCTGACCCGTCGTTCCTTCATTCGCACATCCGCCGGCGCCGGCGCCGCAGTGGCCGCACCTTATCTCGGCTGGAAGACAACCGCTTCCGGAGCTGCGCCCAGCAAAGACATTCGCATCGCCTCTTTCGGGGCGGCAGGCCGCGCCTTTGGCGATATCTCTTCAATGATGCGAGTGCCCGGCACCACGCTGGTGGCGGTGGCGGAAGTCGATTCCAATCAGCTTGTGAAACTGAATACCGGATATGCGGACGCGAAAGTGTATACGGACTGGCGCGAGTTGCTCGAGAAGGAGGAGAAGCACATTGATGCCGTCCTTGTGGGGACACCGGATCACATGCATGCGCCCATATCGATGAGTGCGATGCAATTGGGCAAGGCGGTGTATTGCGAGAAACCGTTGACGCGCACGCTGCGCGAATCGCGCGCCCTGCGCGAGTATGCGGCGGGCAATGGGATTGTCACTCAGATGGGCAACCAGGCGGCTTCGGGATCGGGAAACAAAACCGCGGTGAAGCTCCTTCGCGGTGGCGTGGTCGGTAAGGTGAAATCGGTGCACAGCATGAATCCCAAGTCCTGGGGCTCCATGGAACCCCTGCCGGGGGCGGAGGAAGCGGTGCCCGCATCCCTTGATTGGGATGTCTGGCTCGGGGTCGGGAGGGAACGTCCTTACATCGGCAAAGAATTTCATCCCAAGAACTGGCGCAAGCGCATCGGCTACGGCACGGGCACGCTGGGAGACATGGGTTGCCACATTTATCATCCCTGGTTCATGGGTCTCAAAGCCCGGGCGCCCCTGAGCGTGGTGTCCCTGGGACCGGGCCCGGTTGACGGCGACAGTTGGCCCATCGATGCGAAGGTGCGTTACGTTTTCCCGGGTAACGATCTCAGCGGCGGGAAGTCTTACGAAATGACGTGGTATGACGGCGCCCAGTTTCCGCCCGGAGAAGTGGCCGAAGCCGTGGGTGGAATGGAGAATATTCCCAAGAGCGGCAGCGTGGTGATCGGGACCGAGGGCGCCCTCGTCATTCCCCACGGAGGCAATGCCGAACTGGGGATCTATCGCGACGGCGTGCGTTCGGACGAGGAGTTCAAATCCCCGCGTGGGACGGATCACCACGGGACTTTCGCGGATGCGATTCGCGGCGACGGAAAGGCGCCGATTTCAAATTTCTCTTACAGCGGGTGGATGACGGAAGCAGTCCTGCTGGGGACGGTGGCCTTGCGGCTTCCGGGAGAAAAACTGCAGTGGGACGCGAAGAAGATGCGGTTCAACAACTCCAAGAAGGCCAGCGCGATGGTTGGGGACACCTATCGCGAGGGATGGGAAGTGGAGGGGTTATAGACTTCCGATTGAGGATTGAGGATTTCCGCAGTCCGAACCCTGCGACCTCATCAGGGGCTAAACTCTTTTTAAACCGCAGATAACTCAGATAAGCGCAGATTTTTTAAGTTAAACGCGGTCCTGATCAGTATCAGCGTCCATTCGCGTTGCATTCTGAATTTCTTTGACGCAGATCAACGCAGATGATGCGCAAATGACCGCAAATCAATCGCCACCCATCGGTGCGATCTGCGATCTTTCATCTTCAATCTTCGATCCGCTCTGGCGAAGCCGGCATTCAGGCCTCTTCTCGGATTCCCATCTGAACCATCTGTGTCATCTGCGGTCACAATCCGATTCAAGCGGCGGCGCGCCTATCCCGAGAGCCGATCGAGGTGGGCGCTGGTCTTGGGATGCTGCGTGTAGGGATCGCCGTGGCGCCGGCCGTAAGCCTTCAGTTCCTTGGCCAGCTTGCGGACCACCTTGCGGTGTTTTTCGTCGGAGACGAAGTTGGTAAGTTCGTCGGGGTCTTCCTCGAGATCGAGCAACCAGGGCTCGTCGCCCGCGGAGAGGATTAGTTTGTATCGTGGTGTCACCGCGGAGACCCAGCCCGACTTATCGCCGGGATTCCCCGTGCTGCGCATGAAGGTGACGTCCTTCCAATCGCCGGGCGCTTTTTCGGCCGCGAGCAAACCGGACACATTGCGTCCTTCCTCTTTGCCGGAGGTCTCGATTCCCATCAAGGCCAGGGCAGTGGGAAGGAAATCCACGGTATTCAGCACCTCGCCGACGCGGGTGCCGGCGGGGATTTTTTCAGGAAAGCGGATCACGAAGGGAATCTTGGCGGAGGCTTCCATGGGGACTCCCTTATTCTGGCGGCCGTGCTCGCCGCGCATGTCGCCGTGATCGGCGGTAAAAACGAGGATGGTGTTCTCGAGAAGATTCCTGGTGCGCAGGGCGTCCATGAGGCGGCCGACGTTGTCGTCGATGCATTTGATCATCCCATGGTAACTGGCCATCTTATATCCGCAACGCGGCTGGGGCTGGGCCCAACTCGGAACTCCTTCCGTCGCCTTGCCGTAGGTGCGCGGTTTTTCGACGATGGAATCGTCGAACATGGTGTCGTAAGGGGCCCGCACGGTATCCGGACCGTGCGGGTCCGGGATGCTGAGCATGTAACAGAAGGGGGTGTCTTTGTTCTTCTCGATAAATTCGATGGCTTTATCAGTCAGAAAATCGGTGGCAAAAGATTCTTTGTCGGCGCCTTTGACGTCGTAACTGGGGCCGCCCTTCTTGTCTCGTGCCTTGACGCGGGGTCCTTCCGGGGTGTCTTCGAATTGTTTCCAGTGCCCGCGATTAAACATGTAGCGGTTGTCGGAGAACCCGAATTTCCTTTCCGGTCCCCACTGGGGTTTTTCATGTCCGTCGAGGTGCCATTTGCCGGCGTATCCCGTGGCATACCCGTTTTGGCCAAGAATTTCCGCGAACGTGACGATGCCGTCATCGAGGGCGATGTTGTTGGTGGTGACGGGCGTGTTCTGGGGGAAGCGGCCGGAGACGAAGGAAGAGCGCGAGGGTGAGCACACCGGGGTGGCGGCGTACATTTTGGTGCCGATGGCGCCTTCGTGGGCGATGGAATCGATGTGGGGCGTTTCGCAGACGGCCTTGGGACCCCACATGAAAGCTTGTTCCGGCGAAAGCGTCTCGCGGTAACAGCCGAGAGTGCGGAAATTCAATTCGTCGCAGTGGACGATAACGAGGTTGGGTTTCTTGCCGGGGGCGGCGCCTGCGAGTGAGGGGGCAAGGGCGGTGCTGGCGGCGGCGGCGGTGGAGGCTTGGAGGAACTTGCGGCGTTTCATCGAGCCAGTTAATCGGGAAACGGGGATGGTTGGTAGGAAAATATCCGCGGGCCCGGGGGGAGAGGGCGATGTAACATTTTTTCATACAATTGTATGAAAAAATGTTACATCACGCGATCGCAAGACGCGGGGGGATCGCGTGGTGGAATGGGGTGAGGAGGATGAGGGAGGAGGTGGTGGGAGATGGAAGATGGGAGATGAAAGACCTGTCCTCCGTAGCCTCGGCGAAGGAGGATGGGAGATGGGAGATGGGAGAGTTCAGGGTTCACGGTTGAGACTAGAGGCAGGAGAAGCGGGATGCCGATAACCGATAACCGATAACCGATAACTGATAACCGATAACTTATAACTGATAACTTATAACTGATAACCGGCTTCATCCTTGCGCGCGGGGGCTTTTTGACGGATAAGAGTGGCCCCAGTCGCGCTGGAGCGCGCAATGATTTACCGAGGATAACAGTTTGGAAATTGCCTGTCTTGATTTGGAAGGGGTCCTGGTCCCGGAGATCTGGATTAATGTGGCCGAGCGCACCGGGATCGAGGAGTTGCGCGCGACGACCCGGGATATTCCCGATTACGATGTCCTCATGAAGCAACGGCTGCGGATTCTGGAGGAGCAGGGGCTCGGGCTTCCTCAGATTCAGGAAGTGATCGACGGCATGGGGCCGCTGGAGGGCGCGCGGGAATTTCTGCACTGGCTCAAAGAGCGGTTCCAGGTGGTGATCTTATCCGACACCTTTTACGATTTCGCCGCGCCCTTGATGCGTCAGCTCGATTACCCGACGCTATTTTGTCATCGGCTCAGCGTGGACGCTGAGGGAAAGATCACGGATTATCAACTGCGCATGCCGGATCAGAAGCGGGAGGCGGTCAAGGGATTCCACGCTTTAAAATTCCGGGTGATTGCCGCGGGGGATTCTTACAATGACACCACCATGCTTTCGGAGGCGGATGCCGGGATTTTGTTTCAGCCCCCGGACAACGTCATCGAGGAATTTCCGCAGTTCCCGGTGACTCGGACTTACGAGGAGTTGCAGGCGGAATTTCTCGCGGCGAGTGTGCGTTGATATCCGTGGACGCGGCGCTCCTGATTCAGGCGCTGGCGATGTCCGGGGAGCTGTCGGACTTCGAATCGCGGGCGGGGACCAGGAATATGAGGGTGTCTCCGGCAGAAGGGGCCGGGGAATCCGGCGTTTGAATGTGCAGGACGCCATTGCTGCGCAGCGCGAAGAGGACGAGAGCCTCGGGCCCGTTTTCTTTCCGGAATGCATCGTAGGTGAACTCGGAAGTGAGGGTGGTTTTTTTCACCTGGTTGCCCTGGCGCTCCCTTTTGTAGAGGTCCGAAAATGACGGTGTGCCCTCGAAGAGTAATCGCCCGGTCAATTCCTGGGAAAGACGGTCGCGGGCTTTTTCTCCGGGATCGATGTGATTGAGCTGGTAGACATTGGAGTGCCCGAAGACCGGGTTGAAGGCAAGGCAGGCCATGGCGTTGACGTGATCGTTGGGAGTCACGGCGAGCATGCGGCCGATGCCCGAGTGGTCCAGTTCATCGGTGACGTATTCCGACATGATGCTGGCGTTGACGGCGGTGAGGCCTTGCATGCGGGCGCGCGCGGTGGCTGCGTAATTGGCATCGACGAGGACGACGCGGATACCGAGTTCCTGGAGGATGCGCGCGCTTTCGATGGCCCAATCGGTGATGCCCGCGATGAGGAGTCCCTGCGGATTGCGCACTGCGAGTTGCAGTCGCCGGGCGAGGGGAGCGGCGAGCAGACCGTAAAACGCGACTGTGCCGACAATGACGGTGTAGGTAACCGGCACAAGTTTGGAGGCTTCCGCCGCGATGGCAGGGGAGATGGGTTCGGCGCCGTGGCCTTCGGCGAGTTCCAGGGCGAAGATGGCGGAGACGGCTGCCGCGACGATGCCGCGCGGTGCCATGAAGGCGAGGAAGATCTTTTCGGCGCCGCTGAGTTTGGAGCCCATCGTGCAAAAGATGACAGCGGCGGGCCGGACGACGACGATGAGAGCGAGGAGAAAGAGCAGTGCTTCCTTCCAGACCGCGGCGAGATCGTCGAGAGTAATCCGTCCTCCGAGGATAATGAAGAGGCTGCTGATGAGGAGGACGCGCAGGTTTTCTTTGAACTCGATGATGTGCCGGACTTTGGCGTGTTGTTGGTTGGCGAGGACGACTCCGAGGACGGTGACGGTGACGAGACCGGATTCCGCTTTTAGAAGATTGGAGATGGTGAAGACCAGGGCGCCGGCGGTCAGGATGACGACGCTTTGAAGGAAATCGGGCACCCAGTGATGCCGAAGGAGAAATTGAAGGAATTTCGCGGCCACAAAACCAAGCACACCGCCGATAAAGAAGGTGGTCGCGATCTGCAGCGGGATATCCCGGAGGCCGGCATCGGGCGCGGCGGTGATGACGGACTGGAAAATGACGACGGCCAAGATGGCGCCGACGGGATCGATGACGATGCTTTCCCACTTGAGGATGGCGCCGATGCGCTGCTTTGGTTTGACGGAGCGCAGGATTGGACCGATGACGGTGGGACCGGTGACCACGAGGATGGCGCCGATGAGGGCGCTCATGTTCCATCCGAAGCCGAGGGTATAACGGGCGGCGATCGCGGAGAGAATCCAGGTGACGAGGGCGCCCACCGAAATGAGGCGCAGGATGGAAGGGCCGCCTTCCCGGAGCTCGCGGAACTGGAGAGTGAGACCGCCCTCGAGGAGGATGACGGCGACGGATAGCGAGACGATGGCAAAGAGGGTGGGTTCGTGCAGGTATTCCTCCTGTGGGAACCAGTGGCCGGCGGCAAAGCCGAAGCCGAGGAGGAGAAGAATGGAAGGGAGCCGGAACTTCCAGGCGAGCCACTGGGCGGTGATGCCGAGCGCGAGGATCGCGGTGAAATAGATCAGTCTTTCCTCCATGTGAGAGCCGCGGGATCGCGCGCACACTCTAACAGGATTTATTCAGGAAGGGAACAGAAAGTAGCGGCGGCATTATCCGGCTTCGCCGGCTCTGCAGATTGACTTCGTATATGGTGTCGCGCTTCGCGCGTGGCAGTCTGCCGCCGGACAAATTGGGAATGGCGGCAGCCTCCTTCGCCAAGGCTTCCGCCGCCGCTCTTCGAGCTATGGCGAGACAAGTCGGGGGGCCAGGGGAAGCCGCCACTACTTCAGCGCATCTGCTACAGCACACCCTAGATACCGCTGCTGTCGTAGATGAGGCGGAGTTCGTCGAGGTCGTAGACGACATCGAGGTATTGGGCCGCGAGGGCGACCTCGGTGTCGGTTAGACCGGGCACCTGGTAAAATCCTTCCGTCATGAGGGGATCATCGACGTTAAGGCCTTCCCGGAGCAGACGGATGGTGGCCTCCACCCCTCCCATGGATTCGGGGATGACGTGGGCGACTCCGAGTGAGGCGAGCGTATTGGAAACAGTCTGAATGCGCTGGGCATTGTTCTTGGTCTTGGCGACTTTAGCCCGGCCGCTGAGGTTTCCGACGGTGGGAAGCGCGATTGCGGAGAGAATGCCGATCGCCAGGATGACGAGAAGCATCTCCTGGATCGTGAATCCTTTCATTTTGTCGGCGGATTTGTGCATCGATTAAGCTCGGTCTTACTGGGCGTCGAGGACGCTCTGGCGGTCGCCGGATGAGAGAGGCGCGGTGCCGTCATCCACCAGGATGAGAATTTCCGGCGGCAGCGGGCTGTTATCGATCAGAATGGTCTTGAGATCGCTGGTGTTCATGGGGACGGCCATGTAGATGGCACTGTTGAGCACTTCTCTGGGCAGCGGGTAGTTCTCCTCGAGGACGGCCTTGAGATCGGAAGTGTTCATCGGTGGATCGCGATCAACGGCCGCCACCATCACTTCGACAGCTAACGGCGATTCTGCGATGAGCAGCGATTTCAAGTCGCTGGAATCCATGGCAGGAACCATGTTGATGGCATCCGTGAGAGGCCCATTCGAAGCTGGGTCCGTGGGATCGTCCGGCGGCGGCGGATCCGTGGGATCGTCAGGCGGAGGCGGATCGGACGAGCCGTCCCCGGGCGGGGGAGGATCGGTGCTGCTGCTGCCGTCGTCCGGGGGTAAACCGGTGGATCCGGCATTCACTTCTGCGGCCACGGCAGCTCCGAGCACGCGCGCTTGCTGTTCCGGGGAAAGGCGGGAAAGGGTGCGGGCCAGGCGACTGGCGTAAACCATGTGTTCCGACGGAGGATGCCCGGAATCAAGGGAGATTTTTTCGGCGATAACCGCGGCGGGATCGGGACCCGGCGTGGAAGTGCCTGAGGAAAAAAGCGGGAAAGCCAGCATCCCGAGGATGAGGTTCGTCAGCGAGCCGTGGAAGGATATCCGGGGCGTTTTCAACGCTTTTCCGTAAAGAAAGGCAGGGCGCGCGGCCTCTGGGCCCGCGGGAAAGCCGGGCTGCTGACAGACAAAGAGCAATCCCGTAACTATTACAATTGATACTATTAATTTATTTTATTATAATAATCAAATAGATTCCGGGCGTGATCGCACGTTTTTTCCAGTGATTCCCAAGATATTGATGCTCGGCTTGGCGCTCCTGGCGGGGACCGTCACTGTGTGGGGAGAGGTTTTCTCCCCGGCCGGGACTGGTCGCGTCGTCTTCAGCAGTCTGACCACTGCCGATGGGCTGCCGCCGGGGAAGGTCTCCTGCATGCTCCAGGACCAGCGGGGGTTTCTCTGGTTCGGGACCGAGGACGGCCTGGTGCGTTACGACGGGTACGAGATGCGCGTTTTTCGGCATGACCCGGAAGATCCTCAGTCGCTGAGCGGCGATGCCATCGAGGTGCTTTACGAGGACAGCCGGGGCACCCTGTGGGTTGGCGTCGGCCGCGCGGGGCTGAACCGGTTCGATCCTTCCCGGGAAACCAACACCCGATTCCGGCACGAAGACGGAAACGCCTCCAGCCTGCGCGCGGGCGCGGTGACGTCGGTCCTGGAAGACGACCGCGGTGAGATCTGGGTGGCGACCACCACCGGCATCGACCGCCTTGATCAGGAGTCCGGTTCATTTCATCACGTGGCTTATGGTTCCGGAGACGCGAAAGGCGTTGATCCGGGCAGCGTGCGCTTCCTTTTTCAGGATCGCAATCTTCGTTTGTGGGCGGGGACCGAGGGCCAGGGCCTGGGTCACATCGACATGCTCAGAGAAAAGTTTCTCTCCGTCTGGGATCCCGGTGTCGCGATTACCGCAATCACTCAAGACTCGAACGGGTTGCTCTGGATCGGCACTGCCGGTGACGGTCTGATTCGATTCGATCCGACCCGGGCGGAAGTGGTACAGCAATTTCATCATGATCCTTCGGACCCGGGCAGTCTGGCGAGCCGCGATGTTCACTCGGTATTTGCCGACAGCAAGGGGGACATCTGGGCGGGGACCTTGCTGGGATTAAGCCGATTCGACGCGCGGGCCGGAAGATTCGTCAATTTCCGCAGTGACAGTCAGGATTCCACGAGTCTCGTTGGGGATCATGTCCTGGTGGTATACGAGGACCGCAAGCAGGTGCTCTGGGTGGGGAGCGCCAACGGCGGCGTCAGCCGGTTCGACTTAAACCAGTATTGGTTTCCCCACTTCCGCGCCCGCCCGGGAGCGGCCCCGTCGCTGAGTCACAATTCCGTATGGGGCGTTCACGAGGACAGCGAGGGCATGATCTGGTTGGGGACCGAGAGCGGCCTCAATCGCTTTGATCCTGTGACGGGAGCCTTTTCTCATTACCGCCATGATCCATCGGATCCCTCCGGTCTGAGCAGCGATTACGCTTACGTGTTGCACGAGGATGGCGACAGGCGGTTGTGGGTTGGCACTCGCGGCGGAGGGCTCAACCGGCTGGATGCGGCGCGCCGGGAAATTTCGGTCTTTCGGAAGCGCGCCGGCGGAGCAGAGGGTGAGGGAATTCCTCATGATTCAGTGACTGCGCTATGGGAAGACCGGGAGGGGAATCTCTGGGTGGGGACGCATGGCGGCGGCATCTGCCGGTTTGACAAAACCCGCGAGGAGTTTCGGCAATACGGGCAGGCGGGGGAAAGCGGGCGAGAGGTCCCGGCGGCGACGCAATTTATTTCGGATATTCGGGAGGACGGCGCAGGAAGGCTTTGGGTCGGGACCGCAGCGGGTGGTCTATATGTGCTCAAACCGGAAAGCGATCAGTATGTATCTTACGAAGCCTTTGCGCGTCCCGGCCAGCGTCTTGCTTCCGATGCCGTCTCAGTGATTTACGAGGACACGGGTGGAGTGTTGTGGATTGGGACGCTGGGGGGCGGCTTGCACCGGTTCGATCCGGATTCCGGCGCCATGCAGATTTACGGAAAATCGAACATGGGCCTTCCGCACGCCGACGTGCACGGGATCGTCGGGGATGAACGGGGATATCTTTGGATAAGCACCGGGGGAGGTCTGGTGCGTTTCGACACCGGGTCGGCTTCCTTTCGCCGCTTCGGGGCCGATGACGGGTTGCAGTCCGATGTGTTTCACGCCAAGGCGTTTCATCGCACCAGGGAGGGGTATATCGTTTTCGGGGGCTCCAACGGTTTCAACTTTATCAACCCGCGCGAGCTTCCCCGGCCGCGACAGGCGCAGCGGCCGCTCCTGACGGGTTTGGAATTGTTCGGGGAGCGTGTCATTCCCTCTCCAGACGGCATCTTGAAACGTCCTCTCGCGCTGACCGAGGTGCTGCAACTTTCTTATGACGAGCAAAGCCGAATCTCCTTCAATTTTGCGACCCTGCATTACACCACTCCGCATCGCAGTCATTTCAGATTTCGGATGGAGGGACTGGAGACGAGTTGGAATCTGGCGGGTGAAGAGCGTAAAGCGACTTACACCGCCGTGCCTCCCGGCAATTACACATTCATGGTCCAGGCGTCGCTGGATGGCCAGGATTGGCTGCAAGACACGGCGCGGATTGCGGTGGAGATCACGCCGCCGTGGTATGAGGCCTGGTGGGCCAAGTTGGGACTCGGTGTGGTGGCGGCGGGATTGCTGTCCGGCGTGATTGGGCTGCGTGTCCGCGCCCAGGCCAGCAAGGCCAAGAACCAGCGCGAGCGTTTGGAGATGGAGCGCAACAAGGCGGAAGCCGCCCTCGCGCGCCAGTTGCAACACGTCATGCTCCTCGAGCGCACCACCCAGGAGTTCCGGCAGAATCTCACCGCGAAACAGGTTTTCGAAACGGCGGTTAGTCAATTGGGGGAACACTTTGAAGTCGATCGCTGTCACATCCTCCGGTATTCGTCAGAGCCGGAGGAACAGTTGCTGCTGGCTGCAGAGTTCGCTTCGGAGTTTCTCACGCCGATGGAGGGTGACGAATTACCGTGTGAGGGAATTCCGTTCGTGGAGCGTGTGCTCGCTTTTGACAGGGTGGTGGTTTCGGAAGACGCCAATACCGATCCGCAACTGGCCTCCGTGCGGGATCTGATGAAGCTCCTGGGGACCGGTGCGCTAGCGGCGGTGCGGACCTCGTTCATGGATCAGGCCAACGGCATGATCCTCTTGCACCGCAGTCCGGGAAAGCGCCTCTGGGAGCGTGATGAGCTGCAGCTCTTGGAATCCGTGGCTGCCCAGGTGGGGATTGCCATTGCGCAGATGGAATTGGCGCGGCGCGAAGAAGAGCAACGCCAGGAGCTGGAAGTGGCCAAGGGCACCGCGGAGTCCGCCAACCAGGCGAAAAGCGATTTTCTTGCAAAAATGACCCACGAGTTGCGGACGCCTCTGCATGCAGTCATCGGATTTTCGCAAATGATCAGTGAGGATACCTCCACCACTCACAAGCAGCGAGAACTCCTGGATATCATTAATTCCAGCGGCGAGCACCTGCTCGACATCATCAACGACGTCCTCGAGATGTCGAAGATCGAGGCGGGGCACGTGGAACTCGTTCCCGAGCGATTCGATCTGCAGCGATTGCTGAAGTCGGTCCACCAGATGCTGGCGGCGAGGATCAAATCGGAATGGCTGGATTTCCGCTTTGTGGAGGAAGGTCCTCTCCCCAAGTGGGTGGTGACGGATAAGGGCAAGCTGAGGCAGATCTTGATCAATATCCTGGGGAACGCCGCGAAGTTCACAGAAAAAGGGCACATCACTCTCAAGGTCTGGACCGCACAGGAGAGGGATGGGGATCGGAGGAAAGGCGGAAAAGCCAAGCTCATGTTCGAAATCCAGGACACCGGCGCCGGGATCGCGGAAGCGGAGTTGTCTACTCTCTTCGATGAGTTCGCCCAGACTGAAGCCGGACGCAAATCGCACCAGGGAACGGGCCTGGGTCTCGCTATTACGCGAAATTTTGTCGAACTTCTGGGCGGAGAAATCAGCGCGGATAGTACTTTGGGCAAAGGAACCGTATTCCGGTTCCATGTCTTATGTGAGGCTGCTTTCGGCGGTGAACTTGCCGAAGGGGAATCTCAACCGGAGTCCGG
Organism: Verrucomicrobiales bacterium; assembly: GCA_024638765.1. Classification (GTDB taxonomy): domain Bacteria; phylum Verrucomicrobiota; class Verrucomicrobiia; order Verrucomicrobiales; family DEV007; genus JAHEJT01. Next base: position 12,630 of record JAHEJT010000037.1, read on the forward strand.
GAAAGCGCCGGCGTACCAAGAGCCAGGGGATGTTCCGATCGGAGCGGGAAGCACAGAAACTGAAGCCGGCGAAGGAACGGAATCCAAAGAGGTCTCCGCGATCGGAATCCGCCTGGCTCCGGACCAGGATGAAGTAAGGGTCCTGATTGCCGAGGACCAGCCGGTAAACCGTTTGCTGGCGGTCAAAATTCTGAGGGCTGCGGGATTTCAAATGGAAGAGGCGGAGAACGGGCAAGTGGCGGTCGAAAAGTGGCGGACCTGGCGCCCGCAGCTCATCCTGATGGACGAAGACATGCCTATCATGCGGGGGATGGAAGCTACCAAGGCCATTCTCGAAGAAGCCGGCGACGATCCTCCCGTGATCATCTCATTGACCGCTTATGCACTCGACGACACGCGCCTGGCTTCGTTGCGAGCCGGATGCAGGGATTTCCTGTCAAAGCCATTTAAGAATATTGATTTGCTCAAGATCATCGCCAAGCATCTCGAGGTCCGTTATGTCCGGGGGGAAGACGGTGCAGAAGAGGTGACGTTTTCAAGGGAGGATGATTCCGAAAAGGCCGCCGGGCATCCCGCGTGAGGGGAGCCGGCTGCGCCGGTGTGAATGGTTATCCGTTAATCGTTATCAGGGGGAAACCGCGAATGGACGCGAATTAGGAAAAAGGTTTCTAGAAGCTATCCCAAAAAACAAATTCCCCTCACCCTAACCCTCTCCCCGTGGGAGAGGGGATTGGAAAAACAGGCTTTTCGAAATGATGAACGCAAATGAATCATCGAGGGAATTTATATTGGGATAGCTTCTAATAGCAGGACGATGAAGGTGGGGCGACGCGTCCCGCGGAGCCGGCCGGAAGCTTGCGGATGCTGGATGCTGCGCCGGTGTCGACGGTTCATGGGATGTGTCCGTTCTAATTTTGTCATCCCGAGCGGAGTCGAGGGATCTCACGGTTCTTCACTGGGGTGCGCCTGGCGGACAGTGTGCGTATCTTTTAATGTATTCGTCTGATATCTGGCAATAGAAGCCATTAGGCATATTGAGAGATTTGCCCTTCGAGCTCTGCAGTCAGGCTGCGCCTTCAAGGATGCCACTCCGTGGCGTAGCAGTCTCGACTTCGCTCGGGATGACAAGGGGGAGGTAATGGGTGGCATCGAGCAGCCACCGTGGATGGTGGGTGCTGCGCGGATTCGAGCTGACATGCCTTTTGGGGAATCGGCGTTTCGCGTTTGACCCTGGGTCGGCCCCGGTGTTTTCCTGTGGGAGATTTTTACCGGCATGAAACACCTTGTTCTTACGCTCCTTATTTTCTGCGCAACCGCCCGTGCTGCCGCGGCGGCACCGTTGCAATGGGTCACCTACGACGGATACGACTTGCCCGGGTATGGCCGGCACATCGTCCTGATCAGCGGCGACGAGGAATACCGTTCCGAAGAAGCTCTCTCGCAACTCGGGAAAATCCTGGCGACCCATCACGGGTTTAAGTGCACCGTCCTCTTCGCCCAGGATCCCGCGATGCCTGGAGTCATCAATCCGAATTACCGCAACAATATTCCGGGGCTGAAAGCATTGCGAGAGGCCGATCTCATGATCATGGCGACACGCTTCCGCGAGTTGCCGGACGACCAGATGCGCGAGATCAATCACTACCTGTTGTCGGGCCGGCCCGTGGTGGGTTTGCGCACGGCGAATCACGGATTCCGGTTTCCCGGGGATTCGAAGTGGGCGCATTACGCCTTCAAGTACGACGGACCCAAGAAAACCTGGCAGCAGGGGTTCGGGCAGCGGGTGCTGGGGAGTTATTTTTTCAGTCATCACGGCTGGCATGGGCGCGAGAGTACCCGGGGGTTGATTGCTCCCGGCGCTGAGAAGCATCCGATCGTCAATGGGATTGCCGATGGTGATATCTGGGGAGCCAGCGACGTTTACGGAGTGAAGACCCCGCTGCCGGAGGACGGCGAAGTCCTCTTCCTCGGCCAGGTCCTGGAGGGATTGGATCCGGAAGATGCGCCCCTGGGACCGGGTCCCTATGAAAAGGCTCCGGATTACGTGAAAGCAGGGGGCAATGATAAGAACGATCCCATGATGCCGGTGGCCTGGACGAAATCGTATCGGCTTCCCGGCGGTGTGAAGGGCCGAGCTTTTTCCACCACCATGGGCGCGTCTGTCGATTTGAAGTCCGAGGGCACGCGACGCATGATCGTAAACGGCGTTTACTGGTGCCTCGGCCTCGATGTGCCCGAGGAAGGAACCGCAGTGGAATTGGTGGGCGATTTCGATCCGACGATGTTCGGCACGGAAAAAGGCGATTACTGGGAGAAGCGCGGACTGAAGGTGGCGGATTTCGCCATGAAGATTGAGGTGGAAGACCCTTACCTCGAGAAGAAGCCGCAGTATCCCTATCTCGATGTCACCCAGGGGCGCGAGGGATACGAATTCGAAGGCCACCCGCGCAATCGCTTCCGGCTCTACGATTTTTACGCGCGCCAGGCGGATCATTATCTCGACCGGCCCGAACGACCGGAAATCCTTCCCGAGTATCCGGGACTGGACGGCGGCGCCTTCGGGCACTGGGGGCGCTTTCACAAGAACGGATACCGCGATCGCCGCGCGAATCTCATGCGGATGGATTCGGTGTTTTCCGGCATTCTCCGGATCGAAGGCGACCGCAAGTCCCCGGCGACCCCCCGGGCGATCGCCCTGCATCTCGGCGAGCGCGGCCGGCTGTCGGCTTCGTTCGACACGGAAACCCTTCGATTCGCCCATCTCTGGCGCGGCGGATTCATTTCTTTTTTTCCCAATCGCTGGGGAATCGGGGGCGGAATCCAAAGCGATGGTGCACTCGTGCTCGAGTCACCCCAGGTGACGGGTTGGTCGCAGGACGGCAACTTTCCAAAAGCGTTTCCGGAAGGCGCGGCCGAGTATCACGGGCATTATCGCCACGGGAAGCGGGCGATACTCCATTACACGGCGCACGGACTGGAAATGCTGGATTCATTCTGGGCGATTCCGTCGCCGGGAGGGGAAGTCGTTAGCCGCACGATCGAGTTTCGGGGCAAGGCGCGCGCGCAACACCTCCTGTTGTTTCCCGCGCTCGTGGGCGGATTCGAACACAAGGCGGAGGTTTCTTCCCGGGTATCCGCGTCGGCCTGGTCGGTGATAAGGGTCGAGAAGAAGGATCGTGGTTTCTTTGCCGCCGCGGAAACGAGCGCTTTCAATGGAGCGGCGCGATTTGTGTCCGCGAAATCCGGCGAGAGGTCTTTGAAATTAACGGACATTTCTCCCGGAGATCGCATTCATGTCCTCTATTGGTCCGGACCAAAAAAGCGGCTTGATCCGGCGCTCAAATCGATGAGACCGGATTTCGCGCAGGTGGAACTTGAGCCGCTGACCGGAGGGGGGCCCGCGAAGTGGGATAGGAGGGTGCGCGTCACCGGTAAACCCGGCAAGGAAGCGAGTGGTCCTTACGTCATCGATCGTATCCCGGTGCCCTGGCCGAATCCGTTCGGCGCAGTAATGCTGATCGGGGGGCACGATTTTTTCTCCAATGGGGACGCCGCGGTCTGCACGATGATGGGTGATGTCTGGCGAGTCCGGGGCCTCGATCGGGATTTGAAGGAGGTCACCTGGCAGCGGATTGCCACCGGGCTCAACCAGGCCCTGGGGTTGTCTATCGTCGACGACACGATCTACGTCCTGGGCCGGGACCGGATCAACCGATTGCACGATCTCAACGGAGACGGCGAGATCGATCATTACGAGAATTTCTCCGATGCATTCGAGACTTCGGCGGGCGGGCACGATTTCTATACGGGGTTGCAGCGCGATGGTGACGGGCATTGGTATTTTGCGGCGGCGGGACGCGTGGTGCGGGTTTCTCCGGACGGCAAGACTTCGGTCGATATTGCGACGGGATTGCGCAACACCAACGGGATCGGGGTAAACGCAGAGGGCGTCGTGGTGACGAACACGAACGAAGGCGACTGGACTCCGACCAACATGGTCCTGGAAGTGCGGGAGGGGGATTTTTACGGGCGCAAGGCCGCGGCGGATCAGGAGATCGATCCGGCCATGGTTTACCTGCCGCGCGGAATTGACAACTCGGCGGGCGGTCAATCGTTTGTCGACAGCGAGCGATGGGGACCGCTCGAGGGACAGCTGCTGACATTTTCTTACGGCGCCGGGACTTGGTACATGGTAGTGCGGAGCGAGACCGGGGGAAGGACCCAGGGTGCGGTGGTGCCGCTGCCTGGTGATTTTGAATCCGGCGCGCATCGAGGACGATTCAATCCAGTGGACGGCCAGCTTTACATCAGCGGCGCCGGTGGCTGGGGCAACTACGCGCTCGCACAGGGGAGCTTCGATCGCGTCCGCTACACGGGTGGCAAGGTGCATCTGCCGATCGGATGGAAAGCGCATGCCAACGGGATCGTGGTGCGTTTCGCAGTGCCGCTGCATCCCGGCGTGGCACAAGCCGCCGATAAAGGCGCGGTTTCAGGGTGGCTTTGTCAGCAATGGAATTACGAGTATTCGGCGGGATATGGATCGGCGGAATACTCGATCCGCAGGCCATCGAAGAACGGCCATGACGTGGTGCCGGTGCGGTCGGTGTCACTGCTCGAAGACGGCCGCAGTGTGTTCGTGGAGATCCCGGACCTGTTGCCCGCGATGCAGACCCAATTTTATGCGCGGCTCGTGGATTTCGATGGGGAAGAATTTGTGCTCGATATGTATCCGACGCTCCTGCGCCTGGCGGACCCTTTCGGGGAGTGGCCGCGGTATGCCCGCGTTGATCCGGGCAAACCGTCGGAGCTGACGTTGCGCATTCGCCGGGCGAGTTCGAAGAAGGTGGCCGCGACCAAAGGAGAGCCGGGGCGATTGATCGAGATTCCCACGGCGCCCGGGCTGCAATTTGAGGTCAAGGAATTCACGGTCGCGGCAGGTGAGCGCATTTCCCTGAAACTGGACAATATCGATACCCTGCCGCACAACCTGGTGATCGTGAAGCCGGGCACGGAAGAAGCGGTGGGAGCACTGGCGAACGCCATGCTTTCGGATCCGACCGCTTTTGAAAGGCATTACGTGCCGGATTCGCCGGACGTCCTCGTGTCCACCAGTTTGCTCGATCCCCAGCGGGACGAGACCATTCATTTCAACGCGCCGGAGGAACTGGGAGTCTATCCTTACCTCTGTACTTTCCCGGGGCACTGGATGATCATGCGCGGGCGAATGGTGGTGGAGTAGCTGAGCTAATTCGTTCGCAAGCAAGAGGCCTGACAAGAGGTCTCCGTTCTTGACCTGGCGAGCGGACATCTTTAGCCTTAAAGCCGATGCCACGAGTGTGGGAGAGGCTGCGGCTGAAGTGGTTCATGGCCACGCGGGGGTTGGATTACGCGGCGGATTTCAACGAAATCCTTTACCGCATTTATCTCAATCATCAGAAGATCATTCATTACCGGGACGGGAGGCCGGTGTATTCGCTGTCGACCCCCGCGCTTTATTCGAAACCGGCGGCCAATTTTCTTTCGCGCACTCTATACCGGACGATCCAAAACCGGAATCTTCCGAACCTGATGAGCCTCGCGGTCAACGATGCCTGTGACGCGGGGTGCGAGCACTGCAGTTTTTTCGCAGGCGTGGAAGAGAAAGAGAGAGCGATACTCAGTCTCGACGAGGCTCGCGGGGTGATTGCTGACGGCCAGGACTTGGGAGTTTCCGTGATCAATTTCGTGGGAGGTGAACCGCTGCTGCGGGAGGATCTTCCGGAACTGATTCGCGCGGTCGACAAGGATCTCTCCACGACGGTCCTCTTCACCAACGGCTCGCAACTCGAGGCACGGGCGCCGGAACTGCGCCGGGCGGGGCTCGACAGCGTTTACATGAGTATCGATGCTTCCGACGAAGGACGGCACGACGCGTTTCGCCGCGCGCCGGGTCTTTTTGAGAAGGCGCTGCGGGGAGTGGAAACCGCTGTCCGGGCGGGATTCAGTACTGGATTCTCCGTGACCATGACCCCGGAATCGTGGCGGCAGGGGGAACTGGGAAAGATTATCGAAGTCGCCCGGGAAGCCGGGGTCCACGAGGTCCTTGTCTTCGATGCGCTGCCCACGGGCCGATATAAGGATCGCGAAGACCTTGTCGATAACGGCGAGTGGGTAGAGGAAATGATGCGATCCGTCGAAGGATTCAACCGGGATCGTGATTATCCCGGAATCGTGTTCTTTGCGTACATGACGAGTTACCGCAGCGTGGGATGTTCCTGCGGCACAAGTTATTTTTATGTCTCCCCTTACGGCGATATCATGTCGTGCGACTTCAATCATGCGAAATTCGGGAATGCGCTGGAAGAGCCCCTCTGGAAGATCTGGGAGCGTCTCAGCACCAGCCCCGGGTTCTGCCAGGCGAAGTGGGGAGGATGTAAGATCAAGGACTCCGAATCGCGAAAGATGCAGCAAGTCGCTGCCGGTCCGGGGGACGAATGCTGCCTCGGGATGGAAAATGCCGAAAGTATTCTGGAACCGGCTGCGATTGGGCGCGGAAAGGCGGCCGCGGGAGAACAAGCATGACCGTACCCTGTATCCTGGCGAATTGCGAATTTGAAAAGCACGGCACCGCGACGACGCTTGCGTTCGTGGGTTTTGTCCTCGTTGCGTGCGGGGTCGCGTTGTTCCTGATGCGCAATCTAAAGCCGCACTTCTGGTGGCGCGTGGGAATCATGGCGGCGGGCGTTCTGATTTTCGAAATATTTACGGGCCCGATGTGGCTGAACGAGCGGCTCGGGAGATTCGCTTATGTCTACACGGACGTGAGTTGGGTGCTGACCCTTGGCTGGACCGCGATGATCCTCGGCGTGGTGCTGCTGGTGGACCGCTGGAAGCCGGATTGGAGCGCTGCGAAGCGCTTTCCGGTTTACCTGCTGGTGCTTTTGCCCGTGGTTTTCCTTGCCGAAATTGCCGTGGTGAACCTGGGCATTCGAAGTTATTCCGCGGAAGTGCTGGGAGCGGTGCGCGGATTACGGCTTGCGGGAGTGCCAGTCGAATTCTTTTATTATGTGCCGGTATTCAGCGCCCTGGTAATCACGTTTTACAAGTACTGGGCCTTTGTGCTCGATGGGACGCCGCTGGTCCCACAGCGTCGACGGCGGTGGCTGCGGGGGGTGGCATTGGCGTTCACGGCGGTCTTCTTGTTCGAGTTGATGGTGGAACCGATGGTGGAAAACAAAGGCTTTCCAGCCTGGTCCTATTTTTACCGGGACATCAGCTTTCTCATGAGCGGGTTTTGGGTGGGCATCATCGCCATGGGTGCGGTGGTGGTGGAGTGGTTCTTTCTTCACAAGCCGGTGCTGGTCCGGTTTTTCATCGCCATCGGCATCATGGGCCTGGTGGCCCTGGCCGTGGAATCGTGGCTCATCCACGGCGGGTACCGCGTTTACGGGCATTCCGCGACGGAGAATTTCACGGGGTTCAAAACTCCCATCAGCGACGTGGCGGTGGAAGTCGCCTTCGCCATTCCCTTTTACCTGGCATTGATGGTGTGCTTCATCCGCTTCTGGGAAGTGGTGCGGGATAACAAACTGTAGCGGCCCAGGCGGAAACTGGGAGGTATAATTCGATTCTGTTAATCCGATGAAAGGACTGGGCCTGTTTCGAAAATTCGTGATCGGAACCGTGTTTATTTGCGGAGTGATTGCCCCGTTCAATCGCGAGATCCTGCAGATGCTGGCCATGGCAGTGATCTGCACCGGAGGCATTTCCCTGATTGTTATCGTTCCTGCGTTCGGTTTGGTCGGCTGGATGGTGGAGGCGATTTTTATTACCGTTTTGGAAAAGTGCAGGGGCTTCGTTCCGGAGCGCGCCGCCGTGCCGCCTCCGATTCCGCCTTCGCGCCGCTCCCTGGCCCTGGCGGGTTACCTGCGGGATGCAAGCCGCGCGGGGATGACGGACGCCGAGGTATTGGAGTTGCTGGGAAAACAGGGATGGAGCGAGGAGGAAATCCGCGAGGCCAGGCAACACGTTTAGCGCAGGTCAGTCGTCAATCGAGCAGGGCCTCCAGGGCAACGTAATCGATCTTGGCGTTGTGCCGCTTATCGACCGGGATACGGTCCACCAAGCGCACTTGGGAGACGGGAAAATCACTCACGCGCGCGAGGACGGAATCGGCGAGGTTTCCGACAGGCGGCGCCTCATGTTCCGGTTCCACGACGAGGACCGGGGCGCCGCGGTGCATCAGGGCAGCGCTGCGGCGCACTCCTTCCATGGAATTCACCGGGGTCTCGATGGGGAAGGGATAACTGCGCCGGCCGGAGTGATCCGGGAGCGCCGCGGCGCAACGGCCCAGCAACCAGAGGCGGCCCGCACTGTCGAAATAGCCGGCATCTCCCGTGCGAAGCCACGTCGCCCCGGGTGTCTGGATTCTGGTTTCGGCTTCCCCGGCGCCATCGCGGTAACCCGTGAGGACGTGGTCCCCCGCGACCACGATTTCTCCCGGTTGCGCGGGCTCGCGGAGCAGAGACTGGAATTCCGCGTCGGAGCGCGCGCCAAGTGGGGATCCCCAGCGATCCTCGATGACCGCGACGCGGATTCCCGGCACCGGTGATCCGGCCAGCAGTCCGTCTCCCCGCCGCATGCCGAGCGAGTCTTCTGGAGAAATTGAATGGGCATGGATCACCGCGATGGGCTCTGCTTCACTGCAGCCGTAGACGGCCGCCACATCGGCGTTGGGGAACGCGCGCGTCATTTTCTCGAGGAGTGCATGCGAGACCGGAGCGCCTCCCGTGTAGATTTTGGCGATATTCGGGAAAGGACCGGGTGCGTTCTCGAGAAGAGAATCGAAGAACGCCGGTGAGGCCGTGATGCGCCCAATGCGCTCATCCAGGAGCTGGTGCCGGACGGCCGCCGCGTTGACGGCACCAGGCTGCGCCAAGTTGGTGTTGGCGAGGACATTGGTCAGTCCGGAGGCGAGATGGGCCAGCGCAAACATCGGCAAAGTCACGAGATCGATTTCGCCCGGTTCGAGAGCGATCGCTCCGACCAGCGCGGTGTGCTGCGCACTGAAGAACCTTCGCGAGCGCACGATGGCTTTGGGCGCGCCGGTGCCCCCGCTTGTGAACGTAACCAGCGCGGGCGTGTCCTCCGGGATTGCAGAATCCTCCGAAAACTTCGCGTGGCTTTTGCCTTTCCTGGATCCCGCCCGCAATAAGGAGCGCGGCGTGTAGAATCGCGGAGTGAGGCTCCGCAGGGAGGGAGAAAGCAGTCGCATGAATTGGATCGCTCCATTCCCGCACACGGCGTCGGGAGGACTGTTCCGAAGACAGGATTCGATAGAATCCCGGCCCTGGCCGGGATCGACAAACACTGCCGTGCCGCCTGCCCGCAGGACGGATAGGAATGCGATGTAGAGTTCGTTGGAGACCGGGTGCAGAAAGAGGACAGTATCCCCGATCCCCAGGCCCCGCCCGCGGAGAAAAGCCGCTCCTGTCGCAGTCAGCCGGTGGAGTTCGGCGTATGAGATGCTGTGCCGGGTTCCGCCGCGTCTTTCCACCAGGGCGAGGCGGTCCGGAAAGCGGTCGGCATGGGTTTCCAGGAGACGGGCAATGTTCATGGCGCGAGTTTCTTGGCGTAAAGTGCGTAGGTGCGGAACACCTCGGCGCCCATTCGGTGATTGATCTTGAGTGATGGATTTTTCTCGTGTTGAAGGGCGTGGATCACGCGCGCGTATCCCAGCCGGCGCGCCTGCGCATGGACTTGTTGCACCAGGACCGTCCCAAGACCTGCAAATTGATGTCCGGGCCGGACTGCAAGGCTTTTGACAACCACTGCAGAATCACCCGATTCGGTACAAGGATAGGCGAAGACAAATCCCACGAGCTTGTCCTTCGCTTCCGCAATGTGCACCAATGAGGAATCCAAACCATGCGCGGCACCCTGATACATTGCGCCAAATTCTTTCTCGCTAATCGGAGTGAAGAGAAAGTTTTCCGCGAAGCTGACGCATGAAAGCCGGTGTATTCTCTGAAGTTCGTTCTCCATCTGATTCGAGTCGAGCGGGCGAAAGGAAATGCCCTTTGCGACAAGACGCTGTGCGTGCGCGTCTGCAGAGAATGAGCGGCCATCGTCCTCCTCATTGAGATCGAGGACAGACGAGGAGTAATTGGCGATGACATGAAAACCGTTTTCGAGAAAATGGTCCGGCCAGGCGGTTGAATTGCAGGGTTCCATGGGAAACGGCGCCCGGCTGCTGCCGCCGGTCACGAAACGGTGGGCGCGCCAGGTATTGCCATCCATTGGTCCGATGGCGAGGGTAACGCGCTGCTCAATGAGGGCGGCGCATGCCTTTGCCAGCAATGCGGCGCCGGCATGACGATCTTCTGCGGAGTAATTCCCGATGCAGCCGACCCTCTCCCCCGGGAGCATGGGCGCCGAAGTCCACCAGAGGGCGCAGCGGCCGGCGGGTTGCCCCTTGGAATTCTCGATGATGACCAGGCGGTCGGCGTCCGCAGGTGCGATCCGTGCAGTGGCTCGAGTAGGCGTGGCAAGGGATGATGGCATTATGTTAGAGGCTGGCGATGAGGTGACGAAGAGCATCCTCTCCTCGAAACCAAAGGATGTAGAATAGGATTAGAACTCCCGCGAAGGCGCTCCGTCGGGTCAAAGGCAAGTGCCGCGCGCCGAAGAGAAAAACGCTGAGCGTGGCGACGCCGCCGGCGTGAACTAAGAGTTCGATGGCCGTTGCGTCGAGATAAGCGGGCAAAATTAGACAGGCGGTGAGCGGCACGAAAAGATTATCGAGTCCGCGTGCCGTAAATCGCTCCACCAGCGTCGTAATGAGGCTCAGCGACAGCGCGACCGGGAGAATGCGTGCCGTATCCAGGGAAGTGCAGAAGCTGAGCCAGACGTAAACGGCGATCACCGCCGTGAGGAAGAATGCCAGGGATCCGCGGATTGACTTTTCGAAAGAGGCGCACGCGCTAGCATTTTGTCTTTGTCCGGCCAGGGCGGCCGCGGAATCGGCAAGAGCCAGGAGAAGGACGGCGGCGCCATAAGGCGCCGGATCTCCGCGCGTCAGCCAGAACACCAGCGCGATTGCGACCGGGAAACAGAGATCTCCGCAGGAAGGGCGGGTGATGTCATAGAGGGCGGCGCCAAGCTTGGCGCGCAGGGCCGGGACCCGGCGGATCGCGATGAGAAGGGCGAGCGCGAGCGCGCCAAGCAGAAGCACTGGAGCCGCCGAATCGAAAAGCCAGGGGAAAGCCAGGGTGACTATTCCCATGGCGATATGAATCGACTTGCGTGCCGCTTCCGCCTCGATCATTCCCCGGCGACGCAGGGGGGCGATAGTCGCCAGAGACGAGAGAAACGCCACGAGAATGACAATCACGATCAATAGTTCAGTCACACTCATGACCCGGTCACCTCCTCCACGACGAATGCGCTGTAGAAGAATGCTTTGTCCTGCGCAAAGAGGCGCCGGGCTTCCGCTTCCCGGCTGTGCAGGGCGTCTCCCAGTGACTCCGGCCGGCTTCGCGGCACCAGCATGTTCCAGTAAGCGAGCCGGGCGCCGGGCGCCGCTTTTTCCAGGCACATTTCGAGGATGCGCTCGTGATCGCCGGACGATACGTATTCAAAAATATCGCTGAGATTGAAAGCATTGATCTCGCCCGGAGTGCCGTTGGAGAGGTATTGCTCCAGTGCACCAGGGACGACTTCCAAGGCGTCAAGGTTTTCGCGGATGCGATCGAAATTTTCTTTTCGCAGCGCGTGGGGGAGGGCCCCATCGTGCCGGCCCGTCAGGATCCAACGGAGATAAGGATTCTTCCATGGCTCCAATTCCACCACGGCGTGACGGACACGCTTTAGTATGCGTTCGGAAACCGCGCCGTCGACATACCGGAAGGCCCCGGGATAGCGTCCGCGCCCCAGGATGCGGCGGGAGCAATACGCGCGGAACAAGAGTTTCCACAGTTTGGTATTCCACTGCTTATCGAAGAAGCGCTCCCGGGCGTCCCGGTCGCGGGGCTCGAGAAGTTGATCCACCCGCTTACGAGGATGGACAAAGGGTAAAAGCTGTTTTCGGAAGAGAGTGAAGAGCTTTTCAAATTTTCCCGATGACCCGACGCCGGCCCGGATGAGTTGCGGCTTGCGATCCCAGAACTCGCGGGCATCCCGAGGGAGAAGCGGCCGGCAACGCCGGTAATACCCCTCCGCCCGGCAGCTCGATTCGGATCCCATGAACTCGATAAACTCCGGATGCTCCAGTTCGCGGTAGGCGGCGCGCCGCAATTCCACGCAGGCCAGCTGGGCGGGGTTCAGGTCGATTGCCACCACCCGGCGGGCGCCGGTGGTGAGCAGGGAGAAACTGTTGTCTCCCCCCGAGGCGATGGAGAGGCAGGTGCCATCCCGCGGGACGCGAAGCGCCTCCAGGAGGACATCCGCGTCCTCCCAGCATTGGGCGTAGCGGATTTCGGCGGAAGATGCCGGTGGCGCTATGGAGGTAACCATTACGATGTTTCTTCAGGATCGATTTTCCGGACGCATCCCGTGGCGCCGTCCATTTCCACGAAATCCCCGGTGTGCAGCCATGCGGTTAGCGCGGGCAGGGCGACCACTGCGGGTAATCCCATCTCGCGCGAGACGATGGCCGAATGCGAGAGCAGGCTGCCGCGTTCGACAAGAAGGCCTGCAGCGGAAGTAAAGAGCATCACCCAGCCGGGGTCGGTTTGACGGGCGACGAGAATTTCTCCCTGTCGCAGAGACACGTTGGCGGGATCGTGCACCACGCGGACTCGTCCGCGGACTTTACCGGCGCAACATCCGATTCCCGCTAGTGAAGCGGGGACTGAATCCGGCGTCGAGATGGACGCCGGGGCCGCCTGTGAAAGGACCAGGTCAGGCGGACCACGGGTTTCGAACCGGTCGGGAGGCGCCTCGGTGTCCCGATATCGATCGAATTCTTCCCGGCGCTCCACAACCCTGCTTTTGAAAGAGGGAAGCGGTCCCGCCGCCTCGGCGGCCTCAAGTATTTCCTGCAGTCTCAGATAGAAGATGTCGCGCGGCTCCTCGAGCGCTTCTTCACGGGCGAATCGAGTGCCGATTTCCAGCATGATCCGCCGGACGAGTCCGAAGACGCGGGTGCGTTCAAAGCGGAGGTTTTCCCGGTCACGAATGCGATCGCGTGCCAACCGGATCGCGCTCTCGAACACGCGCTTTTTCAGCGGATGCATTTCCGGGATCTGGTCCTGGGTCTCACCCGGCGGGGCTGTGTGCCTGTGACTGAGGGGAGAGCACTCCGCCGCGGCCGCGATGGATTGCAGGAGAAGGCGCGGATTATCCCGCAAGGTTTCACTTTCCAATTTCAATTCTTGCAGGCAGCGGTCTCCAAATTTCGCAATGTAAGAGTCGAATTCTTTCGAGAATCGCGGGAATTCACGCAGCCGCCGCCCTGGATCCATGGAGGAGGGGGAAGGATCTTTGAGGAACGCCAGGAGATCCCGGTCATCCCGGGCGTGGGCAGCCATGGCCCGGATGCGCAATACCGGTTCCATGCTTACCATGCCTTCGGTATTTCTGACCAGCCGGTTGGCGAGCGACCCGGATGCGTCCCCGGCCCACTGGACGGCGAGCTTTCGCAGCACTCCGAAATAAATCATCGCAAAAAAATCGTTCACGATGGGCGCATCCCATTTCGTGAGCAGCCGGCTTTCGGTGGCACGGTAATAGCTTGCCAATTCTGCCCGGTGCATTTCGTTAAGGGGCGGTTCCGGATCCGAGAGCGCATCTTCCAGACGGCGCCGGAAGCGCACCGCGCGTCGTCGCAAGGTAACGTGATTCCAAAGAAGACCCGCCAAGGTGGCGGCGAGGTGAAGGCTATCCCGGACCGCGCCCGTGGAAGATTCTTCCTGGACGGAGGCGACCACCTCTTCCGGCATCGGCTCCTTGACCCCCATCATCTGCTCCATGAACCCGCGATTGATCCGGAATCCAGGAAGCATCGCGAGGACGCGATACCAATTGATGAGATCGTAGTAAATGCGTCCCCGCACCAGGCCGATCATATTTTCGAAAACCCGATCTGCGGTGCGGAGGCGGGAGGGTGGCACCGCCATAAGCCGGCAGAACTGTCGGTAGACGTTTTCATAGGCGCGGCGGGCGAAGCTGTAAGTCAGGGGCGTGGTAACGCCGGAGTAACTCTCGATAATGTTGCTGTTATCCCAAATGGTCAGCGCTCCTTCGCTATCCGAAGGATCTTGCAGGGCGGTGATAGGGCGTGACTGCAGGATAAACAGTTTTCCGGAACGCACCGCCCATTCGACGTCCTGGGGACTTTGAAAATGATGTTCAAGCCGGGTCACCACCGCTGCGATTTCCCGGACCCGGTCATCGGAAATCGGTGGCGCGCCTTCGGAAGGAGAGTGAGATACGATTTCTCCGTCGGGGCCCTCGAGCTTCCAGGTATCCGCGTTAACGCGTCCGGACACCAGGTCGTCCGCCGTCCCCCTTACCGCGGCAATCACGCAGGTGTCTCTCTTGCCGCTCACCGGGTCGGCGGAAAATGCCACTCCGGAAGTTTCCGGTTGGATCATTTCCTGGACAATAACTGCGGGATCGGCACCGGTTTCGGCCGGTCCGGCGCCGGTGGCCTCGCGATACGCGCGAAGCGTTTCCGCGCCCGCGGATTTGCGGACCGCTTGGATACGATCAGGAACTTCCGGTGCGGGCACTGAAAGAAAGCTCTCCAGTTGGCCTGCGAAGGAATAACGGCCGCCGTCTTCTTCCTGTGCGGAGGAACGCACCGCGAAGGAACTGCCCTCGAGCCGGTCCATCGCCTCGGAGAGGAACAAGCCGCCCGGGGAACTCTCCCCCGGCAGCACCACGAACCAGCCCGGGACGCAGACATCGCACTCGCGCAATCGGGCGAGTGCTCTTGCTTTTCCGCCGACACGATGATCGGTTCCGATGGAGTCTGGAAAAAGAATAGTGCTCATGCCATCGGTGCTTCAGTGGAAAAGACCTGCCATGATCGCAAGGGGTATCAATCCAAGTCCCAGGTAGAACAGAAGGGTCCAGATTCCCGAGATTGCTTCGAAACGGACGGCGGGCGCCGGCTTGTCGGCGCGGCAGAATTTGCGGATTTGCACGGCGGCCGGGACCAGGGCAAGGGCGACGATGCCCAGGAAAGGCATCATGAAACCGACCCGGTGCGCCGCCAGCACTCCGCAGATCGCGGAGAGAAGCAGCATGACACCCCAGGCCGCCGCGGCGCGCTTCCGGCCCCACAATTTGCTGTAAGTGGGGACGCCCTCTTCTTCTTCCGCCGGGTGACGTATTTTCCGCCCGAACTCCAGGACCACGCCATTGAAGAAACTTGCGGCGAGGAACCATTTGAGTCCGGAGGGGATGCCGCCGCCGGCCGGCAGCCAGTGACAGGCCGTCGCGTAAAAATCGACGATGGGCATGATGAGCATGTGTGTCCAGAGATAGGTGATGGGGCGCCCTTTCAGCCAATCTCTTGCAAAGAACTCCACGCTCATGAGGGCCAGGTAAATCCAGGCGATGACCAGCAGCCAGAAGAGTCGCGGCTCCAGCAACAGCGCCAGGACTGCTTGCAGCACCACGCCAAGCAGGAAGAGGACTGCCAACTCCCGCAGTTTGACCAGCCCACGCGGCACGGGACGGTAGGGACGAAAGCGCGCGTCCTCATCGCGGTCCTTGAATTCGTCGGCAATGCGCAATTGCAGGAAAAAGAAGAAACAGGTGACAAACGCGACGGCACAGGCGTGCCAGGAAGGGATCATACCCGGACCGCGCAGGAGGGCGGCGAAGCTGACGGCGGACGAGCTGAAGGCTGCAATGAGCAGACCGTGCTTGAGGAGAGGAAAGCGTTCACGCAGATACAGACGCCAACGATTCCAACCCAGGGGATGCTGCGCCTCGCGTGATCGCAAGGACGAGCACGGTGTGACGGTCGCTGGCGATGCTGGCGCTGATTCCCCCGGCATGCGCCTTGATCTTACCCTTGATAACACGATGCGGGAAGTTAATTAGCACTGGGACGATACCCTGACTCTGAAGGACTTGTCACATCGATTCCATTGACTGGAAGATCGACTGGCTCGATGGGCCTCCCCCGTTGGCCGTGATCGAGGTCGGTGCTACCCGGTCGAGGACGCCTCTTCGGCAGGAGCAATTGCACCAGCCCCGATCATCGATGGTCCGAGGACAGTGGGCAGGAGCAGGGAGAGAGCATGAGAGGGAGAATCAAACATGGAATCCTGGAATGTTGCAACCATGTCGCGCAGGCGCAGGAATTCGGAATGCAAAACGAAAAGTGAAAAAGATGCGGATGTCGGATTTCCAGAGTGCTTTGCAGTTTAGAAACACTCAGGCATCGCTTACGCCGTCCGGCCAAGGAGAGCAGCTTCGGACGAGATAAATCACGATCCGTTGATTGATCATTTTTTCGGTAATTTCATGCAACTAAAAATTGACTTGCACGTTTAAAGATGATATAGACATTGACCGCATTTTTCAAAACTCGAAACCGATGCTGAAAACAAGATACATCGAAAACCAATCCACCGGGATACCCGGGGGCCATGATTGGATGCCCGTCGGGGCCATCCTTTGCGCCGCCGTGTTTATGCCGGAGAGAAGTTATCGTGATTTCTTGAACGGCAATCAGAAGGAGGTGGGCAGGCTCACGTAGAAGAGAAACAAGAACAGATCTTTGCGTGAACCCTGCTCTCCGAAACGGAGGCGGGGTTTTTTTGTAACTATTTGAAAATCAACAAGCTATATAGACATGAAATAGACCGAATTATCACTGACATAGCCGACAACAGAAAGTCCGCTGCCAGCAGCAACTGACAGCGGACCGGAAGGCGAACCGATCGAAATACTTCGATGAGTTCATCCTGTTACAAGGGTGAAAGTATAACTTACGAAGAATTCCCGGTCAAGATGACCGCAAGGTCATCGTGACTCTGAAAACTTTTCCGGTTTTCAGCACAGGGGAGCTTTGTACTTCGGAGACGATCGACCGGACTTCTTTCGCAGGTTGTCGTGCGACCTGATAGGCTTGAAGGGAGGTGTGCCTGCAATCTTTGCCCACGTGGCGAAGCAAACACCGAAACGTCCGTCGAGAAATTCCTACGGCTGGAGCATCGCGCAAGCGAATCTCTATCGGTGTTCGTTCTATATTTTCCAGGCACGTGTGATTGAGTCCGCGTCGCCTGCAAGGTGAGGACGTCCGATCCGGGAGGATCTTCAGGGCGGCGTTAACTTTGCAGTCCAAGCGCGGATTTTCCACGCGTGCCATTCATTAATAGAAATGAGAAAGGCCGTCGGCGAGTGGGTATCGCGGTGAGGCTCCAAACCTCATGCTGAGAGGGTTCGATTCCTTCGCGGCCTGCCATTTCCAGGAGGGGCCGTAGTGATAAAAGCAGCACGACTGTTTTGCAAGCAGTAGGACTGGGAGCGTTACCCGGCGGCTCCACCATTTTTCTTTGATGCGGTGATCGCCATTACTTCCAGGGACCGGACGCAGGATGTCCCGGAAGGCGATATCGCATGGCGCAATGCCGCTTTGGAATCGACAGACGACAGCAATCGGTGCGTCGGCCCCCTCCCGCAACCGCGGGAGGGGCCGGGACCGGATTCAATTTCTTTTTCGACGCGATGAGGGCGAAGGAGCCGAGCCGCGTGCCTTGGACGCACGAGAAAGCAGGTGCGAGCCCTGCCATCGCGACCATTTCGACCATTGACAGATGCAGGCCGGGAAGACCCGACCCGGGGCTCATAACCCTGGCGACCCGGAGCGTTACCGGGGCCTGCTACCATTCTTGGCTTCTGGAGAAGAGAGGTGTTGATCCGGCCAACGGACTGTAAACCCGTCGTCATTAAACAAGGCCGGAAGCTGACGAGTGGAGCGTTACCACCAGCACCTACCATACCTCTGTGGTGAAACGAGTATCACGCCGGACTGTTAATCCGGAATTCATGGGGCGGGGCCATGCGGAGGTGCCAATTCAATTTCCGATTTCTGATTTTCAATTTTCCAGAATTCGTGAATCGATAATCCGCAGTCTGCACTGTCCTGTAGCTTAAAAGCAGAGCATCCGCCTGATAAGCGGAAGGCCCCGGAGCGTTACCGGGCGGGACAATTTCATTTTCGATTTCAGATTGTCGATAGCCGATTTTTAAGGACGGCCGGACTGTCTCGAATGGCGCTACGTTTAGAACGGTGATCGTTCCGGCTGGAAACAATTTGGAGTGCGGTGGCTTGACACCGCTTTGGATCGCTGGCCCTTGACAACCAAAGCGCCGTCAAGCCGGCGCACTCCAAAGCGCTCCGCGCCCCGCGAACGCTCGCACAATCGAAGAAGTTGCTTAACGTAGCGCCATTCCGGACTGCCTCTTTAATCGAAAATCCAAAATCAGAAATCGGCAATCTCTCCGGCCGTATAGCTCACGCAGGAGAGCGTCCGCCTGAAGAGCGGAAGAGCAGGGTGCAACTCCCGTGCGGCCGCCACTCTCAATTATGATTTATCAATTAGCATGGAGCATTTGCCAGGCGGCGACCGCTCTTTGGGACTTCTAAATGATAAATGCTAAATCCAAATTGATAAATGCTACCGGTCCATTGGTGTAATAGCAGCATTTCTGATTGTCGATCAGACGGCGTCGGAGCGTAACCGGCATGGACCGCCAGTGTCATTTATCATGGATCAAGGAAGATTTAGCAGATCCGTCCGTGACGCGGTTCGTAGCAAAGCCCCGTCACGGGAAAAATGCAAAATGCTCCATGCTGAATGATAAATGTTAGATTTTACTCCTCCGTGGCCGAGAAAGAAAGGCACCCGACTTTTAATCGGGTTGATGTGGGGGCAGCGCCCACCGGAGGAACCAGTTTCATTTAGCATCTATCATTTCGCATTTAACAGGGGCCGTGCCGTCGGTCGTGGGGATCGAACTCTGACATTCCCCTGAAATGATAAATGAGAAATCCTAAATGCTAAATTCCAAACGTTGATCATGGTGTAAGAGCAGCATTCGGTCCTGTGAAGACCGCGGTGCGGGTGCGAATCCCGTTGGTCAACCCACCTCTTTTCTTTGACGCTGTGGCCGAGGAGCGAGGCAGGCGGCTGCAACCCGCCGCACGGGGGTGCAACTCCCTCCGGCGTCTCCAATTCAAGAACCTGCGCGACGCATCAAACGCCAGCGTGGCTGAGACAACTTAGGCACCGATCTTGTAAATCGGGTGACGTCGGTGAAAGCCCGACCGCTGGCTCCATTTCGGGGAGTGTAGCCCGCCGCTCCGCGGCGGATCGCGAGAAAACGCCACGGAGTGGGGTGCTACTCGGGGGATTGGTTTAAAAGAAGAACGCCTGTTTTACAAACAGGAAGCGGTGGAGCATTACCATCATCCCCTAGCGGTGCCATTTATCATTTCAGATATATCAATTAGCATTTCGGGGCTCGCGTTGCGTCATGACTATCTCTGCTGAAAGCTCCACTTGAGCGGAGGAATCCTCTGTTCGGCTAATCGAGACAACCGCACGAAAGCTCTTAATGCTAAATGATAAATCCTAAATGAAAAATTCAGGGCCCGATGTTCCCCCAGTGGTCTTCGAAGCCACCGGCATTACAGCAGGGGGGTAGAGCCGAGAGGTGCAGCTCCTCCATCGGGCGCCACTTTCGACGCCCCCGTAGCTCAAGAGATCAGAGCACCGGGCTTCTAACCCGGGGGTTGCAGGTGCAAGTCCTGCCGGGGGTGCCACTTTCCATTTATCATTTATCATTTTGGATTTAGCATTTTTCCACCGCGTTCCTGATTGGATAGCGTCGACGGCTGGAAATGCTAAATGCTAAATGCTAAATGCTAAATCCTGAATGTGAGATGAATTCACGGCCGTGTAGCCCAACTAGCAAGAGGCGCCTGTCTCAGAAACAGGAGGTTGAGGGTGCAAATCCTTCCACGGCTACCATTCATTTAGCAATTAGGATTTATCATTTTCGAAGTGCAGCCGCACTTTGAATGGAGTCTTAACCGGACAAGCGCGCCGGCGTCGCTTGCTAAGCGATCGGTCCCGTTTCACGGGTTGAGGTGCAAGCCCTCAAGGCTCCGCCATGTTCATTTAGCATTTAGGAGTTAGCATTTATCATTTTTCACGTGCTGTGCGTCGCGCGGTGAAGACCATCGCACAGATTTCGTCTGCCTCCTTGTGAAGAGAGCGGACTTGTTCGTTGTCTAGAAGTCCGCCCTCGTCGATGAGTTCCAACCAGAATGCGGATTCGTCCGCTTCCTCCAAAACGGTGCCAAGTTTAGCGACGAACTCCGCCGTGGAGCGCCCGCGGCAAGCTGCTCGATAGTTTGCCCCGACAGAAGTCGCGCTTCGCAGAAGCTGATCCGCCAAAATCCTGCCCTTATTAGTGCTCGGGACTTGCTCGATGAGGTCCATCACATCAAGTGCAAAACGCCTAGTCCTATCTTTCATTTCATCCTTGTTCATGGCTCGCACGATATTGGCAAGGGGCTGAAATGATAAATCCTAAATGATAAATCCTAAATGAAACACGTCCCTGTCAGCTATGGAGTAGGCTACCGCGCTTTCAACGCGGCAAACCGGGTGCAAGTCCCGGCGGGGATGCTGCGTCAAGGGGCATTTAGCATTCGTCATTTAACATGGGAGGATCAAGAGGCGTGCTGAAAGTGTGAGAATTCCAGTGATGCACATCCGCTCTCTCCTCTGGTCTGAAATGA
>JAHEJT010000038.1 GCA_024638765.1 Verrucomicrobiales bacterium
TTGTTACAATTGTAACAAGTTAATTCTTCAAGGTCCCTCGCCCTCCGCCGGACGCTCCGGGAGCCGATCGGCTCTGGGGAGAAAATTTTCCCCCTTACTCATTGGTTTTCACGTGCCTAAATCGACTTCCCCAGATCTCTCGCCGATTTTAGGCGGGCTCCTGCACCTGCTCCCATCTTCCACGATCCCACGCTGCCAAGTTCTCGCCCACCCAAGCCATGGACATAACTTGTTACAATTGTAACAAGTTATGTCCATGGCTCTTCACGGGGTTCCTCGCGGATTGCCCACGAATGCCTCCGGGACTCCCCACCGGGGCCCGGGAAATTCCTCGCGGACTCCCCCACGGAGGCCGGGCGAATTCCTCGCGGATTGCCCAGGAATTCCTCCCGGACTTCCCACAGGTGAGCCTCGGATTCTCCAGGGAAGCCCGGCAGAGACCATGCGGGGACGACGTGTCCCCTCCCCAGGGCGGCGGCGGTTCAGCGGATCAGCATGCAGTCGCCGTAACTGAAGAAGCGGTAGCGCTCGCGCACCGCTTCCCGGTAGGCTTCGCGCATCAGGTCCATCCCGCCAAACGCGCACACCAGCATGAACAAGGTCGATTTCGGCAAGTGGAAATTCGTCAGCAGCTTGTCCACCACCCGGAACTCATAAGGTGGATGGATAAATATCTCCGTCTCACCCCCGTGCGCCCGGATCCCCCCCTCTTCCAGGGCGCAATGTTCGAGAACCCGGGCCACGGTCGTCCCCACCGCGCACACCCGGCGCGCCGCTTTGATGCTGCGGGCTGCTTCCTCCCCGATCTCGAAACGCTCCCGGTGCATCTCGTGCTCTTTGACCTCCTCCGCACGCACCGGTTGGAACGTGCCCACTCCCACATGCAGGGTGACAAACACATGCGGGAGCGCGTCCACCATTTCTCCCGTAAAATGAAGTCCTGCAGTCGGCGCCGCGATGGCACCAGGCCGCTCGGCATAGACGGTCTGATATCTCTCTTGATCCTCCCGGTCGTCTTCCCTGCCGATGTAATGCGGAAGCGCAAGGTGTCCGTACTTTTCCTCGTCGATTTCCCCGTCAAATTCCACGAGCCGCTCTCCTCCGCTGAAGATTTCAATCACCCGTCCGTGCACACCACCGACCACGATCTCGCGGCCGACCTTTAATCTCTTCCCGGGACGGGCAAGGCATTTCCAGCGCCACGGACCTGTCTCCTCGAGCCGCAGTAATTCCAGCCTCCCGTCGTCGCTGTAAAATCGCGCGGGAACCACCCGGGTGTCATTGAATACGACGAGGTCGCCTTCATTGACGTTCGAAGGAAACTCCGCGAATCGATGATGCGAAATTGCTCCGGCGCGACGGTCAACCACCATCATGCGGGATTCCTCGCGATTTGGAAGTGGCCGGGAAGCGATCAACTCCTCCGGCAATTCGTAGTCGAAAGCGTCGGTTCTCATGCCTCCTTCGCTGCGATCGCCAGCCCCACCTTCGTGCCGGCACGCTCCACGGCGTGCCGCGCCCCTCGTAGAGAATGCATCCCGGCGAGCAAAACCGCTCCCACTGGCAGCAACCAGAAGGCCACGACTGCGAGGCCTAATGCGGCATACCCCCAAAGGACACCGCAACCCACTGCCGCAAAGACAAGAATCATCTGGACAAGTCCCGCCCAGGCCGTGGGCACCGCGCGCAAGCGCACCCGGGTCAGCCGATTTTCCCCTTGGTGATACTCCGTGACACTGGACATTCGCAGGGAGTAAGGACACACGGGACGCCGAAACTCGAGGTCCCAGTTCTCCCAGCCATGACCGCTGGCATGACTCCATCCGGCACGACTCATCTCCGCGGCGGCGGGTTCGAAGAGGGCGTCGCGGGTCACACCTTGTTCGCTCCAGAATGCGGACACGACAGAAGGGCTCCACCACAATTCTCTGCGCGGCAAGAATGAGATACGGCCCAAGGCCGGCATCACACGGGGCAGCGGGGCATAACCCAGGCTTCCCATGTACCGCGCCCAGCCGCGCACCAGCGGTTGCGCCCATACCAGTCCGAAGAGACACCAACGCGCGCGCGCGCCGTCAAAGCCGGGGGTCAGGTCCGCCCGCGCGGCCACGTCCCAGGCCCGCGCCAGATTCACCAGCACCATCCAAATTCCGAAGAAAATGAGTCCCCGTGAAAAAAGGATACCCAGCGCCAGCAAAGAGACGGCGATCAACAGCCAGTGCACGCTCCCGAAAACGTAGCCCAGTTCTGAATCGTCGTTCCCGTAAATTCGCTGGAAGCCCGCATAACCGAAGATTCCCTGGTAAATCCTTGCGTCGCCCGTCGCAAAAGCCGGCAATGCCCCACCCGGCTGATAAACCACACCTCGCCAGCGCGCGCCTCCCACGAGTCCGAACCGGCCCGCATGCCTCCGCATCAGCAGAGCTTCCGCTTTTCCATAACCACGCTGCTGCCGGAAGTAATCTGAGATCCGAGAGCGCCGAAAATGCCAAACCATGGCGGCGGGAGAGAATCCAATTCGCATCCCATCTCCTGGAGACGCCAGCAGATATCGACGTCATCCCCTGCAGTGGTGAACTCCGGGATAAAGCCGTCGACTTCTTCAAATGCATCCCGCCGGATCGCAAAATTGCACCCGGGAATATGCTCCGCCTCGCGGTCGGTCAAGAGGACGTGGGAAGGGCCTCCGGGGGCGGCCGCCACGCAGGCCTGCGCCAAATTCTCCGCCGGTGGAGGCACATTGGGGCCGCCCATCGCGGGGTATCCTCCCTCCCGCATCGTTCTCGTCAAATGCGTCAGCCAGTCTTCGTCTGCAACGCAGTCGTCATCGGTGTAAACCAGGACTTCTCCACGCGCCTCCTGCGCGCCTCGATTGCGCGCCGCGCTGAGCCCGGAGTGCTCCTGGCGGAAGTAACGCACAGCCGACACGTCTCGACAAATCTCTTCGATTGCGCTCTCGGATCCGTCGTCGATCACGAGGATTTCGTAATCCGGATAGCGCAAATTTCGCAAAGAATCCAAGCAGGCCCGCAAGGTCCGGGTCCCGTTGTAAGTGCAGACGATCACCGACACGGAAGGGGCGTCCTCAAATTCCGGCAACCGGTCGATGCCACCACCGGGCTCCAGCCAGCGCCGGGTCACATCGCAGGAAGGCTTTTCTTCGCGCGCTTGGTTCACCAGTCCGAAATGCCAGTCACGAATGTCCCGGCTCCCGGTAAACCATTCGTCGGTAAATGAGAACCACATCCCGCCGGCGAGCCCTCCCTCGGCGACCCCTCGCCAAAACCAGTCCACCACCTCCGCCTGGCGCGCTTCTCCGTGTGTTCCCGAATCCATTCCGAACTCACTGATGATTAAAGGCTTGTCTCCAGCAAGATTCTGCAGCCGCCGCAAGTAACGGCGAAAACTCTCTTCCTCTTCGAGATACACGTTGAACGCTATGAAATCGCCGTTCCCGGGGTGCAGGTACTCCGTCGAGGGATAGTTCGGATAGGCGAATAAGGCATTGGGATCTTCCTCGCGACCGGCCTGGAAAAGTTCTTCGAGGAAGGCGCCGACCGGCGCCGGGCCCATCCAGCGCACCAAGGTCGCCTCTACTTCGTTGGCCACAAAAAAACCCATGACCGTGGCGGAACCCCGG
Organism: Verrucomicrobiales bacterium; assembly: GCA_024638765.1. GTDB lineage: Bacteria > Verrucomicrobiota > Verrucomicrobiia > Verrucomicrobiales > DEV007 > JAHEJT01. The sequence continues at coordinate 3,641 of JAHEJT010000038.1, forward strand.
CAGCTTCGCACTCCTTCACGCACCGTGCGCAGCGCTGTCTCCCGGCGCGATGGCCGAGCCATAAAATCGATATGTTGCGCCCAGGGAATCGTGACCAGCAGCTTTAGTGCACGCTCTTCGCAGGCGAACAGGAATTCTTCGGAAGGCACGTGATACACCCGCAGGACATTGATCCCGAAAGCTTGTATCTTCTCCAAATCGCGCTTGAGCTGATCTCCCGAGGGAAGCTGCGCGCCATCCGCCACGGGCGCAAAGGGACCGTAAGTGATTCCCCGGATGAAGAATTTTTCACCTCCGAGTCGAAAAAATTTCCCGGCGGTTTTGACGCGGGCGCTGTCTGGCGCTATCACGCCGATACCATGCCATAAAAGGAATCCCGGGCAAGGCAAGGAAGGGCGCGCCCCCGCGAGACAGGTTCGCAGCACCGCCGATGCAAAGACGGCATCGACGGCGCTCCCCGGCCATGGTAAGGCATCGGCGCAGACACATGAATTCGGATCCAAAGAGTCGCGCCATCGACTTCGAGCGCTTTGGCCCGCCGGCCGAAGTGGCCAGGTTATCCACCGGAGCATGCGTGCCGCAGCCCGGACCGGGCCAGCTGCTTCTACGCATCCTCTATTCGCCTATTAATCCCGCGGATCTGAACGTGCTTGCAGGCACCTACGGCGTCAGACCCGAACTGCCTGCGACCCCAGGCGGCGAGGCCTCGGCCCGGGTCCTCGCAGTCGGCGACTCCCTGGCGGAGTCTTTTGAGGAAGGCGACCTCGTCATCCTGATGCGGCGGCTTGGCTGCTGGTGCGACCATCTCGTCGTCGAAGCGGAAGCGGTGCGAAAAATCGCCGAAGACATCGACCCGGTCCAGGCGTCGATGTTGAGCGTCAATCCTCCCACCGCGTGGCTCCTGCTCCGCCAATTCCTGGAACTCCAGCCCGGCGAATGGATCGTCCAGAACGCCGCCAACTCAGGAGTTGGCCGCTGCGTCATCCAGATTGCCCGTGCCCTCGGGATTCACACCGCGAATGTAGTCCGGCGCGAGGACGTGATCAGCGAACTTTCTGAGCTGGGTGCCGATGTGGTCTTTCTCGATGATCCCGATGGTGCCGCACAGGCCCGGGAGAAACTGCAGGCCCGGCCCCGATTGGCCTTTAACGCGGTGGGCGGAGTCAGCGCACTGCGTCTCATGGATCTGCTCGCGCCGGGAGGAGTTCACGTGACCTACGGAGCAATGAGCCGCGAGAGTCTCAAGGTCCCTAACAAGTTCCTTATTTTCAAGAATCTGGAACTGCGGGGTCTCTGGGTGACGAAGTGGATAGAGTCCGCATCGGCTGCGGCCTTGGATGCGCTCTTCTCGCAACTGACCGGAATGCTGAAGGAGGGAACCCTGGTGCAACCGGTCGAAAGAATCTATCCGCCGGAAGAGATTAAAGAGGCCCTGCAAAGGGCTGCGGAAAGCGGGCGCGGGGGGAAAATCCTGCTCGGATTCTGCAATTAGTTAAGCCCGGGAAGCGATTCGCGGAGCCAGGCATCGCGCATTTCGCGGAGCTTGGCGATACGTTCCTGCTGGGCGCCCTGCTGCCGGTCCCGCATCTGGACGAAATGGTTGTTGGCCCCGAGACGACACCAGGGTCCTTCCGGAATTTCAGCGAGATCCACGAAGCGCCAGTCGCAACGTTCGCCGCTTTTGAGCTTGAGAAAATCGCGCACTGCCGGGGAAACATCGAGACCCGCGCCGTTGTTTTTTGTTGTCCGGGGCCGGGCGTCACCGAAAACGTAGGCAAGATCATTGGTTTCAAATGGTCCGCAATCTTCCCACTGCGCATAACAGATCCGGGATCCCTTCCGGATGGCGACCCACTGCCCCTTGAGCACACTCTTGCCGGGCCGCTCAAAACGCTTTTGGAACCACGGGATATGTCGCTTGGCATCAGGCTTGGTGGACTTCCAGTTGATCAGATCGTTATAGGGAAGCGCGATGTAGAACGGATTCAGACCCGGCTCAAAACCCTTGGGTGTGTAATCCGCATCGCGGCTGCCGGGATCGGGGTTGTCATACCCGCCGTAATTGTTCGCCCAATTTCCATCCCAGGAACTCTTGTGATTGGGAGTGGGATTTTTCGGGGTGGGCCGCTCGCCAATCCAAAAGATAGTCGTCGTGATGCCCCGCTTCCACGGATAGCGGGTGTAGGCCTTGCGAGGCTGGGTCGGCGCGAATACCCGCGGCATCGAGGAGGTGCCTGAAAGCGAAGAAGCGGTGCGACTACTCGAGGAGGTCCCGGCAAGTACGGAGACGGTTTGCGCCACGACCGGGGGGGCCGTTGCGACGACAAGCACAAGGAAGAATACGATCCTCAAGGCGGTGGCGGGACCCATAAGCAATACCGGAAAAATTGCAGACATTAACTGGCGATTCTGGGGGGATTCCAGTGGGTCTTGGACTTTAGAATCCTAAAGCCCCCGAATCAAGCCGTCCAAAACGCATTCCTCATATTATTATTAGAAAAACCGCAAAGAAAGAGGTTAACACGGATTTCTAAAGAGTCAAAAACGCCGGAGCACTGTGTCCTCCGCAAAATGGGAATCGTCCCGCTCCGTGTAATCCAGGGTGTAATGCAGCCCCCGGCTCTCCCTCCGCTGCGCCGCAGAATCGACGATCAGGGTCGCCACTTCCACGAGGTTGCGCAGCTCGAGAAGATCGGAGGAAATCTTGAAGTTCCAGTAAAACTCCTGGACCTCCCGCTTCAAGTTGCGGAGCCGGGTCGCCGCGCGCTGCAGACGTTTGGTGGTCCGCACGATACTGACGTAATCCCACATGAGTCGGCGGATTTCATCCCAGTTGTGATAGATTACCACCAGTTCATCCACATCGGTGACATCACCACTTTTCCATTCGGGGAGATCGAACGGTTCCATGGAAACTCCCGGCGGTTGATTTTCCAGGACGTACCTGGCGGCACGCCGCGCGACCACGAGCCCTTCCAGGAGAGAATTGCTGGCCAGGCGATTTGCGCCATGGAGTCCTGAATAAGCCACTTCGCCCACGGCGTAGAGCCCGGGCACCGTGCTGACCCCGTTGACGTCCGTGAGCACGCCGCCGCATTGATAATGCGCTGCCGGAACCACGGGAATCGGTTCCTTGGTAATATCGATGCCTAACTTGAGGCAGGTCTCATAGATGTGCGGGAAGCGCTCCTTCACGAAATCCCCCGGTTTGTGCGTAATATCGACGTAAACGCACTGGCTGCCCTTTTTCTTGATCTCGCGGTCTATGGCCCGAGCCACAATATCGCGGGGCGCCAGCGACTTTCTCTCGTCGTAAGCGTCCATGAACTCCCGGCCGTCGGCATCGATGAGCACCCCCCCTTCCCCGCGCACGGCCTCGGAGATCAGGAAGGACTTGGACTGCGGATGAAAGAGACAGGTGGGGTGAAACTGGACAAATTCCATGTTGGCGACGGCGGCGCCCGCCCGCCAGGCCATGGCCACGCCGTCCCCGGTGGCGACATCCGGATTGGTCGTATAGAGATAGACTTTTCCAGATCCGCCGGTCGCCAGCAAAACCCGGTCGGAACGGATGACAATGACTTCCCCCCGCTCCTCGTCCAAGGTATAGAGACCGATGCAACGGTTATCGATCGCCATCCCCAACTTCGAGGTAGTGATCAGGTCGAGCGCAAAATGATGCTCGAGCAATTGAATGTTGGCATGTTCGCGCACCGCGGCCAGCAACTTGGTCTCGAGTTCCAATCCGGTGGTATCGCGCGTATGAAGTATGCGGCGGCGCGAGTGTCCGCCTTCGCGTCCAAGATCGAGCTCCGAGCCACCCCCCTCCAGTTGGCGCTTATCGAATTCGACCCCCAGATCGATGGCAGCCTGAACACTCTCCGGTCCCTCGGTGACAATGGTGCGCACCGCATCCTCACGGCAAAGTCCGGCGCCCGCTTCCAAAGTGTCCGCGACATGCAAGTCGAATGAATCCTCATCGCTGATGACACAGGCGACTCCGCCCTGGGCCCAGGCGGTATTGGAATCCTGGGCTTTGCGCTTGGTGAGCAGGCACACCGAACCGTGCTCGGCCGCTTCCAGAGAAAACGTCAGCCCGGCAATCCCGCTGCCGATAACCACAAAATCGAATTCCATTTTCGCCTGCCGGACCCTTTGGGGCTTCACTCCCCGGGCGACTGTTCTTCCCTAGAATGTTAAGAGCCCTCCGCCTGTGGCACCAGTTCGATATTATCGATCAAGCGGGTGTCGCCGAAAAACACGGCTACGGCGAGGATGGCGGCTTCCGACACAAATTCAATCGACATGAGATCTTCCGCATTGACGACGGAGAGGTAATCGATACGCGCCAGAGGGGCTTTGCGGATGATGGCTTCCGCCTTACTCTCGAGGAGCCTGGCCTCGCGCTCGCCCTTGGCAACCAGATCGCGCGCGGTGAAGAGCGCCTGCGAAAGGACCACCGCCTGTTGGCGTTCTTCCCCGCTCAAATAAAGATTACGCGAACTGACGGCCAGCCCGTCGTCCTCGCGCACGGTGGGCACGCTGGCGATCTCCACATCCATATTCAAATCGCGCGCCATACGTCGAATGATCGCGAGTTGCTGGCAGTCTTTTTTCCCGAACACCATCACGTCGGGATCGACGATGTGGTAGAGCTTGAGCACCACCGTGCAGACCGCAGGGAAATGACCGGGGCGCGATCTCCCACAAAGATTGGTCGAGAGCCTCGATTCATGCACTTTGACCGAGGCATCGAGGGCATAGATTTCTTCGACTGAGGGCATGAAAACCAAATCGACTCCCGCGGATTCGCAGATGGCGGCATCTTCCTCGGGCTTCTGGGGATAGCGGGTGTAATCCTCACCGGGACCGAACTGGTTCGGATTCACAAAAATGCTCGTCACCACGGTGCCGGTTTCTCCCGCGAGTTCCCGGGCTTCTTCCAGAAGGGCCACGTGTCCCGCATGCAAGGCTCCCATGGTCGGAACCAATACTACATTTGGCAGCCCCCAAAGCGCGGACTTGATCTCAGCGATCGAACGACAAACTTCCATGTGTAGATTCCGGTTACCGCCAGATCGCGGTCGCGGACAAGAATGCACGATCGAGCCCCCGGCGAAAGCAGGAATTTTGTCTTCGCGTATTCAGACCCAGGCCGGGCTTGCGCCGGGATGGAGCGCGGACACCGCCGGATCTTCAGGCGGAGGCATGGTAAAGTCGCAGCAGCACGCCATCGCGCGCCTCACCGCGGCCTCCGCCTGAAGAAAACGACGCGTGAGAGGATTGTCAGGGCCAGAAGAAACGCGGTGGCGGGCTCGGGGACGGGCGTGAAATTCAAATCCCGGAATCCAATTTCGTGATCTTTGCCGTCCTGAAAACCGGCCCCTCCCTGATCCGTGAACGTCAGGGTCACGCCAATAATGTTGTCACTGAACTCCACGAGGACATTGCCTGCCGCATCGGCGTTGTTGACCTTATCCAGGCCGATGAGAGTATCCGTGCCGACGGTGCCCACGAAGTTGGTATCAGTAATAGTGAAGGTTGGGTCCACCGTCCCACCGCCGGCCAGGTTCCCGACAATCGTGACCTGGTCCGCCCACTGCGCCTCGGTGGGATCCGGATCTTCACGATCGATATCGTAGAGGGTAAAGCTGGTGAAGCCCGATAACGCTGAGGTCAAAGTCACTTCGTCAATAAAACTGATCTCGAGAGTAATGCTCTCCGTGGCAAAATCGGGTTTAAACCGCCACTCGAGGCTCCCCGCGGTTCCTCCGCCAACGCCGCCCTTGAGACGATTGGTGTCGTCGGGACCGTTCTTGTCAAAGAGGGTGGTATCTCCGCTGAACTCCCACTCCACGTCATATCCGTCCTCATTGACGGTGTGCGTCAAAACCGGCGGAGGGCCGGGATCGGGCCAGTCTCCGTCGGGATCCACATCCGTGTTCCACACGATAGTCCCCGCCTCGAGCGCAGGCATCGCCAGGATGCTGAAGCACACGGCTGACACGACGATCCGTAGCCAACCATTGATGCTGGAGATTCCGTATTTCACTTTTTCTTGGTCCCTCCGGGCCGTCATTTCCAGGCAATTTCTGTTGGACGATTTCATTGGGCCGATGAGACCATGATTCCGGTCTCAACCCGCCAGCCGTCCTGGACCAGTCCCACGAGCCGGACCTGCCGGGTTTTCATGGAGTCGCGGTCAAACTTGATTTCCACCATGAGGCGGCGCGGCTTTTCCGGCGAGGCGCTACCAAGCATGAAATCGAGTTCCTTGGCCTCGGCGCTGGCCCGCGGGATGTAGCCGTAGGCCATCAGCGTGTTGTCGCTGGGATCCTGGAGACGCACGCAGAGGTATTTGCTCCGGTCGTAGTGGAAGTTGTAATAGTCGTCGGGAGCAGCCAGGACCCGGAAAATCCTCTCCATTTCCCTGATCGTCCCGATTTCGACGATCTCACCCCATTCCACCGGGTTGAATCCCACCGAGGATTCCCACTCGATGAGATCCCCTTCGGGCAAGTGCTCCACGCGGAAGACCGCGAGATCGTAATTTTCGAACTGCACCACGACCTCGGTCAACGGGTAATCGATATCACCGGGAACCGAGTGAGCCGGGGCATTGGAAGTAATGGAAATATAGTCGGCGGCCGCCTCTTCCGGATGGATGGCGTAATAGGACTCCATCCGGGAGATAATCTTGTCATGACTGCGCACGAATTGCGCTTTTTCCGGCCAGGATTCGGCGCGCAGGAAGCCGCGCACCGTTTCTTCCGCCCGGCCTCTGAGTTCTCCTGATCCCGCGTAGAGGACGCTTTCTTTTTTGTCGGCCCTAGCGTGCTGCTCGATCGATTGCTGATCAGCATATTTACCGGTAAGGCTGAGAAGGCAGACTTTGATCACCGCCGCCAGGAGCACAGCAAACGCGAACCCTTTGACCAGGGGCACCTTCTTCAGAGATTGGATGGGCGAAAAAAGTCCCTGGCGCGATTCGGGTACCGTCACCATGAAGAGCCCCGGATTGAGCAAGGCTTCCTTGTCTTGTTCGCGATTGCGCCCCTTGATGCCCTTTTTCGGATGTGGCGCCCGAATCGCCGAATAGCAATTGGGGCAACGCGTGTCTTGCCCCGCCATGTTTGCGTAAAGCTCGGTTACCTGGTTGCAAGCCGGGCAGGGGAAAAAGAGGCGCCCCTTTGAAATCTGCGCCCGCATTGCTCTTACCGGGGCGACACTGAGCACACCCTGGGGCATGAAGACGCGATTCTTGATCACCTCCAGCGGATTTTTCCTTCGAGTTTTCTTGGCGGTGGATTTTGACTTCGCGGTAGGTTGTCCCGATGAATGGGATGCATCGGGCCCGGCAATTCCGCCAGTGAGCTGGTGGAGCAGTTCGTCGAGTTCCCGATTGCAGCGCTGGATTTCTCCCGCCAGGGCGGAGAGACGATTCGGATCGATCCGGGCAGGCTCGACCGCAGCTTCCGCGTTTTCCTGTGATCCGCTCGCACCGAGGCGAAGGCTGTCCTTTTTCCGGGGACCGAGCTCCGTGAGACCGCGGATGGTGGGTGCAGCCCAGTATCCCGTGATCACCGTCTCTTCGTGTCCGCGTGAGGGTGCGGGTGCGGCCTCGGATTGCTCCATCGGCGATTGCTCCGCCGGAGCCGGCAGGTCCTGGCGAGACGCGACCGATTCGCCGTCGGAATGGACGGCGCTCTCCCACTCCTCGAGATCGCGGTCGGACCTTTCGGAAGGGAGTGATGCTCTTAGAATACGGCGTAACATGGCAGGGGAAAAAGCCCTTAAAGCTGACAATTGAAGAAGTCAGTAAATTTTGGAATATACGATAAACTTATTAATTATACTTAATATAATAAATATATCAAACCTTCAAGCTTTTTCCCATTTTTCCCGTCTTTTTCGCGCCCCGGGGCGCCCACCCCTGCCGTGCTATCCCAACCTATTGATTGTTAGGCTCTTATAAGCATCGGCCCAACTCCGAATACCGGGACTCCCCCCGCCTGGTCTCCCCCCGGCCGCTTCGATTTGACACGGACTCAGGGATGGTTAGCCTATGGCCCTCGAGAGCCTCGTTTTCCTGCTTCATCCGCGTTCGTCATGACTACCCTCCGATCATCCCTGCCATCCTTCCGGCCCGCCGCGGCCCTCGTAGCCGCCGCGTCCCTCCTCCTGCTGCACGGCTGTGGGGGAGGTGATCCCCTCACAGAGGCAAAAAAAACGCTGGATGCCGCTTTCGCGGCGATCCAGCGCGGTGATTACCAGGCTGCTCTCGACTTTTACTCGCCCAGCTTTTTTGCCTCTACTCCTCGGGACGAATGGGCGAACACCCTCCAGGTCGCCCTGCAGAGCTTCGGGAGGCCTCAGAGCTATGCGATCACGAATTCACTGGTGGAGAAAACGCGCGGCCTCGACGGCGGCACCTACGTCGCCCTCCAGTGCACGATGACTTACCAGAAACAGGCCGTTAACGAGGACCTGCTCCTGGTCCGAAAGCGCGGTCAGGACAAATACGAAATCCAGGGCCACGCGATCAACACGCGCGGTGGCCAGAACGCTCCCGCGGCGGCGGCCCAACCGGCCCAGCCCTGAGCGGCCGCATCCTGCGTTCCTCTAAGACGAACGGAAAGCCGCCCGAAGTTCCGCCAACGTCGTGGCGCGTAAAGCCACGACCATGGCCGTGTAAATCCCGATGCCTGAGGCGATCAGCAGCGCGAGCGCACCGATTCGGACCGGGGTGCCGCCCGCAAACCAGGGCGCGATCAGCTGGTGAATTCCCCAGACCGCCGCGCCCATGAGCGCGCTGGCCGCCAGAATCTTGAAAAGGCGAGCTCCGTGTGCTTTGGGGATGCTGAGGAAGCGGTCTGCGTGCAAGCCGAGCGCCAACAAAGCCACATTAACCCAGCCCGCGATCGAAGTGGCCAGGGCAATACCCACGTGACGCAGAAATGGAAACAGCGCGATGCTGAAAACGATATTCACGATCACGGTCGTCACCGCCATGCGCATTGGGGCTCGGGTATTTTCCCGGGCGAAGTATCCGGGCTGCAGGACGCGGACCAGCACATAAGCGGGCAGGCCCAGGGCAAAGGCCCTCAACGCATTGGCCGTCTGCCGGGCGCTCTCCTGATCAAAAGGCCCTCGCTCGAACAAGACTGAGATGATGGGAAGAGGAATCGTCACCATGGCCACCGCGGCCGGCAGCGTGATCAAGGCCGCATAATCGATACCCCTGAGAAGGCTTTCCTTCGCCGCCTCGGGCTGCTTGGACCTGAGTTTCCGCGTGATATCCGGCAAGAGCACCACTCCAAAGGCGATCCCAATCATTCCCAGGGGCAACTGGTTGATCCTGTCGGCGTAATAGATGAACGCGACCGCACCCTCCTGCAGCGACGCAATCTGCGTCCCGATAAACAGGTTCACCTGCTGGACGCCCGCACTGATGATTCCTGGCACCATTAGAATCAAGAGCCGCTTCATTATGGGAGATTTTCGCGGACGCACATAACGAATCCGCATGCCCTTCATCCGGCAGGTTATCAGGAGAGCAAAAAACTGCACGACCCCGGCGATGCAAACGCACCAGGCAAGCACATATCCGCTGGCCCCAACCATGGGAACCACCACGGCCAGACCGATCAGCAACACGATATTCAAGAGCACGGGCGCAAACGCAGGCATCGCGAAAATCTTGAGCGTGTTGAGCACCCCGCTGAGATGCGCCGCCATGGCCATGCACAGCAGATAGGAGAAAGTGATCCGCCCGAAGCTGACCGCCAGCTCGAACTTCTCTGTTCCGTGCGGGTAGCGCACCATTTCCCAAAACCATTCCCATGAAAACTCCATGCCGGGGGGCTTCAAGAATCCAAAAATGAGGAGCGCCATGATCCATCGCATCAGCGGAAGCGCGATCAGCGTGCCGATCCCAAGGACCAAGCCCATCAGGGAAATCGTCTGATTGGCGAAGGATTCCGCTTCCTCGTGCCCACGCTCCTCCAACTGGCGGCCAAAGAGCGGCACGAAGGCAGCGTTAAAGGCCCCCTCACCGAAGATCCTCCGGAACATGTTGGGCAGGCGGAAAGCGGCAAAGAAAGCCTCCGCAGCGATCCCGGTCCCGAAATACCGGGCGATGAGCACGTCCCTGAGAAAGCCGAGGACACGGCTCATCGCCGTGAACCCTCCGACCGTGGTCATTGATTTCAGCGAGGCCATCCCTCTCCGTGTCTCCCTATGCGCTCGCGCGGCGCAGCCGCTCCATCATGGCGACGCCCAGTCCGTGTGACGGCAACGGTTCGGCAATTATTTCATCGACTCCTGCCTCGTCGAGTTCCCGTAACAGGAAAAAGAACCGCACCGCCGCCTCCGGCAGCTTTCCCGATCCCGGGCTCAGCACGGCCACCCGTACAAAGTCAGTGAGCGCCAAATATCCGTCTTCCTCACGCCCACGGTAACTCAACAAGGCGTAGGTTTTCCCCGGTTCAGGCACGAAACTCTCGGCGCTTTGCAACAATCGAAGCGGTGTCCGCGGAGCGTAATGGGATTCCAACTGACCGGGCGCACCGGGTGAACTCCCCTCCGGCACAGCGGTCGACTTATCAATCTTACCGTAGAGTTTCAGCTCTTCCACCGTGATCGCGCCGCTGCGCAGGATCCGTAAGTGCGGCTTCGGATCGCCCGGCGTAATTTCCACGATGGTTGATTCCAGCCCGCAGGCACAGGCTCCTCCGTCGACGATGAGAGGAATCCTTCCCCCCAACTCCTTCAAGACAGCCGCGGCCGAAGTCGGACTGATACTGCCAAAGCGATTGGCGCTGGGAGCAGCCAGGGGCTTTTGCAAAGAGCGCATCACTTTTCGAAAAACGGGATGCGAACTGCACCGCACCGCGACGGTATCTCCGCCCGATGTCACCAGGTCGGGAACCACCTTCTTCTTCGGCAGGATCAGCGTCAGGGGACCCGGCCAGAATTCTTCCGTCAAACGACTGACGTCTTTGGCGATTGCATCCGGGATATCGGCCACGCCGGCGATCTCCCGCTTCCCCTCCACATGCACGATGAGGGGGTCGAAGTGAGGTCGCTCTTTCGCCTCGAAGATCCGCGCCACCGCATCTTGATTGAGGGCGTCTCCCGCAAGACCGTAGACGGTTTCCGTGGGGAGAGCCACCACCTGCCCCGCCTCGAGCAAGTCCACGGCGCGACGCACGGACTCCTTCAGGCTCTCAGAGGTGTCGGTATACGCGACAACGGTATCCATTAGATAGAGATCACGGTCCCGGGAAAGTTGGATCGACTGCTGGAACGAAGCGTATGACGGCGTCGTTTTCGCGGTGCGAGATGATCGGCGGAGAAAAGAGCCTTTAAAATTACACAGGGCGCACTAACTTCAATGACAAACTAACTCTCGCTCTATCATGTCAGAAAAGCGGACCACTACGCCGGCCCGAAACCTTGTCCTCATCGGTTTCATGGGTTGCGGCAAGACGACCCTGGGACGCGAAATCGCATCCAGCCTGGGATTCGAATTCGTGGATACCGACGGACTTGTTGTGGAAAGGGCCGGTCGCCGCATCCCGGATATCTTTGCCAAGGAGGGTGAATCCGGTTTCCGCGAGTTCGAATCCGACGTCTTGCGGAGCATCGCCGGACGCGAGAATATGGTCGTGGCCACCGGCGGCGGCATTATTCTGAGACCCGAGAACCGCGCGCTTCTCTCCGGGATGGGTCTCGTCGTCTGGCTGGACGCCTCGGAGGATGCCATTTTTGACCGCATCTCCCGCAACGAGGATCGTCCGCTTCTGGCAACGGAAAATCCCCGTGAAACCATCGCCCGTTTGCTGGCGGAACGGCGACCTCTTTACGAGGAGACCGCAAGCCTCGCGATCAATACCGATCATCTGGATGGCGGGGAGATCATCCATGGAATCATCGAAAGCGCACAGGAATTCTTTTCGAGAAGTTCGACCTGATCGCCACCCTGATGCTGAAGCGCTATCTCATGACATCCGCAGCCCCCATCAAGGAAGAGCTTAAGTCGCAGGTTCTCACCATTGCCGGGGAGCTGGGTTTCGATGACTGCCGGATCGCCGCGTGTGAGCGTGCGCCCCACGCCGAGATTTTCTCAGAGTGGATCGCCGAGGGATGCCACGGAGACATGCAATGGATGGGACGCAATCCGCAGCGCCGGATGGACCCGCGGGAAATTCTGCCGGGAGCGAAATCCATTATCGCCTTGGCAGTGAATTATTACCAGGGACCGAATTCATCTCGGGATCACCCGGGAGTCATCGCGCGATACGCCTGGGGAGACGATTATCACGACCTTATCGAGCAGAATCTCAAGGAATTCAACGCACGGCTTACGGCACTCGGAGGAGAGCAACGCTATTACGTCGATACCGGACCGGTGCTGGAAAGAGATTTTGCAAGCGCATCAGGCTTGGGTTGGACCGGGAAGAGCACCGTCCAGATTCATCCCCGGCTGGGGACCTGGTTTTTCCTCGCGGAGATTATCACCACTCTAGAGCTGCTGCCGGATGCGCCCCTGCCGGATCGCTGCGGAAAATGCACCCGCTGCATCGATATCTGCCCCACACAAGCTATCACTCGCCCGCACTATCTCGACGCGCGCAAGTGCATCTCTTACCTGACCATCGAACACAAAGGCGTTATTCCGGAAGAATACCGCGAAGCCATTGGCGACCGCATTTACGGTTGCGACGATTGCCTGGATGTCTGTCCCTGGAATCGGTTCGCGCGGGAATCCCGGGAAACGCGGTTTGACGCCCGCGAGTCGGTGTCGGCCATGCGACTGCGCGAATTTCTTGATCTGGACGATACCGAGTTCAGGCAGCTCTTCCGCAAGTCACCCATCAAGAGGATCAAGAGACCCGCCTTTCTTCGAAACGTCTGCGTGGCGCTGGGCAACACCGGATCGACCGAGGATCTGCCCGCACTCACAAGAGCCGCCGCCGACCCGGATCCTCTTATTGCCACCCACGCGAAATGGGCGATCGAGAGGATTCGCAGCCGCGAAGGCGAGGACTGAGGACGCGCAAGCGGAGCCGGCCTGCGGAAGGAGGTGAAGCCCTGGAGTATTCCTCAAAAGGGAATGTCGTCTTCCTGAGCGGGCTCACTGGGAGCAGAATCACCGACGCTGGCGGTCGAAGGAGCTCTTTCCTCGCTGGCCGGCTCTCTCGAAGACGGCCGCGATCCGCCCTCCCCGTCTCGCGGTGAACCCAAAAACTGCATGTTCTCGCCGACGACGCGGAGCTTACTCCTCTTCTGGCCCGTATTCTTGTCTTCCCATGAATCCAACTGGAGGCGTCCCTCAATAAAGACCGGCCGTCCCTTTTGCAGGTATTGACCGGCGATTTCGGCGGTGCGTCCCCAGAGCACGACATCGACAAAGGTCGTTTCCTCCCGTTTCTCACCGGAATCGGTCGTGTAATTCCGATTAATGGCGAGGCCCAGGTCGGTGACTGCGTTCCCCTTTGGCGTGTATCGCACCTCAGGATCCCGCGTCAGATTCCCAATCAGCATGACTTTGTTAAGAGAGGCCATAATTTGGGATACTAGGGCCTGGGCGCCCTCTTGACCATCTTTCTTTTCGTCCGACGCTCCCCCGCCGGCACGGAGTCGATGGCGGTTTAGAGCCGCTGATAATGCTGCAAGTGCACTTCGTCCATCAACGAAAGACGGGAGCGCAACTTGTCGATGGCGCTCGGATCGGCCTCAAAATGATAGTTGACGTAAAAACCCGATCGCCGGTGCTGGCTCTCGTAAGCAAAATCGCGTTTTCCAATCTGGTCGATCTGCTCGAGTTTCACCCCTTCAGCCTCCATTTCTTTTCCGACCCGGCTGATCATGTCTTCGACAGTCTCTTCTCTGCCCTGCGCGTTGAGCACGATTACGCCTTCATATTTCTTCTTCATTATTTTCGTTTTCGCCCGATTCTGGATTTGATTTACTCTCGCGATTACCTGTCTTCTTCCGGAGGCGAGTCACAGCCCGGCGAGGCGGAACCCTTCCCGTCCGGTCCGGACTCGGGGTCGACCGTCTTCGGCGCCCGCTTCGGTTTTTCCGGCCGGCGATTGAAGGTGTTCATTGCTGCCTCCACGCCGTGGGAGACGGCATCATTCACCGCGCGAACCGCGAGATCCAGAGTTTTCTCCACGATCGGTGCTTCATCAACCAGAAATTTCCCGAGGACGTGGTCGGCTAGACCCGGACCGCCGGAGCCGTCCCGCCCTTCTCTCCTCACCCCGATTTTCAACCGGATGATCTCATCGGCGCCCAGCGACTCAATAACGGAGGCCACCCCGCGATGTCCCCCGGCGGAGCCGCCGACCCGGAACCGGAGCACGCCGAGAGGCAAGTCCGCGTCGTCGTGGACCACGAGAATGGCGGGGGCGGGGATTTTATAGAACTGGGCCACGCCACTGACGGCCCGGCCGCTGAGGTTCATAAAAGTCTGCGGCTTCAAGTAGATGCGCTCGGCACCGCGCGCGATCTCCGTCTCCCATTTTTTCTCCCGGGACCAGCAAAGCCCCTCCTTCTCTGCGAGGCGGTCGAGAACCAGAAACCCGACATTGTGCCGGGTCTTCTCGTATTCGCGGCCCGGATTGCCGAGACCGACGACCAGTCGCAAGGGCGGCCCGGCAGTGTCATCCTCCGCCATGGGGATGAATGGGGATCAGGATTCGGGGGCCGCTTCTCCGGCCTCCTTCGCCTCGACCCCTTCTTCTCCCTCGACGGAAGCAGCTTCTGCTTCTTCCGCGGGGGCCTCTTCTTCGGCGACACCAACCTTGATCTCCTGGACGTTGGCGATGACAACTTCGCCATCCAAGAGAAACTCGACGCCGCCGGGGGGTTTGATATCTCCGACGTGCACCGCTTCGCCGACTTCCAGATGGGAGACGGGGACTTCGATTTTTCCGGGGAGATCGGCCGGCTTACAGCGCACTTCCAGGCTGTGAAGTTGATGATCTAGCAGGCCCCCGTGTTTCACGCCGGCGGCTTCACCGACTATTTCGACCTGAACCACGGCGGTAACTTCCTCGTCTTCTTTCACGGCGTGGAAATCGATATGCATGATCTGACCGGTCAAAGGGTTGTGCTGCACTTCCTGCACCATGGCGAGCTTGTCGGCCTCTTTGGCGCCCTCGATCTGCAGATTGACAAGCACGTTTTCACCGGCGCTGTGGTGCAACAGATTCTCGAATTCCTTGGACTTTACCTGGATAGTGTAATTGTCCTGCGCGGCTCCGTAAATGACCCCGGGAACCGCTCCTTCACGGCGGAGTTTTTTGACGGCGGATGTCCCGGATCCTAGGCGCTTGGTGGCATGGAGGTTGAGCTTTTTGGACATGGCTGGATTCTTCTGGCTGGAGTGATCTGGTCCCGGGGACCCGAATTACGGGTCCCCCGACGGGAGGGCGAGACTCTACGGTCCGCCGTTCCCGATGTCAAAAAGAGAAGTGACCGATTCTGCGTCGTGAATGCGCTTGATCCCCTCACCCAGAAGCTGGGCCACGCTCAGGACCGTGACTTTCTCCCCCCGGGCATGCGGAGTGCTGTCCGTCGTGATCAATTCCTCGATCTCGGACTCCGCCAGGCGTTCCTGTCCCAGATCGCTGAGGACCGCGTGTGAAACCCCGGCCCGAATCGACTTGGCCCCGCGCGCCCGGAGAAGTTCGGCGGCCGCTGTGAGGGTCCCGGCGGTTTCAGTCAAATCATCCACCAGAAGGATGTCACAGCCTTCCACCTCCCCGATCACATTGATGGCCTCCACTTCGGTCGCGCTCACCCGGTGCTTGGCTACGATCGCCAGGCCGGCGTCCAGGGCACCGGCATAAGCATGCGACATCTTCAGTCCCCCCACGTCCGGAGAAACCACCACCAACTTGCCCAGCTCTTTCTCCTTGAGATACTTCAAGAGCACGGGCGCGGCGTAAAGGTGGTCCACGGGTATATCGAAAAAGCCCTGGATCTGGCCCGCGTGGAGATCCATGGTTAAAACCCGGTTCACCCCCGCGGCCACCAACAGGTTCGCGACCAGCTTGGCCGTGATGGGAACCCGCGGCTGATCTTTGCGGTCCTGGCGGGCATAGCCGAAAAAAGGAATCACTGCCGTGATTCGCTCCGCGCTCGCACGGCGTGCCGCGTCCACCATGATCAGGAGCTCCATCAGGTTCTGATTCACCGGCGGACAGGTGGGCTGCACGATAAACACGTCGCGACCACGAATGTTTTCGTTGATCTTGATGAAAGTCTCCCCGTCGGGAAACGCGGTCACCGTGGCGTCGGTCCGCACGACACCGAGATATTCAGTGATGCGATCGACCAGCTCGGGGTGCGCCGAGCCACAGAGTATCTTGAGTTCCGCGTTCATCCCCGATGGGGCTTCCAACTTCCCTGGGTTGCCTTTTCGGATGCAATTCCGACGGGAGGCTAAAGAGTCCCCGCAGAGGATGCCAGCAGTTTCTCCCCTCGCCGGCCGGCGCCAAAAGGGCGCCGCAAGAATGGCGGCAATTCAGTCCTTGGATCGAGAAGCCGGCGTGGCTCCCTCGCCCCCCTCCTCGACACTGCGGCGATCACCGCCCATGCGCTCGCGCATCAGGTAGTAAAGAAAAAGAGAATTATAGCCCAAATAGCGCTTCCAGAGCCGGAGGGGCTCTATGAACAGCCGGAAAAGCCATTCCAAGCCCCGCTTCTGCATCCACCCCGGCGCCTGCCGGATCACTCCCGCGTTGAGGGGAAACGCCGCCCCGATCCCGAAATAGACTCCCGGGGGAAGCTTGCGCTTGTTGCGGCGCAGCCAGCGCTCCTGTTTAGGGCACCCCAAGCCGATCCAAACCAGGTTGGCCCCGGAGAGCCGGATCTGTTCGATGAATTCGCAGTCCTCCTCCTCGGTCCATTCACGAAAAGGGGGCGCCAGCTTCCCCACAATGCGGACACCGCCGAAATGGTCCTGCAGCTGTCGCTCCAGCTGGTCGAGTACTTCCCCGGTGGAACCAAATAGATAATGTCCCAGGTCCCCCGCCTCGCGCGACCAATCCATGCAACGCAACATCAATTCTGGCCCATAGACACGGGTTTCCAGCGGCTTGCCGAGGGAACGATTGATGGCCCAGACCAGCGGCATGCCGTCGGGCAGGAGGACGTCAAAGGCCCTCATGACTTGCCCGAATTCCGGATCATGGCGCGCCATCGCGATGGTATGGACATTGGCGGCTTCGACCAGGTAAGCACGATCGGCGGCGCGCGCCCAAGTCTCGACCTGCTCGTAAGCCTGCCGATACGTCGTTACGGCCACGGATTGACCCAGCACGGAGACCGTTGTATCGATTACCCTCATTTGGCTGGAATCGTCTTGAAGAATTATCGGCTGGCGCCCGACCGTGACAACTCTACTGCCCAACGAAATCGTGTCGGAGATCTCTGCAGGGACGCGATGCGGCCCCCGCGTCCACCATCGCTCCTCCTTTCGGCAGCCGCGCATATCTTAACATCCCCATGCTTCCCCCTGAAAGAGCAGATTTGCGGAGCCCGGAAGATCCCGACAATCGGACCTGCGATCATCTGGCCGATAGAATCAACGTCCTCGGGGTCGGAGTCTCGGTCCTCAACCTGCGCTCTGCCGCCGACATCGTCTTGGAGGCCATTCGTGAACGCCGCGAAGGATATATCTGTGTTACCGGGGTCCACGGTGTCGTGGAAGCCCAGAATGAGGAGGCTTTCCGCCGGACTCTCAACCAATCTTTGCTTTGCACCCCGGACGGCATGCCCCTCGTCTGGATCGGGAGGCATTATTACCGCAAAAAGGAAATGGGCCGGGTCTACGGACCTGACCTCATGTGGGCCATTTTCGAGGCCACGGAAGGGACCGGCGCTACTCACTTTTTTTACGGAGGCAAGGAAGGCGTCGCGGACCTCCTCAAAGCAAAACTTCAGAAACGATTTCCCAAGTCAAGAATCGTGGGAACCTACTGCCCTCCCTTCCGCCCCCTCAACGACGAAGAAGAACGGGATTTCATCGGCCAGGTTTCTCTCCAACGTCCCGATATCATCTGGGTCGGATTGAGCACGCCCAAACAGGAAAGGTTCATGGCTGAATATCTCGGGAAAGTGGACACAAAAATCATGCTCGGTGTGGGCGCCGCTTTCGACATCCACGCAGGACTTGTGAAGAAAGCGCCCGACTGGATTCAGGGTATCGGCATGGAGTGGCTCTACCGCCTCTCCCAGGAACCGAAACGGCTCTGGCCTCGCTATCGCCGCATCATCCCGCGGTTTATCATTCTTTCCGGCCGCCAATTCATCATGGGGACACGACGTGCGCCCGACGCCAAGTGACCTGCCTCGCGGTGTCGGCACGCCGGGAGCAATTTTGCGCCCGTTGCCCCGCCGGTTCATTGGTTCTCCATTTCCTCATCCAGCATTTTCACCAGCTCAGACAAATAGAGACGCGATTGCTCCAAATCGCTCCCGGCGGCATGCGAATAGCCGAGTCGGGCCTGCCCATAGGCGGCTCTTGCCTCCTCGAATCTGCCGACCCGGTGAAGATGGATCGCGTAGGATAAGCGCGTCATGAACAGAAGCGGCGCTTTTTCAAGGGCCATCAAGAACCATTGCTCCGCCTCATCCGTCTTCCCAAGCAGGTCCAGGCAATTTCCCATGATCACCATCGTCTCCGAATCGTCGGGAAAGAGGCGGTGCGCCTCGGTGAGATTCTCCCGGGCTTTCTCGACAAATGAAGTCACCAGCGACGGTGGCATTCCCTCCCGGATCATCGCAAGCCAGGCCTGTGCCTGGAGACGGTGCGTAAAGGGGTTCTTCGGATCCCATTTCTTCGCTTTGTTGAAGTAATACATCTTCTTGATTCCGAGATCCTCATCCCCTAGAAAAATCGTCCGCTCGACACAGAAATCCGCAAGGGAATAGCGAACCCCCACGACGAGGAAGAGGCTGCCCGCCGCGATGGTTGCAATCCGGGCCGCAGGTTTTGTCCATGCCAGCTCTGGCACCCGGGTCTCCGCCCCCTCGAAGCCCGGGTTCGCAAGGACCCCCAATAAAAACGCCGTCGGCAGCGCCAGGGCCGCGGTGTGCAGGTGGAACTCCACAACCGCTTGGACCATCGAAGCCGTCAATGCCACCAACGCGCCAACCGTGAGGGCAAGCTGGTTGCTCGCAGTTCTGCCGGTGCGCGCGAAGCGCACGTCCAGGTGCCATTTCAAGTACGCCAGCCCACGCCAGAGGTGCGTGGCGAGAAAGAGACCGCCCAGGGCCACTCCCACGAGCCCGTACTCCGCGAGCAGCTGCAGATATTCGTTGTGCACAAACTCAAAATCCGGTGTATGCCAGGGCGTATCCTCAGTCCTCAAGGTCCTTCCATAGTAATAGTAGGTGCGACTGCCGGTTCCGAGGAGGGGATTCAAAGACGCCTGATGCAGCGCGGCTTTCCACATGTAGAAGCGAGAACTGTCCCAGTCTGACTTCCTGTCAGGATTAAGGCGCGACTCCAGGAGCCCGTAATTCACAACTCCAAACATGATCACCGCCAACAGGACGACGCCCCCGCCGACGAAAACGATTTTCAAAAAGTGCTCGCGGTAAAGCTTTCTTGCGAGGAACAGGAAAAGCAGGAAAAGGATCACCGCGCCGGCTCCTGCGGCCAAGAACCCTCCCCGGCTCGTGCTCAATCCCACCTGAAGGACAAAAATTCCCGCCAGGAAAAAGAGGATCATCCGCTTGGCGATGCCTCCCCGGCCGAACGACCCGATAGCCACGCCCAGAAACGTGATCATCACCATGTAAGCCGCGAAATGGTTGGGATTGTTGTAAAGGCCGCCGCTTCTCCCGGCTGGATATGTGCGCCGGTATCCCGGAAGAATACTGAACTCGTGATTACCCCCGAAATGCACCAGGCCGATGACCGCGTTGGCAATCCCCACCACGATCAGGCACCAAATGAGCGCCATGCGCTCCCTTGGATGGGTAAAAACCACCGCCGTGAGCATGTAGACGCAAAGACATGCCAACACGAGCATGATGTCTTCCCGCGCAAAGTAATCCACGGGCGAGAAAATCCCCCTCATGACAATGTATGCCACAAAGAGCAGTGTCGTCAGCAGGCAAAAATACCCGGGCAAGAATTTTGACCGCTTGCGCCATGCAAAGAGACTGAGCACCGACCCGATTCCCAACACGATGTATCCCGGATACTGGAACACCAGCTTAGTGCCCACGCCGAGGACCGTGCTCGAAAGCATTGCAAGCCCGAGTAGGAGCAGCACGGCAATTTTCATCTTGAATCGTTGAACGTGTGCCCGGAATTACGGCGCTGCTGCCAGCGCTGCACCGACATGTATCCCATCAAAGTGGAAGCGGCAACGTAAAGCTCAGCCCCTTGCTCCACCGCTTCGCCGCCAAATTCGAAGCGCAGGGGGTCCCCTGCCGCTTCCTCAGGGATGCGCACGAAATACCAGGCTTTTTCCCCCAGTCCAGGCACCGCAAATTGACCCGCTTCCACCTCCAGGTCCCCCGAACCTGCTCCTGGGAAAATCTCTCGCATTTGGAACGGCAGCACGCTGAAGAACATCACACGCCGCCCCCGATCCCTGACGTCGGGAGTAAACTCATCCCCTCCCACTTCGCGCACGGTGAAATCGTCTCCGTAGAAAAGCTCCGCAACCGCAAGACGCAACTCCAAACCGGGATCGGAGGGGCCCGCTCCGGCTGAATCGATTTTCACGATCGACTGCCTCTCTCCCAACCCCGAAATAAGCCGCTTGGGCCGCTGCCGCAAATCCGCCAACCAAGTTGCCGCCTCCCGCGGAGCTCTCGCGGCGGATTCGGGGTTCCGGCGCAACTCCCGCTCATCCACGATCCAAAAAGGCTTGGCAGAGGACGATTCTCGATCCCAGGACGATGCCGGCTGACCCTGGAGTGACGCCGCCAAACCGAAGTAAAACCACATCGGCGTAGGATAAATTGGAACCTCACCGCCCGCCTCCGGAAGTTTCGTCCGTGAGAGCGCCCCCCATAGTTCCTGATTGTGATCGATCGGCCGGTGCGACGCCCTTCCCAGCTGTCTGAGAAAGGTCCCGTAAGCACCCATCGGCCAGAGACCATCCGCAGTGGGGTAAAGGGTGCTTCGGTTCCAGGATAGCCGGGGACGACCGATCTGCGGTAAATCGAGTCCGGCGAAAATCGGAATCACTGCCGCACACACACAGCTTGTCGCCACAATTTTCCTTGCCTGCGTGGAGAATGTCACTCGCAAGAGCGCCCGCCCCCTCGAAAAGAGGACGGAGAACAAGAGCACCCAAACCGTGGTCAACAAATGACGCGGCGAAAAGAGCTGGGCAGAGTAATAACCCAGCGGCAGGAGCGCAAAGCAGAGCCCCGCTACGAGGAGGCTTTTCCTGCCTGCCGATGCCGTTTTGCGAAGTGCCCCGCCGAAACCCGTGAGCAGACACAACATCACCAGGCCCGCCCCTCCCAACCCGAACACAAGGTACGCCAACGCCACCTCGGAAACGAAGAAGGGCGGATAGCGGTCCACTACCGGCGCTGCGGTGAGGATTCTCCCCGTGACAAGAGCCACTACTGCCCCGGCCGCCGCGGCCCAGTGAATTTTTCTCCGCACTAATTCCCGCCAGCGCGCCCGGGGAACCGTAATCCAACAAAGGAAGGGCAGGCACAACACCGCATCCGCCCGGGCCCCCACCGCTGCGAAGGTCAATCCCAGGACCACGAGCGCCCTCCATATCCCGTTTCGGTCCCTCTCCTTCCCGCCAAGGACACCCGCCAGGAAACCGAGGAATCCTCCAGAGATTACGTTGGAACTGAGCAGCGAGGCGCTCAATAGAAAACAAGGAGCGAGAAGCACTGCGGAAAGCATCATGGCGCGTTGCCGGTCGCCGCGCCCGGCGCGCCAAACGAGGAACAGGATTCCCGGCCACAAGATCAAAGTGGCGGCGAGGTTTCCCGCCCGCGTGAGATCAGCGAAAGCGGCTTCCACGTCCTGTCCCTCGCGAAACCGGAGTTTCAACGCAGCGGCCGTGATCCAGAATGAGACAAACTGCTTGTCGTAGTTGTAGAATTCGGGTGATACCGCGGAGGCTTCTCCCCTGGCCAGGAGCAGGGCGCCCTGCAAGAGCGCAGCCTGATCCGTTTCCCGCATGGTGGCGCCTGCCGAAAAAAAACTGAAGGCCGCGACCAGCAGCGTGACCGCGACCTCCCATCGAATTCCGGATTTCATTTGTCGTCTCCCTCTCAAAGGGCTTCCTCTCAAAGGGCTTCCTCCTCCGCTAGGGCCACACTAGAAGACCGCCGTCCCATAGAGCGCGTAAGCGAAGAGCCCCGCCCACACCAGGGTGTCCACCTGAATCAGCCGGTCGGTCAAGAGAATCATTTCCGGTCTTTCGCCGCGATTGCCTTCACGTGTGATCTGGAGATAACGAATGATCCCTACAACGACCGGGACGATGGTCAAAGTTACCGCGATTTTTTCGTGAGAAAGAAAACAGTAAAGGCTATAGGTCACAATCACTAATCCGGCGCACACCAGCAGGCAGGCGTCGAGCACTCCCCGCGAGTATCCGCGCAACGCAGTCCTCGAGCCACCGTGCGGTGAAGCACCCGCCGTCATGTCTACGGTACCGGTCACGCACAACTCGGCGCGCCGCTTACCGAACGCCAGAAGCAAGGCCAGGAAATAGGTGCACAAAAGAATCCAATGCGTCGGCACCACCGCCACCGCGAACGCCCCCGCGGCCACACGCAAGAGGAATCCCAGAGCGATGATGTTGACATCCAGAAGCGGGATTCTTTTGAGCCAAAGGGTGTAGGCGACGTTCAGGAGGATGTACAACCCGGTCACGACCAGCACCGCAGGCGCGCCCGGGCCCAGGGCGGGAACAGCCCCGAACCCGAGGAGCGCGAAAATTGCGGCAAAGACGGCTGCAGACTGCGGACTCACCGTGCCCCTGGCCAGAGGCCGATACTTCTTCCGGGGATGCCGGGCATCGGCTTCCCGGTCGTGAATATCGTTGAAGATATATACCGCGCTCGAAATCAGGCAGAAAATCCCGAAAACCAGCAGGGCCCGGAACAGCGCCTCCCTCTCCAGCAACCGGCCGCCGAAGAACAGTCCGCCGAAACAAAAAAGATTTTTGAGCCAATGATGCGGCCGAACGAGATGGGCGTAGTCCTTCAAAACAGCGAGGAACGCGAACAACAAGCGAGCCGGAAATTCAATGCGCCTCCGGGGCGGCTGGTATGCGAGCCCCCGAGCCCTCAGAAAGTCTTCTGGAACTTGGGGACTGCGGCGCGGATGAACTCCCCAAGCATCTCCGTGGTTTCTTCGTCGTCTTTCCCATTGGGCTGTAAACCCTCGGTAACCAGGGACATCACGCTAACGTAGGCCCACCGATGGTTCAGATTGCGAAAAACGTTGTCGCGGGCCGTCAAAAGGACCCGATCCAAGGTGCTCGGCGTAGTAACGTCTTTTCCCACATACCAGTAAAGATACTGCGCCCGCAGAAGCACTTTGCGGTCCTTGGCAACTTCCCGCTCCTGGCTAAGGCCCAATCGGCGCACTTTAAGAGTTGTTTCGGAGTCCAACTCCACAGGCACGATCTCGGAAGTGTCGATGCTCCATCCCTGGCCGGGCAAACAAACTTCCGGACGGTGCAAACTCCTCCGATCGTTCGCACTGAGCACGATGGTACAATTGATGTTTTCCCTTGCTCCGTCCTTGGAAAGACCATGATACGACATCTTGGCAAACTCGGTGTCCGCGGGCAGAATCTGTTTCTCCGCTTCGGATACTGCTCCCTTTTCTCCTGCGTAATGAAGCAGGATAACGGGCAGATCCAGGTTGACCCCGGCATCATCTCCCTGCTCGACGGGCTGCACACCGAGACATAGTGCAATCGTTCCCCCCACCAGCACCACCACGACCGCGCTGCGCCACATGGGAATATTATACCTCCTCTTCATGGGATTAGAGTGTTTGCGAATAATTCCCGGTGCCCCGGTCTGCGGGCCGTCACACCCGCTCCTCGGCAGGGCCCACGCGCACGCTGCGCACCACGGAGCCGCGCCGGAACATCTTGAAGCCCGATTTCAAAAAGGTCCCCAGCAGCACCATGCCGCCGAGTGCCACCACGAAAACCGCCACCCCGGACAAGAAATGATAATTCGAGGTGCCGCCCGCTTCCCCGACGGCGAAATCCGCACCCCACCACAGTGAACCGAATACCAGCAGGTTAACCCGCACGAAATTGCCGAAGATCGCCAGGGGAACCGCGGAGAAAAAGAGCGCCCAGCGCTGCCATGCCCGCGGCAGGACCAGATATCCCCATAAGGCGGCAACCATCATCAAAGCAAACAGCGACCGGATGCCGCTGCAGGGATCGGCGATGTCCAAGGCGAACTTCGCCCCCTGCTCAACCCCTGTATCGAAATCGGGCGGCGACTGAATCGAGGTCCCGCTGCGGATGTTGGAAATCCCCACCAGCTTCAAGAACGCGGAAGAAACCTGGATCATGACCACCCGCAGCTTGAACGCCAGGGTGTCCGTCAGGAAATAGAGCGGCCAGGTAAAGGCGAAGAAACACCAGAAAAAGAAAAGCTTCCGGAAATAACCCCAGCCCAGAAACCACAGAATCAAGGCCGCCAGAAGCACCTGCACGCCGACGAACCCAAAATAATACACATTGGTCTTGTACCCGACCCAGTAAGAGAAGAGCGCAAACATCAAGGCCGCCAGACCCCAGTAACTCCCCTCCGCCGGCGTGCCCCAGAGTTCCTTCCGCTTGTATATGAGAAGCCCGGCGAGAATGAAGGGCACCAGCAAGCCGTGCTGCCAGTCGGGACTGGACCACAAGCCCCGCACTGAGTCGAACAAAGTCACCCGCCGTGTCCCGTATCCCGAGCAATAAGGGAAGACGAATATCAGCAAAATCATCGCCCCCACAGCGACGCTTGCCGCGGTCAGCCAGTCTCCCGGACGCCAGGACGATTCCTTGGAATTCATTATTCTTTGCAAGGATGGAAGTGTCTTATCCCTCGAGGAGAAACTAATTTATCGCGTGCCAAATACAAACGCTTTGTCGATCTTAACGCACATCCAGCAAACTCTCGTGAGAGGTCAGGTAACGCACCGTCCTGCGAATGCTTTCTTCGATTGAAACCCGCGGGGCCCAGCCGACACTCTTGAGCCGTGAGGTGTCGAGCTGCACCATCGGACTGTCTCCAAGCCAACCGCGCGCTCCCCCTGCGATCACGTATTCCACGTCGGGCAAACCCAACTCGTCGCATACGATGTCCGCAAGGTCGAGCACGTTGAGAAAGTCATCGTGTCCCAGGTTATAGACGTTCTTTTTAGAGGGCGCCTTCTCCACCGCCGTGAAAATCCCCGCAACCCCATCGGTAACATCCAGGTAAGATTTCTTCTGCCTGCCGTCTCCGAGTATTTCGAGGGTCCGGGGGTCCGCCTTCAATTTACGCAAAAAATCGTAAAGCACGCCGTGCGTGTAGCGCTCCCCGGTCCAACTCACGAACCGAAAGGTGCAGGATCGGATGTCGAAATATTCTCCGTAAGCCTGAATCATCGCTTCGCAGGCGTACTTGCTCGCCCCGTAAAGCGATGTTTGCACACAGGGACAATCCTCCGGCGTTGGAAAGATAGTGGGCTCCCCGTAAACAGTCGCACTGCTCGCAAACGCCAAGTTGCAGACCTTGTGCTCCACCATCGCTTCGAGCACGTTCCACGTCGCCATCGTGTTCTGTTCCAGGTCGACCCTGCGCTTCTCCATTCCGCCACGCACATCCGCGTTTGCTTGAAAATGAAACACATGATCCACTCCCATCATCGCGTTCTTCAGCGAATCCAGATCCAGCACGTCACCTTCGACGATTTTAAGCTTCTTGTCCGCCGCATGGTGCTTAAGAAACAGGCGCTGCCCCGTGGAAAAATTATCGTAGACGGTTACCTCCGCACCGCAGGAGCCGATAAGATGATCCACCACGTGACTCCCGATAAATCCCGCTCCTCCCGTAACCAGGGCCCGCCGAATTTCATTTTTTCCGCTCAACGTCATCTTCAGTGCGTTCCCTCCGCCTAAACTGCGCCGGTCAATCGCGCCCGCAGTTGCTCGGTCCAGATGTGATTGATGCTGAGATGCGCATCCTCAACCGGACCGTATTCGGAGCTTTCGACGTGGATCACCACGTCGGAAAGCTTCTTCATCTTTCCCCCCGTGAATCCAACTAAACCGATCGTCTTCGCTCCAATCCCTCGCGCGCAGGAGAACGCGTCCACCACGTTTGGTGAGTTCCCGCTTGCGGATATCCCGATCAATACATCGCCCGGAAGCAACAGGTTTCGCAATTGCTCGACAAAAACCGCGTCGTAAGAGATGTCGTTCGCGATCGCGGAAAAGTGCGCCATGTTGTCCGTCAGACTCACCACCCGCAGCCTCGGTTTTCCCGGAACACTGGCGCCTTTTCCCAGATCGCATGCCATATGCGAAGCGGTGGACGCGCTGCCGCCGTTTCCGATGATATAGACGGTGCGTCCGTCCTCGAGCGCATGGTATATCAACGCGAATCCCGCTTCCACGGAATCGGGCGCAATGCTGTCGAGCGCTTGATGCAGTCTGTCGATGTAATTCTGATAAGAACTCATGAGATGATTTTAGGGCTGGCGTGAGCTTCAATTGGTTGACAGAAATCCGTGATTGCGCGTTCTATCCCGCGGACCGTGAGAAATGCGCCACTCTTAGTCCGCGCAAATCAACCGAGTCCCCTGCTGATCGATAAGCGGCCTCAAGGGCCGCAATCGGCTCAGCGCCGAAAGCAGGGACTGCCTCTTCTCCGGCGGGCAGAAAAAGAGGAAAAACCCTCCTCCGCCGGCACCGAGGAGCTTCCCGCCCAAGGCACCTGCGTCAATGCCCGCCTGGTACAATTCGTCAATCTCGTCGGAACTGATCTTGCTCGCGAGATTCCTCTTCAAGAGCCAGCCGCGATGGAGAAACTCTCCCAACTGTCCGTAATTTCCATCCATCATCAGTTCGCGCAGTTCATCCGCCATGTCTCTCATCTTGCACATGGATGCGAAGCGGTCTTCGTCGGTCTGCGTGTTGCTGCGCATCTCATTCAAGATATCGCCGGCGCTGCGGGTGATGCCTGTGTAGAACATCACCAAGTGATCCTCCAGGAAACGTCGGCCGTCGCTATCGAGCACGATCGGCTCTACATGGACCGTCTCATCCTGGTTAAAGCGAATGTAATTGAACCCGCCGAACGCGGTGGCGTACTGATCCTGTTTTCCGATGGGCTCTCCCAATCGATCGATCTCCACTTCACAGGCCATCGAAGCGCAAGCCTCCGCCGTCGCATTCTTTCCCAGAAACGCGTGCAACGCCTTGATCAACCCGACCGCAAAGGCACTCGAACTTCCCAGGCCGCTCCCCCGCGACGGAATATCGGCAAAACTCGTGACCTCGATCTTTTCCTCGAACTCACACCTCTTCAGGCACTCCCTAATCAGCGGATGCTCGATTTCGTCGACTGCGTCGACGACTTCCGTCTTCGAATACTTGAGCACGAACTTGGGATCGAAAAAGCGGTGCACCGCAAGGTAGACGTAAAGGTCGATCGTCGCGCTCACGACCGCCCCCGGCGTCCGCAGGTAAAAGGCGCTCAAGTCCGTGCCTCCGCCGGCAAAACTGATTCTCAAAGGTGTCTTGGTAATAATCATGATAAACTTTCAGACCAGTTCGTCGACAATGCGCCGTGCCGCCGTCAGCACCGATTCCTCCGCGTAATCCGCCTCCATTTCTCCTTCCTTCCCGGGCGCGCCCACGTAAAAAGTGCGCAAGCCCGCGTGCTTGCCGGCGAGGACATCGCGGATGGTGTCCCCGATCATTACCGCTTCCGCCAAATCGATCTCCTCCACCTCGCTCGCCTCGAAGATCATGCCGCTCGCCGGTTTTCGACAGTCGCACCCCCTCCGCAGCTCTTTGATCCCCTCTCCGTGCTGAGTCTCGGGGTGATGGGGACAATAGTAAATTGCATCGAGACTTCCCCCCGATTCCGCGAGTAATTCCCCGAGCCGCAGGTGAATCGCTTCCAAATCCTCTTGACTGCAGAGTCCGCGGGCGATGACAGGCTGATTGGTAAGCAGGAAACATCGCACGCCGTTTTTCTGCAATAAAGCCAGCGCCTCTCCAGCCCCCGGGAGCAACTCGAGATCTTCGGCGCGCGTCACGTGACCCTTCTCCACGTTCAACGTGCCGTCACGATCGATGAAAGCCGCCTTGACCGGCCGCGGATTCTCCCTGGCCGTCTTCGCTTTGCGCCGTCTCCGAATGTACCGCTCCACCAGGGCCAGGCGCTCCGGAGTCCCCATGTCGCGGACGAATCCTCCCGGCTCCAGCCGGCACGAAAAAATTTCTTCGCCTCTCTCCAGCGCGTGCGGAAAAACGTCCCGCCCGAAATCCGAAGGCTTGTTCCGAGGAATATATTCCAGCAACCGGCGGTTGCACGCGTAGAACGCCGCATTGCCCAGGTTGGGATACCGCTTGCCCTCCTCCTGCTCGAAAACAAACTCTTCCACCCGCCCATCCTCTCCGGCCACCACCAGTTGAGAATCCCAGGGATGATCGGATTCCCGCACCAACAAGGTCGCCAGGCAATCCGCCCCACGGGCCAGGTGCGCCCTTGTCAGCCGGGAGACATCGAAATCCAGAAAAATATCTCCGTAGACTACGAGGAAGGTTTCCTCCAGCATAACTTCGTAAAGCGGCAGCGCGCCGGCGGTGCCCATCGGTTTCGGCTCAATTTCGACGCGCACTTCGATTCCTTGTTGCGGGTTTTCCCGGTAATGCCGCGCGATGGCCTCCCCTTTGTATCCCGCCGCCAGCAACGCCTGTCCGATTCCATGCCGACTCAGCAACTGCAGCGTCCGGTCCAGCAGTGCCACCCCTTCTACCGGCACCAGCGGCTTGGGAAGTCCGCGCGCCTTTTCCCCCAGCCGCGTCCCCTTGCCTCCGCATAGCACGACCGCCTGGCGCACCTTTCTCATTCGCCATGCGCCGGCAAAGGCACCGCCGCCGGCTCCTCACCCAACAACCCCCGGATCGCGTCAATCCGCTCTGCCGCCAGCTTTTCGAAACTGAATTCCCTGGCCTGCTCGAGGCCCCCGGCAATCAACTCGCGACGCAGTTCCTCATCGCACGCGACGCGTCGCAATCCTTCGGTCGCTGCTTCCACGTCTTGAAAATCCACCACCACCGCGAAGCCGTTGGTCACCTCGTCCATCACCGGGATTTGGTTGACGATGCAAGGGGTCCCGCAGGCCATCGCTTCCAGGACGCAGCGCCCGAAAGTCTCTTCCCGGCTCGGCAGGCAAAAGACGCGGGCCTGGCGATATAGCGCTCCCAGCATATCGTCGGGAATCCAGCCGAGGTGCCGCACCCGGTCCTCGATCCCCAGCGCCCCGGCGCTTGCCATGGCTGACTCCAGCCCGCCGCCCCAGTCTCCACCCCCAACCATGACAATCGGCATCTCCGCCTGGAGCTCCCGATCCAGTCGGGCGTAGGCTTCCAGCAGCAGATCGGCCTGCTTGTAGGGATAGAAATTTGAACACCAGAAGAGGTATCCCGGGTCC
>JAHEJT010000184.1 GCA_024638765.1 Verrucomicrobiales bacterium
CACCGACCCCCTCTAACCCCGGGCGCCCGGCCGGAAACCTGTCCTGCCGTGCCTCGCCGACTTGTCCCGCCGTAGCCTGGAGGGCGAAGGCGGAAGCCTTGGCGAAGGCGGGAGCTTGCCGAGCGGGTCGCGCGAGGAGCATGAGGGGACAGTCAGAAGGATTAGAACCCATCTCATAAATCATGGATGGCTCCGCGATAAAGGATTTTGCCCTTAGGCAAGGCGCAACGCCGCCTCAGGTCAAAAGACTTAGCGCCCGAAGGGCCTGATTTATCCCATCCGACTCAGTCGCTGATTTCCAAGACCTCATTCTCTCAGGGCGGAGCCGATCAGGGTTTATGAGATGGGTTCTGAACATTGTGAGTCGGTTCCCACGCCTCACGTCGCACCTTTCGATCGCGGGTCGCCAGATCCCGCGCCTCACGGATCGTCCGGCTCACGGCTCCGAGCGGGCGCCATCTGCTGACCCCATTCACCTGTTAGCACTTCCGGCCGTCGTTTTTCACGCAACTTTAGCCGTGGTGTGCGGTTAGATATTCTCGTGATGCCCGTGCCCAGGAATTGCCGTGACGCCCGATCCATCGCCCGGACAGGGTGCATCCCGCGGCTGCGTTTGCGTGTGATTGTGCGGGCCGCGGCACTCTCGATTCTATTTGCGGCGACCGCTAGTGTCGTGACGGCACAACAGGCGTTTCCGAGCGCCGGGATTCATCTGCGGCCGGACGGCAAGGTCGACGTTGGAATCATCGGCACTCCCGGCGCGCCTTATCTCCTGGATCGCTCGGGCGATCTGCAGGAATGGGATCCGCTCGCCGCGCAGACCTCTCCGGTGCCGGAGATGTCCTGGACCGACGAAGCGCCGCTGGTATCGGACGGCTTCTATCGCGTCGCCTGCACCGCCAGGGCTTTCACCCCCGCCCAGTTTGCCGCCGCGGCGGAATACTCGCGGGTCCGGGGCGGCGCCGGAGTGGTGGTGCTGCAGCACGGGCAGATCGTCTTCGAGGACTATCACAACGGCGCGACCGTCGACACGGCGACGCACGTCGCCAGCGGCACGAAACTGTTCTTCTCCTGCGCCCTCGCGGCCGCGATCGAGGACGGATTAATCTCCGGTTACGATGAACGGGCTTCGGACACCATCACCGAGTGGCAGGACACCGGGCTTCATCCCGGCAAACGCCTCATCACGGTCGGCCACCTGGCCTCCCTGTCCTCAGGCCTCTCGCAGGATGTCGCCTATATCCAGGGGGTGGATCCCCTGGCGGACGACATCTACGATTACGTCGTGCACGACTTGCGCATCATTGCGCTTCCGGGATCGTTCTTCCAATACGGCCCCAGCCATTACTACGCCTTTGGCGTGCTGCTGCAGCGCAAACTGGCGGCGGCGGGCACCCCGATGAATCCGCTCGAATACCTCGAATCCCGGGTGCTCGATCCGATTGGGATCGACTATCAAAGCTGGATTCACGACGACGCCGGCAACCCGCACATTCCCAATGGAGCGGTCCTCACCCCGCGCAACTGGGCCAAGCTGGGGCAGCTCGTGCTTCAGCAGGGCTGGTGGGACGGCCGCGAGGTGGTGAATGACGCACGCATGGCGGAACTGCGTGCCGCCGAGGGGCCCAATCCCGGGCACGGGAAGTTCATGTGGCTGAACCAGCCGGGGGGATATCCTCCGGCCGGGCCGGACAGCGTGCCGCCGGGGATCGCCGGCAGCTTCATCTATTACGACGGTTACACGGACATTGTCGGAGGACTCGGCGCGGGCAAGAACCGTCTCTACGTCGTCCCCTCCCTCAACGCCGTCGTCGTCCGCCAGACTCTGGGTGACACCGCCAATTACGAGGACACCGAGTTCCTCGCGACGTTGCTCGTCGATTGAGGAAAACCGGGGAAATGGTGTCAGTCCCGAATGGCACATGGATAAGGGCTCCCATCGCGGCCTTGAGTGTGGGGCGGATTGCCATTCCGACAAGACACGTGGAGGGTTGCGCTTTATCCGGCCTTCGGCCAGCTCTGCGGTTTCCCTACGGGATTTTGAAAGGCGCTCCGCGCCGGGCAGTGTCGCAACCGCGATGGCGGCGACGACACTGCCATGGCGCGTTAGCGCATCATAAAGAACCGAAGGCACCCTGCAGAGCGCCACGAAGTGGGGATAAAGCGTCGCCCTCCGGCTTGTCTGCAATGAGAAATGAGACGATCAAGGCCCTTACCCACGTGCCATTCTTGACTGACGCTCACTCCCGGGCTCAGATAAGAAGTGGACCAGTTTGGGTAACCCGGCCAACTGATTTGTCCGAACAGAAGGATCTCTCCAAAAAGCACCCCGAGGTAACGGAAAGACTAAGGGGAATGCTTCACGATTGGCGCAACCAGCATAATTGATCTTGATCCAGGTGCCGCAACGAATTTGGGTCTTCGCTTTACTTCCAACACTGGTGGTCAGGCGGGCGCTACTCGAAAGCGCTCTATGTCGGTCTGGATTGACACCTCGGGGTTCGCCGCAGGTGATTATAGCGCTTCTTTCGACGTGAGTAATTATACCTCTAACGCTAATGGCGGCATCGCTTTCAATGTGCTTGACGCCGTTCATCGCGATATCGCCAACCTCCTTCCAAATGCCGACTTTGCGGATTTAAGTGATCTGGACCAGCCTGGGTGGCCCACCACAAATCACTTCTTGATCGATGAGTACAAGATCGCCGGTGCCCGCTACTACACCAAGTGGCTCGCAGTCGCCACGGCGATGGGGTCACCGAAGATGCTCCTCGGAGATGCGGTAGAGCCTGAGGGCATTGTCTCGCATCCCCTTGTCGACCGCGGATTCGCCCTTGGTCTGCAGGAATTCTTTCACGATTCTTACCACGTCATCGACGCGTCCATAATGCGTGCAGACTCCCCAGTTGGTGGCAAAGATGACCCGGTTCTCACCAAAGGCTTTAAAGCAGGGCTCCAACACCGGCAGATAGGTGTCCAGCCCGGTCGGAGCAGGGGAGCCGAAGGCCTCGGTGCCGGCAAAATTCAGGATGCTGGAGATCTTGCAGAATACATTGGGATAGGCGGCGCAGGTCTCGATGGCCCCCGCCCATTCCTCGCTGACTTTTCCATCCGTGAGGCGGGCCCTGAAGCAGTGATTGATCACGATCTTGAGTTGAGGGAACTCGCGCGCCAGCCGGGCGGCATCGGAAGCCTGCGCAGGCTCGATGAGAAGGTCGATCACCATCCCGTCCCGCTCGAGAATCTTGAGGTGCTCGCGCGCCACCTCGTGTGAAAGATATCCGTGCAGCTCTTCAAACCGGAAGCGGTAGCCTTTCAGGTAACCGGATTTTCCGTAGCGCCGGTAATTCTCGAGGAACCCGGGTGACGCGAGATCGCCGCGGGCGACATAGCCGCAGACGAGATCCGATTTCGCCTGATCGAGAACCCAGGTGTTGAATTGCTCCTGATCCTGTTCGACGGCCTCGACAATG
Organism: Verrucomicrobiales bacterium; assembly: GCA_024638765.1. GTDB lineage: Bacteria > Verrucomicrobiota > Verrucomicrobiia > Verrucomicrobiales > DEV007 > JAHEJT01. The sequence continues at coordinate 3,474 of JAHEJT010000184.1, forward strand.
ACCGTGGATCGAATCGCCAGCCGATCAGCGAGTTCACGGTAATCTTCCGGTGCAACCACGTGCCCCAGGGTGTTGCGCGGGTCGCGCTTCGTGGTCTCTGCCTCATGTGCGATCTGTGCCCTGCTCTTGAAGTGAGTGTGGGTGTCGATGATCCAGGGCGCCTCGGCGCCGGCCGCCCATGAGTCAACGAAGGCCATCAGGGCGACGAGCGGGATCAACGTCAGGGTCCAGTAGATGCGATAGGAGGTGCGGAGCATGAATTCGCGTTGGATTTGATTCTTCTTGGTTCGAGCTGACTTATTTCCTAGAAGCACCAGAGAATACCTGCCCGGTATTCGGCGATGCAATGGTAACCTTGGCAGCCCTGGCCGTCCTCAAGATCTTCTCTCCGGATTGAGAGGGTCGAGGCGAGCCTCTTGACCCAAAGTTCACCTTCTAACCCACGCATGATGAAGGATTCGCAGTGATCAACCGGAGCGACGTCGCGTGGACTTAAACTCCTTAATGCCCCCATTGCGCGGAGTCGCCGCCGCTATTTGCGCAGGGCTCATTCTGTTGGCTGACCTGTCTCCGCTGGTGGCGGACGAGTTTCCCGGGAAGCCCGTGGAGGTCATCGTGCCTTTTGCCGCGGGAGGCGGCAGTGACGTGTTTGCACGCATTTTTCAAAAAGCCATTCGAGATTACGCACTGTCACCGCAGCCCCTGGTGATTCGCAACGCCGGGGGAGCGGGAGGGACCATGGGGAGCCGCCAGGCCAGGGATGCGCCTGCTGACGGATACACCATCCTGTGTCTTCACGACGGTATCTACACCGCGCAGCATTACGGGAACGCGGACTGGGGCGCCGAGGATTTCGAACCGATCGCCGCCACTGGGCGTTCCGGGGTGGTTATCGCGGTGGCGGAGAACTCGCCCTACGAATCGCTGCTCGAGCTGATGGAAGACGCGGTGTCGCGCCCTTACGAGCTGGTTTTCGGGACCAACCTGGGTGCGCCGAATCATTATTCGGCACTTTTCCTGGAGGAGGGAAAGCCGGGCGCCAGATTTCGATTCACGCAGACGGGCGGCGGTGCCAAGCGTCTCGCGCAGCTGAAGGGCGGGCACGTGGACGTCACGGGCTTTTCGGTGGCTGAGTACGTGCAGTTCAAGGCCGCCGGGATCCGGGCCCTGGTGGTGCTCAGCGAGGCACGTGAGCCGGCCCTGCCCGATCTGCCAACGGCACGTGAACAGGGAGTCGACGCGACCCACAGCCTGGTGCAGTTCTGGTGGGCCCCCAAGGGAACGCCGCAGGATCGGGTGCAGTATTTCGCGGATCTCCTTGGGCGCGCCATGGAAACCGAATACGTGCGCGATCGTCTTGATCAACTCCACATCGAACCGGTTTTTCTCACCGGAGAATCCCTGGAAGAATTGATTGAGGAACGAAGTGCCCGTCTCGAAGGCCTTGAAATCGATGCGCCGACACCGCTCCCACCCCTGCCCTGGATCGTGCTGGGCTGGGTGATCCTTTGTGCGCTCTGGGTATGGCGCGACGAATACAGGGGCAGGCATCGATGATCGATCTCTTTTCTTCACCCCTGGTGCTGGGCCTGGCCCTTCTCGGGACCACGCTTGGTGTCACCGTTGGCGCCATCCCCGGTCTCACCGGGACCATGCTCATCGCGCTGACCCTGCCCATGACGTTCTCCATGGACCCGGCTCACGCCCTGGTGTTGCTGGTGGCGATGTATGTGGGAGCGGTGAGCGGAGGTCTCATCAGCGCCACCCTGTTGCGCATGCCGGGAACGCCCGCAGCCGTAATGACCACTCTGGACGGTTATCCCATGGCCCAGGCCGGGCGGCCGGGCCGGGCCCTGGGCCTGGGTATCGGCGCCTCGCTGGTGGGCGGCCTGATCTCCTGGCTCACCCTCCGGCTCCTCGCCGAGCCGATGGCAGATTGGTCCACGCGCCTGGGGCCCTTCGAGTATTTTTCACTGGTAGTGATGGCACTCGCGCTCCTCGCGGGCGTGGGTGAGTCCACCCGCGCCAAGGGTTTGCTGGCGGGAGGTCTCGGCGTCCTCGCGGCCATGCCCGGGGTGCACCCCGCGACCGGCGAGCTGCGCTGGACTTTCGGTATCACACCCATGAACGACGGGTTTCGCCTTATCCCGGTCCTGATCGGGATGTTCGCGATCGGCAAAATCATCACGGACCTCACCGGGGGCGAACCCGCGGTGAAACGGTCCCCGGGGAATGACTCCGCGTGGATACCGTGGGCCGACTGGAAAGCGCACTGGAAAAATCTGCTGCGCTCCTCTGGAATCGGCACCGTGATCGGGGTGTTGCCCGGGGTGGGAGCGAATATTGGATCGCTGGCAGCATATGCCGCGGCGCGAAGGAGTTCCCGGGAACCGGGAGCATTCGGCGAAGGGAGTGAAGAAGGGATCGTGGCCTCGGAATCGGCGAATAACGCCACCGTCGGCGGTGCCCTGATTCCCTTGATTGCGCTGGGAGTCCCGGGGAGCGTGATCGGTGCCGTGCTCCTGGGCGCGCTGATCGTACACGGTCTGCAGCCGGGCCCTCTTTTATTTCGCCAGAATCCCGAGGCCGTGCAAGCCATTATCGGCACCATGCTGGTGGCCAACGTGATGATGTTCGGCCTGATGCTGGGAGGCGCGCGATGGATCGCGAGGCTTTCGGCAGTGCCGCGCCAGATCCTGGCGCCGCTGGTGATCGCTTCCTGCATCTGGGGGGCTCATGCCTTGTCGGGGCGCTGGTTCGACGTCTGGGTCATGCTCGCATTCGGCGTCGCCGGCTGGCTCATGGAACGCCGGCGGCTGCCCCTGGCGGCCTTCGTAATCGGATTCGTGCTGGCGCCGGTCGCCGAGGAGAACCTCTGTGCCGGCCTCATGGCCAGCGGAGGCAGCTATGCGCCTTTGATTACCCGGCCGGTTTCGCTAGTCTTCCTCCTGGTGGCGGCGGTGTTGCTTCTGAAGAAGGAATCGTTCAGGAAGAAAACCGCTAAGGCCATCCTCATAGAATCATGAGTCAACGCCCCAATATCCTTTGGTATTGTACCGATCAACAGCGCTTCGATACCATCGCCGCCCTGGGCAATACCTTCGTCAAAACCGATGCCCTCGACCAACTCGTCCGCAAGGGAGTCGCCTTCACCCACACCTATTGCCAGAGCCCGATCTGCACACCGAGTCGCACCAGCTTCATGACCGGACTCTACCCGTCCCGAGCCCACAGCACGCGCAACGGCAACGAAAGCCTGGAGAATCATCCTCCCCTGGTCTCCCGAATGCTGGCGGACAGCGGTTACGACTGCGGCATGGTGGGGAAATTCCACCTGCTCAGTGCCGGCAAGCGCACTGAACCCCGGCTCGATGATGGTTTTTCCTTCTGGAAATTCAGCCACGCCCCGCGGGATGACTGGCCGCAGGGACATGACTACGCCGACTGGGTCCGGGAGCAGGGCGAAGATCTCGATGCTCTCCGCCAGCGGGAAGCAGGCGTGCCTCCTCACCTCCACCAAACTTACTGGGCCACGGAACGCGCCATCGAATTTATCGATCAAGAGCGCCCGGATGACCAGCCGTGGATGGTGAATATCAATGTCTACGACCCGCACCCCCCCTTTGTTCCCCCCAAGGAATACGCCGATCAGTTCGATCCTGAAGACATGCCGGGTCCCTATTTCCGCGACAGCGATCTCGAGCAGCAAGCCAAACTCGGAGACTGTGATTTTCAAGGTGAGGTGCAAGACCCCGAAGGACATGATGCCAAAAAGTGTCAGGCACTTTATTACGCAATGATCGCCCAGATCGACGATCAGTTCGGCCGCTTGCTGGAGCATCTCGACCAAAGTGATCAGCGAGAGCAAACCGTGATCATTTTCACCTCGGATCATGGCGAAACCCTGGGAGACCACGGGCTCTTACAAAAGGGCTGCCGTTTTTACGAGGGGCTGGTCCGCGTGCCCCTGATCATCTCTTGGCCAGGCCAGTTCGAGCAAGATTTGCAATCCGGGGGACTGGTCGAACTGCTCGACATGTCCGCCACGATTCTTGACATCGCCGGCATCGAGATCCCGGACTACTTCCAGGGGCAATCCTTGTTACCAGTGCTCAAAGGTGACTCCAACCCTCACCAGCTGCGAGATTCCGTGCGCTGCGAATACTTCGACTCCCTGGACCCACACTTCACTGGCGGCACCGGAACTTTCGCCACCATGTATCGCGACCACCACCACAAACTGGTTCTCTACCACAACAAGGATTGTGGTGAACTCTACGACCTCGATAAAGATCCCTGGGAATTCGAAAACCTTTGGGAAGATCACGGCAAGCAAGCTCTCAAACACGAGATGATCTATCGCAGCTTCAACGACCACGTCAACAAGACCACCGACATGGGGTCGAGACGCATCGCCCCGATGTGAAGTTCCGACTTCCAATCCTGCCGCGACTTTGGAACGCAGTCATTGAACCCCCTCCCTTCGACTCTGAGGGACGAGCCCTCCCGTTCAAGGGCCTGAGCGGAAGTCGAAGAAGGCTCGGACTCGAATGAGTGCCGGCCCGTCCTGAGCTCGTCGAAGGGAAAAGTGATTTCCTGGCATTCATCGAACACTCCAATACTCCAGAATCCGCTCACGATCCGGGCCTGAGGATGCTATACTGCCCGTCACATGAAACTGTCTTTTGCTGCATTCCTCCTCTGCATCGCCGCTATCGGGTCATCCGTCGCGACCGCGGCCGATCTCCGGGTGAAACTCGATGCCGACCAGGGCACCATCTCCGTCCTTCGCGATGGGGAAACGGATCCGATTCTCACCCAGCACGCGCGCCCCGATTTCCGGCCTTACATCCATCCCATCGTCGCCCCCGACGGAAATGGCGTCCTCACCGAATACAGTCCCGGCCACCACAAGCATCAGACGGGACTTTACTGGGGCTTCACCCGGGTCAATGGGCGCGACTATTTCCATCATCCCGAGGGCGATTACTGGAAGCGGAAATCCTTCCAGGTCCTCCACGAAGCGGGGCAGACCGCTTCCTGGGAGACGGTTTACGATCTGCTCGACGCCGCAGGCGCGCCAGTCCTCACCGAGACCCAGACCTGGGAGATGTCCGCGCACGACGGCGAATATCTTTTGAACCTCACCTGGAAAGGCACCGCCCACACCGAGATCACCATCGGCGAATACAAGTACGGCGGCCTCTTCCTCCGCATGCCGTGGAAGCAGGGCATGGACGGCGCCGCCGTCAATTCCAGCCGCGACCGCAACCAGGCGGCCGAGGGCAAACGCGATGTCTGGGTCGACGTCGGCATTCAGGTGGAGAGACGGAAAGATCGCGCCCACATCGCGATCCTCGATCACCCGAAGAACGGCGGGTACCCGCAGCCCTGGCGCGTCGACAACCAGATGGGGGTGGGTCCGGCCCGCGCCCGCCTCGGCGACTGGACGATTCCCAAAGGCAAGAGCGAGACCATCCGGCATCAGTTGGTCGTCTACACCGGGAAACTCGACGCCCGCGCGCTCACCGCCAAGTGGAGCGCCTACACCGGCAGTCGCAATACCAACGTCCTCTGGAGAATCGCCCAGGAAGAGGGGCGCGAGGCGAAATTTCTCACCCCGCAGGAAGCGGTCGACGAAATGACGGTCGCGGACGGGTTTGAAGTGAATGTCTTCGCCGCCGAACCCATGATCTCGCAGCCCATGGCGTTCTGCTGGGACGACCGCGGGCGCATGTGGATTGCCGAGAACCGCGATTACGAAACGCGCAAATCCGGGTTCGCTAATTCCGGCGACAGCCGCATTCTCATTCTCGAAGACACCGATCGCGACGGCGCGGCGGACAAGAAGACCGTCTTCGCCGAGGGCATCCCGTTCCCCGCCGGGATCGCGGTCGGTTTCGACGGGCTCTGGCTGGGCGCGCCCCCGAACCTCCTCTACATCCCCGACAGGGACGGAGATGATGTCGCCGATTACGAAGACATCGAGGTGCGACTCACCGGCTGGGGAATCCGCGACCGCCACGAGACCCTGAATAGCTTCCACTGGGGGCCCGACGGCTGGCTTTACGGCTGCCAGGGCTTCGCCACACCGTCGCGCGTCGGCAAACCGAAGGGCGAGGGCGGACGTCTCCGGTGGATGGGCACGTTCCCCGAGGACATCGAATTTGAAGGCGCGCCGGTCGACATCAATGGTGGCGTCTGGCGCTACCACCCGGTGAAGGATATTTTT
>JAHEJT010000039.1:0-11019 GCA_024638765.1 Verrucomicrobiales bacterium
ACCTTTCCTCCGTCCTTCCGCCCGCTCTTGATACCTGATACCTGATACCTGATACCTGATACCTGATACCTGATACCTGATACCTGATACCTGATACCTGATACCTAATACCTGAAATATGCCCCGCCTCTTCACTTCCATCATCGACAAGTTCTCGCGCCAGGAGATCGACTGGGATGAATTGGAGGAAACCCTGATCGCCGGAGATCTCGGGGTCCACCTGACCCAGGAAATCATCGATATTCTCCAGTCGAAAGGGCGTAAACTGCAAGCGGAGGACGTCGTCGAAGTCTGCCGCGAAGAAATCCGCAACATTCTCGAACCCGCGCCTGAACCCATTCCCCCGCCCTTTCCCGGCCAGACCAAGATCATCCTCGTCGTCGGCGTCAACGGCACTGGAAAAACCACCTCCACCGCCAAGCTCGCCAACTTCCTGAAGAATCGCGGCAATAGTGTCCTCCTCGCGGCTGCCGATACCTTTCGCGCCGCCGCCATCGAGCAACTCACCGTCTGGGCAGACCGCATCGGCATCCCCATTGTCAAAGGGGCTTACGAATCCGATCCCTCGGCGGTTTGTTATGATGCCCACGAAAGAGCCCTCAAAGAAGGAACCCAATTCCTCATCTGCGACACCGCCGGACGCCTCCATACGCGCCACAACCTCATGGAGGAACTCAAGAAGATCGGGCGTACCTTGGGGAAAAAGGACGAATCCGCGCCTCACGAAACTTTCGTCGTCGTCGACGCCACCACCGGATCCAATGCCTTGAATCAGGCGCGGGAATTCCACCAGGCGCTCGGTTTGACGGGTCTCATCGTCACCAAACTCGATGGCAGCGGAAAGGGAGGAGTAGTGGTCGGCATCCACCGGGAACTCGGCATCCCTACCAGGTACATCGGCACCGGTGAAAAACTCGAGGACTTCAGCGCCTTCGACCCCACCGAATTCGTGGAGCAGATTCTCTGAGGCACTTTTTCTTTGGAGTGCGGTGGCTCGACACCGCTTTGGATCTGGACCCGATCGCTAACCCTGGACCATCCAAAGCGCCGTCAAGCCGGCGCACTCCAAAAGGCGACGCCACACAAGCACGGTATCCAGTGATTGCTCGGGTGAATTTCGGTTAAATTCAGGCTCCACCCGCACTCCACTAAATTCGTCTCATTTCGTGTCCAGCCGCAGTTTCAAAAAACCAGACACGCCACCAACCTCACTCCTCTTTCCCCGCCTCCACCTCGGTCGGAGCGGAGGCCTCGCCTTCCCCTGCTTCATCCACCGGAGATTTGCGCACGAACTTCAGCTGCACCACCCGGCGTCCATCGCTCTTCGTGATCGTTACTTTATACCCCTCGATGTCAACTGTCTCACCGACCTTGGGCAGGTGCCCGAGCACATGCGTCACGTAACCGCCTACCGTGCTCACATCCGGGTCCTCAAGCGATAACTCGGTGTGATCAGACAGCTCGTAAAGTCCCAGGGTGCCTTCCACCAGGAACACGTTGTCGTCAATGCGTTGAAACTCTTTTTCTTCCTCGTCAAATTCGTCCTGAATTTCGCCGACCAGTTCCTCAAGCACGTTGTCCAGCGTCACGATTCCCACGGTCCCGCCGAATTCATCGACTACCAGCGCGAGATGGGCGTGCCGGCCAAGGAAGAACTTCAGGAGCCGGTCCAGGGGCATCATCTCCGGAACCGGCGGCAATTCGCGCTTGATCTTGTTGAGGTCCTGCTCGGACTTCCCGATCAAGGTCAGCATGTCCTTGATATGGATCAGTCCCAGGGTCTCGTCGAGATGGCCGCGGCTCAAGGGAAAGCGTGTGTGTTTCGATTCCACCGCCGTCTTGAGGTTATCATCAAACGGCTTTTCCGGATCCAGGCAGATGACTTCGCTGCGCGGTGTCATGATATCCCGCACCGTTAAATCGTTCAGCTCGAGCGCATTAATGAGAATATCGCGTTCCGTCTCGGTGACCTCCTCGCTCTCCCCACTTTCCGCCACCAGGATGGCGAGCTCCTCTGCGCTGTGATGCTTGTCCCCGCTCATTTCCGGGTCCAGCCGGAACACCAACCGCACCAACACATTCGAGGATTCGTTGACCAGCCAGATCACCGGCTTGAACAGCTGGTAAAAAAGGTAAATCGGTCTCGAAGTCCACAAGGTGGCACGCGCCGCCTTCTGAATCCCGAGAATTTTCGGTGCCTGCTCGCCGATTGTCACATGCAGGAAAGTCACCACGCTGTATGCCAGCGCGAAGGAGGTCCCTCGCACCAGTCCTTCCGACGGGTTGTCCATGAACAGGTAGAAGATCGGCTGAATCAGCCGCATCGCGTAGGATTCCCCGAGGAATCCCAATGCAATACTCGCCAGAGTTATCCCCAGCTGATTCGCCGAAAGATATTTGTCGAGATTCTCTCTCAGGTGAAGCGCAAGCCTGGCGCTTTTGTTCCCTGCCTCGTGCAAAGTCTCAAGCTGACTCGAGCGCACTTTGACCAATGCAAATTCCGCCGCCACAAAGAAACCATTCAGCAAAACGAAAAACAGAATGACCACAATCTGCAAGGCGATCTGCCCGGCGTTGAGTCCCTCCCACGTCTTCAAGACTGCGTCGGGCCCGGCGGACGCGAGCACGATTTCATTCAGGAAAAGAAGATTCATCGGCGCGCAAAGCAATGCGCTCCTCCCGCGGATGAAAATTCGGCGAACCGCACGGTCCGCGCTTCAGGAACAGGTGCTGTCTCCCGGGGGTGCCTCCCTCCAGGGTCGTCGTCGTCTTGAGTCTCAGCGCTTCTCATAAACTCCCTTGTCGCGTCTCTCGAGCACCGTGAATCCGGAGGACTTCGCATCGCTCACGGAGAGAGGCTTGGTCAATTTCGGACTGTTGACGCGGGAAACACGCTTCTTGACGGGATTCTTACAGAGAGGGCAGGCGTCCAGAGACGGGCGATCCGCCGGTCGCCGTAATTCGAAGCCGCGTCGACAGGTGTGGCAACTGCGCTCCGCATCCACGGCAATATATTCGTAGATCGGCATGGGATAGGGTCGTCAAAGGACGCCCATACAATAGCTCCATTCCCCCCTGCTTGGCAAATGCGGGAGCCCGCTTTTACCAGCTGGATTTGGTCACCCCGGGGATCATGCCCTGGGAGGCCAACTCGCGAAAGGTGATGCGGGACATCTTAAAACGCCGCAAGTAAGCCCGGCGGCGGCCCGTAATCACACAGCGATTGACCAGGCGTGTCGGACTGGCATCCCGCGGCAACATGGAAAGCCCCACGTAATCGCCTTTTTCCTTCAGCTCCCGCCGGAGCTTGGCGTACTTGTCGACGGTGTTCTTCTTGCGCTGGTCGCGCTCAATCCAACATTTCTTAGCCATATGACAGGGCTCACAACTAATCGAGCCGCACAGCTTTGCAAGCTATTTTTGGGCGCTTTTTCCGGATTCTCCGGAAAAAGGAACCCCTCCAATCCCCCGGATTTTTCCCCGGATCACCCCGTAATCCACCTTTCCCAAGACCGTCCGCGGGATCCCGCCGATCCCCCTCCGCTCCACGATGCGGGCGTACCCGGGAAGCCCGGCATTTACCACCTCCCCCACCTCCTCTGCCAAATCCCCGGTAATCGCCTCGGAATGCACCAACACCAGCCGCACGCCCAGCCGATCATCCGGAACCCCCGCCAGGGCCACCTCCCCGCACAGCGACGGCTCTATCGCGTCCTCCAGCCGCCTCCGCAGATCCCGGAGCGACACCAACTCCCCCAAAATCTTCACCATCTCCCCTTCCCTCGCCACAAAGCTGAGCCGCGGGCCGGTTTTTTCCTCCAGTCGGACACGATCGCCGGTCCGAAACCATCCCTCTACTTTGGGGTCGATAACCATGAGCCCGTCGCCGCCCTCGGAACCGGCCTCCAGGTAAGCTGAAAGCAACGCGTCTCCCTTCAATTCGAGGATCCCCTCCGCATTCAGTCGCACCTCCCAGTGATCGAGGATGGGAAGGCGCGCGTTCCCGAAATCTTCCTCCAGCGACTCCAAGCCCTGCGTCGCCACCTGGGAACCTGCTTCCGTCATTCCGTACGATTGCAGCAATGGCCAGCCCAACTCGCGTGCCCTCTGTCCCGCAGTATCCGGGAGGGCGCCCCCGCCGACAATCACCGCGCGCATCGAGTCCGGCGCCCTCAACTCTGCCTCCACCACGTCCGTCACTTGTCGCGGCACCAGCGATGTCAGCGTGATCTTTTCCCGGCCACAGGTCTCGGCAAACTTCCCGGGATTCCATTTGCCGTCCATGACCTGCACTGCATCCGGCCCGCCCGCGGCGAGGTAGGCCCGGGCATGAATTCCGAATCCCCCCACGTGAAAACAGGGCAATGCCCGCAGCCAGCGATCCGTCCGATCTGCCTGCAGGTGCCGGTTGATCGCTTCCGCCGAACACAGAAGCGCCTGCTTCGACAACGCCACAAACTTCGCTTCGCCTTCCGACCCCGAAGTCCGGAATACGACATGCCTTTTCAACTCTTCCCGGCGCACGAGCACTTCCCGGAGCGCCATCGGCGGCGGATCCAGCGCCGGATTCGAAAGAACCAGCGGTGCATCTCCTTCCCAGAATTCGGCGCTTTCTAAATCAACTTCTTCCATGACAAGGACTCCAACAAATCGTCAAAACCCAGACCCGTGCCACCCGGCGCCCGAAGCCTGGGGCCCTCGCTAACGATCTGCTCTACAAATGCGTCCGGCTCGAACAAACGGTGCGTCAACAGCCCGCATGTCTCTAACGCGACGTCGCTTTCCGCGCCGGCCCGGGCCGCTTCATAGGCTGCGTAAATTTGTCCCAGCGGATGATCCATGTAAGACGTGATCACCACCCGGATCCCTCCAGCCTTCGCGCCGGCCAGCAGTGCCTCGACATCATCCAGCGCCGGTTTGATAACGAGATATTGATAACCAGTGGTGCCTTCTCCCGCCTGACGATCCAACGCCAGCGCCAGCCCGCTCTCCTTTCCCATTCGCTCCCACACCGCGCCGTCGTAAGGCGCCGGATCCTCGACAAACTCAATCTGCGCTTTCGCCGCCTCCGGAAGCGATTCCATCAACTCGCGAAACCCCTCCTCGCGAAGCGACTCATTGAAATCGAGCCGCAACCGCAGGCCGCGCTTCTCTCCCCTCGCCGCAATTTCCGCCACGCGCTCGCCTTCCTCCCCAATTCGCTCCCCGCATTTCAATTTCACCGTAGCGAAGCCCTCCTCCATCGCCTCCTCCACGCCTCCCCCCGGGATCAAGGCATGGCTCTCGGGAATTTTGAGTCCCGCAAAAAGGCTGCGTCCCTCCCGTCGCGCCAGGGCATCCAGCCCGGCACAGCGGTAAGCCCGCGCAATCAACCGTGTCGGCCGCGCCTCGCGCAGACATTCCAATTGCTCCGCCAGCGGTGCATCGCCCAGCTCGGGCCAGGGATGCAGGCAGGCGAAGCCGTCCCCGATGCGCAGCAAGACACCGTAAAACTCCCGTCGATCCGACTGAGCGTTTAGTGGCACGCGCGATCGCAGGCAATATTCGTGGTAATAGATCGCGCTCATAACGCCACTCGGAGCCCCGCCGAAAACAAAATCGCAAAGACCAACAGCTGCGCCGCCGCGACCGCGAGAAACCCGTTATACGCCGGACCCGGTTCTATCCTCAATACTCGCACCACAAGCCACAGCGCAACGGGCAGCGCCGCCAAGGCCAGTAGCCCGGCCCCTCGAAGCTCCCCATCGCGGGCCAACCCCCAGTAAAGCGACAGGACGTGCGGCGCGAATAGCAGGACCCAAATCTCGTAGCGCGCGAATTTTATCCCGTATCGCGCCGCCAGCGTCCGTTTTCCGCTCCGGCGATCTTCCTCGATGTCGCGCAAATTGTTGATGGCAATCAACACCGTCGACAGCAGCCCGATCTGCACCCCCAGCACCAATGCCTCTACCGACCAATTTCCAGTTTGTACGAAATACGTCCCCGTCACCGCAATCAGCCCGAAGAACAGCACCACGAACAATTCCCCCAGTCCACGGTAAGCCAGCGGCGCAGGCCCGCCCGTATACCCGTAACTGAAAAACAAGGAGGGCAGACCGATCGCCAGGATCGGCCAGCCGCGGGCGCGAATCAATGGCACCGCAAGAACACACGCCAATCCCAGCATCACGCACGCCGCCGTCATGACGCTCCGGGAGGACATCGTGCCCGCGGCGGTGATCCGTTCCGGCCCGAGACGCTCCGCACTGTCCGCCCCCTTTTCGAAATCGATGGCGTCATTAAAATAATTCGTCGCGATCTGGATACACACCGCGCTCAGCAGGGTGCAGCCCGCCAGCAGCAGGCTGAATTCTCGTTCCAGGATAAACGCGAGATCACATCCCGCCCACACCGGCACCACCGCCGCGAGCAATGTCTTCGGCCGCGCCGCCAGGATCCATGCCCGCATTGAAGTCACTCCGTTTCCGAATTGCCAATCACTAACAACTAATAACTAATAACTAATAACTAATAACTGATAACACGGCCGAAGGCCGTCACGGCAGCCGCGGAAATTTCGAAAAATCCGGGTCCCGCTTCTCCACGAAGGCCTGCTTTCCCTCCTGCGCTTCCTCCGTCATGTAATAGAGCATCGTCGCATTCCCCGCCATCTCGAGCAGTCCCATCTGCCCGTCGCAATCGGCGTTCATGGCGGCCTTGAGACAGCGCAATGCCAGCGGCGAATGCTTCACAATTTCCCGCGCCCATTGCAAGGTCTCTTCCTCCAATCGCTCCAGCGGCACCACCGCGTTCACCAGGCCCATCTCCAACGCCTCCTGCGCACCGTACTGCCGGCACAAATACCAGATCTCGCGCGCCTTTTTCTGTCCCACGATCCGCGCCAGGTAACTCGAACCCAGCCCCCCGTCAAAGGAACCGACCTTGGGTCCAGTCTGCCCGAAGACCGCATTCTCCGCCGCCAGCGTCAGGTCACAGACGACATGCAGCACGTGCCCGCCGCCGATGGCGTATCCCGCCACCATGGCAATCACCGGCTTGGGAAGCGCCCTGATCTTCTTCTGGACCTCAAGAATATTCAACCTCGGGACCCCGCCTTCATCAATGTACCCGGCCTTGCCGCGCACCTTCTGATCGCCACCGGAGCAAAAGGCCTCGGTCCCTTCCCCCGTCAGGATGATGACTCCCACCTCCGGGTCTTCGTGGGCATGCTCGAACGCCTCGAGCATCTCTTTAACCGTCTCCGGACGGAACGCGTTGCGGACTTCCGGACGGTTGATCGTAATCTTTGCGATCCCGTCATCCGTGCGCTCATAGCGCAGGTCTTCAAACTCTCTGATTTCTGTCCACATGGCTGCTTAACTAATCAGGCCTAGCTAACCACAGAAAGATCATTTTGAAATGCCAAAACTAGAGACGCAAAATGAATCGGGTTTTCCCACGGACAGCGGTGCCCGCACTGCGCCATGATCTCATGGGAAGCATCAGGTATCGTGGATACGGCTCGCTTGCCCAGGGCGGTGAATTTTTCGTCTCTCTCGCCCGTGATCCAGAGGATCGGAACCCGGATCTCGCGCAACCTCGCCCATAACGATTCCTGCACCCCCAGGGACCAGATCTCAAACGAACGCGCCACTGCCTCCCGGTGCCGCTCCAATTCGGCAATGTCTCCCGGCCCGCGCCCCGCCTTCACCATCGGCTGCGCGCACCACGCCGCGAAGACGTCTCCCATGTCCTCCTCGCGAACCCGTCGCGCCCACTCGCCGTCTGCACTCACCCGCCCGCGCCGCTCTTCTTCACTCTCGAGACCCGGGTGGGCCGACACAATAATCCCTCCCTTCCATAGATCCGGGCGCGCCAGCAAGGCGTGCAATGCCAGGCGGCCGCCCATCGAGTACCCCATCAGGACCGGGCCTCCATCCTCGGCCCCAACACGCATGCAAAATCGCTGCGCCCAGGCTTCAAAAGTATCCACGGTTTCCCACAGCGGGAACCGCCGGCAGTCCACGCCCCGCGTCTCCAGAAATTCCCAGTCGCCCGGTGATCCCATCGCCCCATGCAATGACCAGATCATTTCACCCCAGCTCCTCCCAGAAGGCGGCGCTCTCCCCCGCGTCCGGTTGCACTTCGATCACCGCACAGTCTTCCTTCACTTGCACATTCTCGGCCTCCCGCACCACGTGATATCCCATCCCCCACATCTTGGCCCACTCTCCGAATTCTACCCCGTGCGGATTCTCGATGATCTCTTTCTCGCGGGCACTCGCGCCACGCAATGCCGGGAGACGCGAAAATATTTTTCCGCCGGCGTTGTTCACGATCACAAACCGCCGCCGGCCTTTTTCGAGCTGTGGCAATATCCATGGCGCGCCCAGGTCGTATAACGCGGTCAAATCCCCGAAGATCCCCCACGATTCTTTCTCCTCCCGGCTCGCACCCAGAAAAGTCGAGAGTGCACCGTCAATCCCATTCGCGCCACGGTTGGCGCAGCATCGCGGCGCATTCCCGAAGCGTCCACCCCGGGCGACGAGATTCCATTCCCGAATTGGAAGACTGTTCCCAAGGAACACCAGCGCGCCCGGGCCCACCATCCCCGAGATCCTCCGCAAGAACGCCGCTTCGCTCCGCGGGAATTCGTCGCAAAGCCGGGAAATCTCTTCCTCGGAGGCGCGATCCCGCGCCAGGAGCGCATCCCACTTCCACTCCCCCTCGACAGGCTCGATATCCGCGAGAATGGCGCCCGGATCCGCTGTAATCATCCGGGACTCCCGCCCCAGGCCCGAATACCCGGAGGGCGTGATCGATAACACCTCGATCCCCTGCGCTTCTTCGAGATCACGCCAGAAACGCAAGCTGGGCACTCCACCTAAACGGAGGACCTTCTTCCATGGGTGCTCCGATAAGACCCGCTCAGCACCTCTGAAGACAATTTCTTCCAACTCCGGCGCTTCTCTTATTCCCGAAGTCGCCTCGGCCCACACGGGTGCGCGCAGGCGGACGAGAAACTCGCGCACCGGATCCTCGACCACAAAAGGCCGCGCCCCCACCAGGACCAGGAGTTGATCCGCATCTTCCAGAAACGCCGCCACCGCGTCCATGTCCTTTTGCGAAACTTCGCCAAGCTCTTCCTCCCCTGCTTCCGGCACCACCAGGGATTCTCCCCGGACGGCGCGCAAACTTTCTTCGGTCGGTTCCTCGAGGCAAACGTTCAAATGCAGCGGTTGCCTGCCGCTGCACGCGTCGAGCCCCTCGAGTTCTTTATCGGAATCCGGCGCAAGATCGAATTCGATTTCCACGTAATCACGGAAAATTCCCGGCTGGACGATCGACTGAGGCGCGCCGCTGCCGCGAAAGCGCGTCGGCCGATCCGCCGAAACCACCACCAGCGGTAGTCCCTGGTAATGAGACTCCACCACTGCCGGCAAGAGTTCCGCCACCGCGGTTCCGGAAGTCGTCACCACCGCCGCCGGCCGGCCCGTCGCCAGTATCCTCCCCAGGCAGAAAAATCCCGCGCTCCGCTCGTCCGCAAAATGCGTAATCTTCACCGCAGCCGGCGCATTCGCCAGGACCGCCACCAGCGGCGCATTGCGCGCGCCGGAACAGACGCAGAACTCCCGGACGCCCAGCCGTAGGCATGCCCGGATCGCAGCCAGGGCGGCAGGTGCGCTCTCCTTCATAAACTGAAGATCTCCTTTACAGACCGGCGTTTCAACTCGAGTTCCTTCCATTCGCTCTCGAAGGTGCTTTCTTCAATAATGCCGCACCCGGCGGGCAGGAAAACGCGGTCCCCCTGCCAACTGATGTTGCGAATCGCCACCACGGAATTGAACTCACCGTCAGCGCTAAGCACTCCGAAAGGAGCCCCGAATCTCGCGGGCGCATTCAATTGATGACGGTAATGATGCAACTTGCGCAGAGATTCCATGGTCCGGGGAAAACATCCCAGCGCCGGCGTCGGATGTAACCGCTGCACCAAACCTTCCATGGTCCTCGGACGATCGAGCAAGACTTCAATGTGCGTCAGGAAGTGGACGATAGACCCTAAGTCGAGGCATTCCCGCTCGCCCCGAGTCACCACTCCCAGGTCCGCCAGATGCTGAATCAAGTACTGCGCCACCAACTCGTGTTCGTGAATCTGCTTCGGATCACTCAGGAATGAATCCTTGTCCCCGGCCGGCGCCGTGCCCGCGAGCGCCATCGTGCGAAATACATCCTCTCGAATCGTGAAAAGTAGCTCCGGGGTCACCCCGATAAAACCTTCTTCCGCGTCATAGAATCCGTAGAAATTCTGCTCCTCTCCCGATTCTCCGAGGCGCGCTGCGAGATTCCGCGGATCTCCTTTCCGCACCACGCCCTCCTCCGTGACGACCGGAACCGATTTCTTGATACCTCCGTCCGCGATGTCTTTCTGGATGTCCGCGTATACTTCCAACAATTGAGCCGGGTCCGGTTCTCTCCAGGTGATTTCCGGAGTCGCAAACGATTCTCCCGCCGCCGCCAGGAACGCATCCGCCTCGTCCCCAGCCAGAAATAGCTCCGGGATCTTCCAGGGCCTGGGATCGCTCAGCGCGAAATCGTTTATATAAAAGGCCGGAGTCTGCTCCGGAGGCATTGCGGCCGTCTCAAAACGGCCCGAGCCGCAAAACGAGGCGGCCGGCGACAATTTGAGAAAGGCGAGACTCTCCATCAGGGGCACTCTTCATGCCTTGATTACGATCCCTTGGCAACGCCGGATTCCCCGGAGGCGCGGCGCCGATAAGATTCCACGCCCCATTCAGGCATCGCGACCGGATTACCGAACACCGGTTTACTTTCCCGGCTCCGATTGATACCCTGTCTTCAACCGAAGCCTCCTCCCGACCCCGACCGAACGCCTTCCACCGCATGGCCGATTTTAATGATCCCACCAGCGACGGCGCCGCGCCGGAGGAAGTCGATCAGAATGCGGTTAACGTGGAACGCATGCTGCGTGTCAAGAAGGGCGATCTCAAGGCCTTTGAGGATTTGGTCAACTTTCATAAG
>JAHEJT010000039.1:11029-33174 GCA_024638765.1 Verrucomicrobiales bacterium
GTGTCATCGGCACCATCGCCAAGATGATGGGCAGCCCCAACGACGCGGAAGATCTCGCCCAACAGGTGTTCGTGAGGGTCTGGAAATCTGCCCCGCGTTATGAACCCAAGGCGAAATTCACCACCTGGCTTTTCACGATCACGCGCAACCTCGTCTTTAACGAAACTCGTCGCCGTTACCGCAAACACGAAGTCTCCCTCGAAGCCGGCGAAGAAGAGCACCACCAATACCTGCCCGATGCGGAAACACCCCAGCCGGACGACGCCGTCCTGCATGCCGAGCTCCAGGATGCCATCGACGCCGCCATCGAAAAACTTCCGGAGAAACAACGCATGGCCGTGGTGCTCCGGCGTTATGAAGGACTGCCCTATGATGAAATCGGGGAGATTCTCGATCTCTCGCTCTCCGCTGTGAAGAGCTTGCTCTTTCGCGCACGCACCGAGCTTCGGAAACATCTGAAAAGCTACCTGGAGGAAGAATAACCGCGCCCCGCGCCACCACGCCCGGCGCCTCCCGTCGCCGGTGCCACCCCCGCACTCCAGCCCCTGACATAACTTGTTACAATTGTAACAAGTTATGTCAGGGGGCCATGGCCCCCTCACGACGCCTGTTTTCGACGTCTTTTGCCGAATCCCACCACCCTCCCGCATTCGGCGTTTCAAATCCCGGCGCGCATCTGCTATAGATCAAGCATGACAACCAAGAAGTACCCTCATGAAAAAGTTCTCGTGATTCCCCGCAAACTCTTTGATTCCCTCGGCGATTTTCACGGATTCAGCGCCGAGCCCGGCCGCTATCTCCCCGCAATTCTCTCCCCTGAAAACAACTTCTTTCTCGAGCGCGACCTCGCCGAAGACGATCCCGGACACAAACAGATCATCCCCTACGCCATCTTTCATCACGACGGCCGTTTCCTTCACTACATCCGCGGAGGAAAGTCGGGCGAAAAACGTCTCGCCGCCAAGGGCTCCATCGGAATCGGAGGCCACATCAATGCCGAGGACCAGGAGGCCGCCCACCTGGGCAAAGATCTTTACATGACCGGCGTCGATCGCGAGGTCAACGAGGAACTCAAGATGGAGACCGGATACCGGCAGCAGATTGTCGGTCTCATAAATGATGACAGCAATGAGGTCGGTCGAGTCCATCTGGGCGTGGTGCATCTCTTCGAACTCGAATCCCCGGCGGTCACCTCCAACGAATCCGCGATCACGGCACTCGAGTTCCTGACCACGGAAGAACTGGAGTCGCGATACGATCGACTCGAGACCTGGTCCCAGATCGCCCTCCGGGGACTCGAACAGATTCTGGCCGGCGCCTGAAGACGATGCCAGAACCATGAAACGCTGCGAATGGGCCGGGAGCGATCCGCTCTATATCGCCTATCACGACAAGGAATGGGGTGTGCCCCTGCATGACGACCGGCGCCTCTTCGAGTTCCTGATCCTGGAGGGCGCCCAGGCCGGGCTCAGCTGGATCACCATCCTCAAGAAACGGAAAAACTACCGCAAAGCCTTCGATCGTTTTGATTACCGCAAGATCGCTACTTATAAGCCCGCCAAGATTCGCGCCCTGCTCAAGGACGAAGGTATCGTCCGGAACCGGCTCAAGATCGAATCCGCGGTCACCAATGCGCAGTGCTTCATTGCAACCCGCGAAGAGTTTGGCACGTTCGATCGGTATCTCTGGGGGTTCGTCAACGGTAAACCCCAGCAGAATCGTTTCCGCACACTGAAGGAACTCCCCGCGAGAACCGAACTCTCAGACGTCTTATCCAAAGATTTGAAGAAGCGCGGATTCAAGTTTGTCGGGTCCACAATTTCTTACGCCCTCATGCAGGCCGTCGGTATGGTCAACGATCACACCCTCGATTGTTTTCGTTACCGAGAGGTCAAAACGTTAGGGATTCCGAGACAAAGAAACCGTTAGACTTTCCGGCTTTCGCGCGTACCTTGTTGCCCGGAGGCAACCAATGGAAGACGAGGCAATTGCTGGAATTTCCGGGGGCAAACCCGCCGGATTCTGGGTGCGGCTATGCGCGCACATTATCGATACGATCATTTTTTCCATGATCGTGGTTCCCTTGCTTTTTGCAATTTACTGGGACGATATCTGGGCTCAAGCGAAGACCCAAGCCCAGATGGCGGCGAATAACCCCGCCCTGGCTACCTCTTTCGATTCCTCGAGCGTGATCACCGGCCCCGCCGCGTTCATCATCCAGTACGTCCTCCCCGCCATCGCGGTGATCCTGCTCTGGCGCTGGCGCGCGGCAACTCCCGGGAAAATGCTTCTCAAGCTCAAGATCATTGACGCGCGCAACGGCGGAAAACCGACCACCGGCCATCTCACGATCCGATACTTCTCTTACTTTCTCTCCATGATCCCGCTCTGTCTCGGCTTCCTCTGGGTCGGTTGGGACAGGCGGAAACAGGGCTGGCACGACAAGCTCGCCGGCACCCTGGTCGTGCAGCACTAGCGCGCCAGGACATCTGATCGACCGTCGCCCGCGCCCCGCGCCCCCCTCCCGGGATCCCCCTCGCCTCGGTCACAAAAAATGGGACATATGTCCGATATTTTGTGACAATCTTCCCTTCGCACCCTCGCGCCCCCCTCCCGGGATCCCCCTCGCCTCGGTCACAAAAAATGGGACATATGTCCGATATTTTGTGACAATCTTCCCTTCGGGCTGCCCAGTGCTGGTCTCTTGGGTTCCGGCTTTCGATTTCCGCTTTCCGATTTGCGCTTTCCGATTTGCGCTTTCCGATTTCGGAGCTCCGAGTTCCCAGGTCCCAGTTCCCAGTTCCGATTTGCGGGTGGCGGGTGGCGGGTTGCGGGTTCCGATGGTTTCACGGTGGAGAAGAGAATTCTCGGCTCATTTGGTCTCTTTCCTTTCCTTGAGCCCGCGAAGGAGGCGGCGGACGTCGCGGGCCCCGAGAACTGTGACCAGCGTCGCCATGACCGCAAAGAGCGCCAAGGTGACGACAAAAACAAGCTTCCAAAAAAGTATCCAACTCATGATTCAGTCTTCATTGTTTTCGACTTGGAATCCCGTGGCCGGCGATCCGGAAAGAGGAGCGATCCCAGGATCATCGCGATAAAACTCAACGCGGCGGTGATCAGGCCCACCTGGGCACCGGTGAGGCGTTGCACCCATTCGCCGGCATCATTCCGATATTGCAATCCCACGAGCTGCTGCACCGGGCCCAGTCCGAGCACGGCGGCGCCTCCGCAGAGCAACGCCGCCACCGCCCCGGTAGAACTGGCGCGCTGCCAGTAAAGCCCGCAAATGAGGACGGCCATGGCGCCCGTAAAGTAAATCGCGCCGCTGACCGCCATGTAATCCCAGATATCGTCTCTCCCTTCGTAGAGCAGTCCCCAGTAAAGGACGTATCCGCCGATGAGAAGAATCAAAATGCGGGTGCAACGGACGCGGGCGGCATCGCTCAAGGCCCCTCTTCGCAGCGGCGCGATGATGTCCTGCGTGATCACCGAACTCCAACAGAGGAAATAGCTATCGTGCGTCGACATGAAGGCTGCAATCATGGCCGCGCTGATGATACCCAGGACCAGGGAAGGAAGGAGCCGTCCCAGGTACACGGGCATGGCGTAAAGATTATCGATGCCGGGTTCCGATCCGTCCGCCGGAAAGAAGAGGGCCTTGAGATCCGCGCCCGCGGCGGAATCCCTGATGTAAACGAAAGCGCAGATGCCCCAGAAATAGGGAATCATGAAGCGGACGGTGAAAGAGATCGACGACCACATGTACTGCCTGCGCACCGCGGGAGCGCTCTCCATGGCGAGGGCGCGCGCCACTGCGGTGGGCCAGATCGCGCAGCTCACCAGCCCTGCGGTAATCATCATCCAAATCACATAGGACCAGCCGAATCCGGATCCATCGGCCACGGGATTCATGCCGGATTCTCCCATCAGTTCCGCGACTGAAAGAAAGATGCGATCCCAGCCCAGGTCGCCGATTGCGAGGAACGTCGCCACCAGCAGCCCGACCGCGAGCACGACGAATTGGATGTAATCGGTGAGGATGACGGAAATCATGCCGCCGAGAGTGGTGTAAATCAGGACCAGCGTGAGCAACATCACCATGACAGCCGGGAGCGCCCAGCCCGTGCTGGATAGGCCGGTTACCCCCACGATGAACATGGAGCCGACCTTGAGAAACAAGCCCATGTTGAGGATCCCGCCAAAAGCGAGCATGACGCCTCCCAGGATGCGGGTTTTCCTTCCGAATCGTTGTTCGTAGAATTCGGGAATGGTCAGGACGCGAAGCGCGCGCAGCGGGACCACGATGAAACCTGAAAAACCTATGAGAAGCGTGACGGCACCGGCGATGAGGGCGATATGAAAGGCGGCGAATCCGCCGGTGAAGCCTTTCTGGGCACTGTACATGACCGTGATCAAACCCATTTCCGTGCCGGTCATGGTGGCGACTCCCAGCCAGGCGCCCACCTTCCGGCCGGCGCCAATGTAAGTGGTCATGTCGCTTACGTATTTCTTGACCACCAGTCCGATGGCGACCGAGATCAGGAGATATAGACAGACGATGACCGCGTCGAGCGCTCCAAAATTGGTCCGGCTCAACGCCGCAGCAGCCTCCTCCGGGTTCATAATGGCCACGCCACGAAATCGGCCTGGGGTGCAATAACTACGAAGGAGTTTGGCGCGCTCATTTTCCCCCGTACCAGACTCCCTTATGCCAGTAATGCTGGCGAAGCCGATCCACGAGTTCCTCGGACATATCCATTTTTTCGGAGACCCCCATGTTCAACTCCGCCTGCAGGGAATTGCGGATGCCCGGGATGACTGTGCTGACCGCGGAATGTGCGAGGACAAATTTCAGGGCTACGTCCGCGAGGCTGAATCCCTTGGGATTGCCGAAATCCTCGATCTCTTCCTTGATCTTTTTCACGCGGCCCACGGCCCTGTCGACGCGGTCGCCTGCGAAATAACGGCTGCGGAAATCCCCGTCGGGGAACCGGTGGCCCTGGTTGTATTTGCCGGTTAAGACGCCTTCGTCAAAGACCACGCGCACGATCACCGCGGTGCCGGTTTCCTGCGCCACAGGGAGCAGTTCGGCAGCGGGCTCCTGCTCGAAGATGTTGTAAATCACCTGGACCACGTCCAGCCATCCCTGCTGCATCAACTCGACAACCGAATTCTGATCCTGTTCCGGCGTGGAAATCCCGATAAACCGGATTTTGCCTTCGTCCCTGATTTTGCGAAGGGCCTGCAAAGGCTGCGGATCGCTGTTCCAAGCGCGGGTCCAGGTGTGCAACTGGAGGACGTCTATGCAATCGGTACCGAGATTTTTCAATCGTGCCTCCACGTTCTTCCGGAGGTATTTTTCGGAGTAGCGCTCGTCAACGATGCAATAGGGTGACGGCGGCCAGGGTAAAATCGGATCCGGCGGAGTTTTCGTCGCGACGTGAACTTCCTCACTCCTCTCCGTGAGGACGGAGGCGATGACGCGCTCGCTGCGGCCGTCGCCATAGAGCTGGGCGGTGTCGATAAAGTTGCAGCCGAGGTCGATCGCCTTGTGAAGCGCGGCAATGGATTCCTGATCGTCCTGGCCGCCCCACTGTCCGCCGAGAGCCCAGGCTCCAAAACCGATTTCAGAAACGTTGAGGCCGGTCTTACCGAAGGCACGTTTTTTCATCGGCGCCAAGAATGGCTTCGATTGCCGCCAAGGACAAGTTTACTTCACGGAGGCTTTTCCAAGACTCCGTCTTGGGCTACACACTGATAGAACGCAGCATTTCCATGGACGGCATTGTTCTGATTGTTATCGGCTGCTTGGTGGCAGTTTTCGCGATTCCCCGGGGCGGATTCGGAGAGCGGATCCGGCACAGGGCCAGCAAGGGCGAGTTGCGCGCCTGGCGAATCCTGGTCCTTACGATTTCGGCGATTCTTATGCTGGCAGGAATCACTCAACTTCTGATTCACTTTCAGGCGCCATGACCGGGGAAGACTATCGTCAACACATAAGAGCGCAGCTCTTTCCGGAGATGTATCCGAAGATGGTCTTCGAGGACGGGAGCGGGTTTCTGTTGCGTGACGGGCATTACTTATTCTTGTGCCAGCCCCTGCACGATATGGATTTGAGCGATCTTCGGATCCGGAAAATAAAGAAACGGGTCGCCAAGGAAGTCCACGCGTTTCCGATGTTGAACGCATTCGGCCTCTTTGTGCATGCTTACGGACCGGAAACGGGATGGCGCGAGCCCTCCCAACACATCAAGGTGGATAAGACCGGTCTGCACTCTATCATTCTCCAGAACATCAACTTTCTCGATCCGGAGAGCGGCGCATTCTACAACAACCGCACTTCATGGGGCCCGCTCCAGTTCGGATTCTGCGGCAAGGTGGTGGAACGCCTGGAGGGGACCGCCCGAAGTTTGGCCGAGGCGAGGTGAGTGGCATCAAGTGCCGGGACCCACCGAAAACGCCAAGGATCGCTAGACGCGGACTTCACTGCATGGAGAATAGAGCCGTGAGTCTCCGGTCCATTGAATAAGTATGAAACTTCCACGGCTCTTTTCCCTTCTCCCGCTCTTTCTTTTGACCGCGGTCTTTCCCGCGGCGCCGGTCAGCTTCGGAGCGACGCGATCCGCGCCGCCGAACATTCTCTTCTTCTTCACCGACGATCAGCGCAATAACACGCTGGGATGTGCCGGCCATCCGATCATTAAGACCCCGCACATCGATCGTCTCGCGGCACAAGGGGTCCGCTTTGAAAACGCCTTTGTCCAGCACTCCATTTGCTGGGTGAACCGCACCACCATTCTGACCGGCCTGACAGCCCGGTCCTTCGGAGAAAAAACCAATCCCGACGCCGCGACAGCGGCTTCACTGGCCAATCTGTTTCCCGACCGCCTCGGTGAGGCCGGAGACCGCACCGGATTTTACGGCAAATGGCACGCCAAGATGCCGAAGGACTTTGCACCGGAGGATCACTTCGACGAATTCGAAAAGATTTTCCGCTAACGGTATGCCCGGGGGCGCATTCCCGGTGGACTCGATGATGGAGTTGAATATCTCAATGCTCATCCATCTGCTGCTAGGACCGCTGTTGCTCCTGATCGCCCTGCTCTATTTCTGTTTTCCTCCGAAGCGAATCAACTGGTTTTACGGGTATCGGACATCCCGGTCGATGCGATCGCAGCAAGCATGGGACGACAGCAACCGGTACAGCTCCCGACTGCTGCTCCGGATTGCGCTACTGGTGTGCCTGTTTCAGTCGGCGGCGTTGCTATTCGTGGGAGCCATGCACGCGATTCTTCCGGCGGTGATCATTCTCACGCTCGCGGTGCTGGCGGTGATCCCCCTGACCGAGCGCCGGCTGCGGCGTCTCTTTGACGAGACTGGAGCCCCGAAGGCGCCGGGGGAACGGGACGAGAAAAGTTAGGAAGATTCGAATTCTTTCTTCACTCGTCCAGCATCTTTGCTCTAGCCTTAGCACGAAAAGAATCAGCGCCCGATGCCGGTGGCGCTGGCACCAAAGAGAGAGTTGCCGTTATGGATACTGTTACGATACCGATTTTATTCTGGGTTGTGCTCGCCATCTGGATTGCCGGGATCGGCTTCGGCTGGATCTACGGAGGCCGGGCCGTCCCCATTGGAGTTCTCGTCGCCGGGCTGATCGGGATCCTTTTGATATTCCTGGCAGGGGTGAACGTGTGGATCGGAGTTGGTATTCTGGCGGTGGGGGCGGCGGTAGTCTGGATCGTGAACACGACTGGGCTGGTGGGGTAAGAAAGGGGTGCATCCGGAGGGGGGAGACGGTTGCAGCTTTCTTGTTTGACCGTATATTTGTGGTTCTTACAAGAGCACTCCCGTAGGGCTCAAGGGGTCCGGGGGTGCTGAACGCCGCCATCATTTCCACCATCGCGTCTTCACTGTCTCCATGCCTCAGGGCATTCGAATCGCCTTTCTTATTCTCGCTGGCTGCGCCCTTCCGGCGCTGGCCGGATATTGGTCGCTGGCGTCATTCGGCCACAGTTTTCTGGCGGCCACGTTCACTCTGTCGGCCGGGATTCCGATCTTCGCCGCCGGCCTGGTGACCTGGTTGGCGGGCCGCTTCCGCAAATCGCGACCCACGCAGCGCACCGGTATGGCCATCAGCCTGTGGAGTCTCGCGGCTGTGGCCCTCGTGTGGTGCTCGCTGGGTCTGGGATCGATTTTCCAACTCGGCGCGATTGGTAAAGCGCAAAGTTATCCCAACCGGCTCGCCCCCGTCCTGGAAGAGCACCGCCGCATGCACGGTGCTTACCCGGACTCGCTGGAGGACCTTGCGAAAGCTCCCCCGCTCCCTCGCCTGCTGGGAGACAGATACGCCTATCAGTCCAGGGCCTCGAATTATCGCCTCGTCTTTCGTCCTCCGTCAGAGATGCTTGGAGTCTGGATTTACGAGAGCGCCACCGGGCACTGGGAATTTTCGCGCTGAGGCCGGGCATGCGCGTTCTATCAAAATTGTTGATCGCGCAAACTCCCGTCTGCGAGGATCTCAACGAGATCGACAAGGGGGCCGAATACCTTGCCTGTTATGGAAGGGCCAAAGACCTGAAGCGGGTTCTCGAACTGGGTTCCCTTCGGACTCTCTGGATTTCCGGTGTCAATGCCGGCCAATTCGAAGTGCTGGCGCAATGCACTCAAATCGACACGCTGGTGGTGCATGATCTCAGGGTCCCGGAGATGACCCTCCTGAAACAGCTCGACAATCTGAGAACCCTCCTTATCTGGTCGAATACGAAAACGCAAACGCTGGAGCCGCTCGGCTCGCTGACCCGCCTGGAACACCTGGCGCTCGAGAATTTCAGCAAGGTTTCCAGCATTGAGCCCCTGATCCCGTTGCGGGCGCTACGGACCCTCAGTCTCGAGGGGGGGCTTTACACGCCGATGCGCCTGGAGACGCTCGCACCCCTGTCCCAGATACCCTCGTTGGTGGAGCTGCGGCTCCTGAGTTTGCGTGTCGCCGATGGCAGTCTGGAACCCCTGGCTTCCCTCGCGGCCCTGGAAGAGCTAAGTGTCGGTAATTTTTTCGCGATGGAGGAATTCGCGCGCCTGGCGGCCCTGATGCCGTGGACCCGATGCAGCTTATTTGAGCCGCACCTCACCTCGGGACAAGCCTGCAAGGAGTGCGGTGACACTCTCTTGATGCCGACCGGCAAGGGATCGCGGTTTGTCTGTCCCTCCTGTGCGCCGGAAAAAGTGCGCGCCCATGAAGAGGCGTTCCGGAAAAGTGTCGCGAAATTCGTTCCGGGTGGATTCTGAATCGAGTGGATTGCCGCTTAGAGCGTTCCGTTGACTTTGAAGATGTGCTTCACGAGTCCGGAGGCCGACTCTTCGGAACGCGCGACCCTGGTCCCGATCAAGCGCTCGATCATCTTGGTTTCCATTCCGTAAACCGTGGGATAGGTCTTGACGAGATTCTGGAAGGGGCTGTGCCACTCCACAATACGGAGGCCGTCATCGCGATCGTACTTACACTCGGAGAGATAGCCCTCCTGCGTCCGGACGCGCGCCAGGGCGGCGGCTTTTTCGGCGACCGAATCTCCATGGACATGTTTCTGGTAGCGATCGGCTTTTTTCCGGAAGTAAGAAAAGAGGAGCTTCTCGGCGGCGTTGGGACCATAGATGCGGTCGGTCTCCTCTAGAATTTCCATGGTCAGCTCGTTATCGAGGAGCGGGAAGAGAGGCGTGGCCTTATCGGTGAGGCGATAGACTTTTTCCGGGCGGCCGACTTTCTTGGGGCGGCGCCAGGTGTCGAGGAAGCCCTTCTTCTCCAGTTCGACGCAATGCTGTTTGACGCCCATGTAACTCATGTTGAGTTTCTCGGCGAGTTCCTTGACCGACATGCCGGTGGAACTCTTGATGAGGCGGAGGATCTCGATCCACTGGGGGCGCGCGATATCACGCAGAAGCTTAAAAATCATTTCCATGGTGTTTTAGGGCAACTAGTTATAAACATTACTAAATTACCTACTTTTCCTAAATTCTGTCAATAGTAATTCCCGTTGTTTCCTCTAAAAAGGTTGGATTTTCCGGGAAATTCGCCCCTGGCGGACCCTCCTGACCGTTTTTGCCCGCATTTGACATCGCTCCCCCCGGGAATAAACTCCCTAGGCAATCGATTCCCCTTCCCGTCCGGCTCTCCATCCTGGAGGCACCGGCCCCCCTTTCTCCCCTCCTCCGGTCCCGAGCCCGATGCAATTCGATAAATCCCACCTCGAGAAGGATTTTCTGTCTTACGCGCCGGGTTACTGGCGGGACCGCGATGTTTCCCGCTGGGACGACTGGACCTGGCAGTTGCAGAACCGGATCACCAGCCTGGCCCCGCTCGAGGAGAAAATCAATCTCACGGAGGAAGAACGCGCCGGGGTGCTCCTTTCGGGAACCAAGCTGGCCATGGCGATCACACCACATTTTTTCAATCTCATCGACCGCGACGACCCCGGGTGTCCGGTGCGCCGGCAGGTCATTCCGCGCATCGAAGAAACGCTCCACCAGGATTACGAGATGAGCGATCCCTGCGGCGAGGACGCGCATATGCCGGTGCCCGGCCTGGTGCATCGTTATCCCGACCGCGTTCTCTTCCTGGTGACGGATCGTTGCGCTTCCTATTGCCGGTATTGCACTCGCAGCCGCGTCGTCAGCGGGGCCGGAGAGCAGTCCCTGGAGACCGATTTCGAAGATGCTTACCGATACTTGGAAGAGCACACCGAAGTGCGCGACGTGCTTCTTTCCGGAGGCGATCCTCTCCTTTTCTCAGACGCCAAACTGGAAGGCATTCTCAAGCGCCTCCGCTCTATCGAGCACATCCAGTTCCTGCGCATCGGATCCCGGATCCCCACCTTTCTTCCGCAACGCATTACGCCGGAACTTTGCGGGATGCTGCAGAAGTATCACCCTCTCTTCATCAGTATCCACGCCAATCATCCGCGCGAACTGACGATCGAGGTGAAAGAAGGACTGGAACGCCTCGCCAACCATGGGATTCCTCTCGGAAACCAGAGCGTGCTGATGCGAGGGGTCAACGACAGCGTGGAGGTGATGCGGGCCCTGTTCCACAAGCTTCTGCAATGCCGGGTGCGCCCTTATTATCTTTACCAGATGGATCTCATTCACGGCTCCTCCCACCTGCGCACGGGCGTCCAGAAGGGCATTGAGATCATGGAAGGTCTCCGGGGACACACCAGCGGGTACGCGATCCCGCAGTATGTAATCGATGCACCCGGCGGCGGCGGCAAGGTGCCGGTGGGCCCGGAGTACATCCTCTCCCGCAACGATGATCGAGTCGTAATCCGAAATTACGAAGGCAAGATTTACGAGTATCCGGAACCGGGCCGGCCAGCCACGCCCCGGCCGGCCGAGGAGGCGGCCACGCTTCAGTGATTAGAAGCAAGTAGCGAGTAGTAAATAGTGCATCGTTTCCCCGGTGGACATGTTTCGAATCACTACTCATTGTTTACTATTTACTACTCACTATTCACTCCTGATTGAAAATGGCAGGCCTGGTCGTCAAACCGCGCGCCCGAATTTTCCACGGACACGAGTGGGTTTACGGAAGCGAAATCAAGAAGGTTTTCGGTGAGCCCAATCCCGGGGACGTCATCTCGCTGAAGGATTTCAAGGACCGCCCCCTGGGCAGTGCCATTTACAACCCCCACTCCCAGATCGTGGCGCGCCGGTTCTCGCGCCGCCGCCAGGATTTGGACCGCGAATTTTTCGACCGGCGCCTCCAGAGAGCGTTGCAATACCGGGAAGAACTCAATCTGCAGCCACCCGGGTTTGCGCGCCTGGTCTGGAGTGAAAGCGACGGCCTGCCCGGGGTCATCGTGGATCGCTACGGCGACGTCCTGGTCCTGCAGACCAATACCCTGGCGATGGACCAGCGGAAAGACCTCATCACGGAATCACTCGCCGCCCTGCTCGCGCCGCGCGCGATCGTCGAACGCAACGACAGCCCGATCCGGAAACCCGAAGGTCTCGAGGCTTCCACAGGCCTGCTGCTGGGAACCGCCCCCGAGCCGGCTGCGGTGGAGCTGGAGGGTTTTCGCCTTTCTGTCGATCTGCTCGAGGGGCAGAAAACCGGGTTGTATCTCGATCAATGGGATAACTATGGCGCGGTCGCGGCGCTGGCGTCCGGCCGGAGGGTCCTCGATTGTTTCGCCAATCAGGGAGGTTTCGCCCTGGCTTGTGCAGCCCGGGGCGCGGCCGCCGCCACCGCGGTGGAGAGCAGCGCCCCGGCACTGGCGGCGGGAAAGAGCAATGCGGAAGCATCCGGGCTGGAAGTGGAGTTCATCGAGGAAAACGCCTTTGATTATCTCAAGGAGGCGCAAGCTGCCGAAAATCAGTTCGATCTGATCGTGCTGGATCCCCCCTCCTTTACCCGCAGTAAGAGCGGCGTCAAAGACGCCCTGCGCGGATACAAAGAGATCCACTTGCGTTCCCTGAAGATTCTATCTCCGGAGGGCATCCTCGCCACCTTCTGCTGTTCGCATCATATCAGCCGCGAGCAACTCCTCGAGGTAACGGCTTCGGCCTCGGTGGACGCCAAGAGACAACTTCGGCGGATCGCCGAATACACCCAGCGGGCGGATCACCCCATCGTTGCGACGATCCCGGAGACGGAATATTTGAAGGGATTCGCCTTCCAGGCATTCAGATCATGGTGAGCAACGCGGAGCAGTTTCGGGCTCTCGCAAAGTGGAACCTGCGGATTCTGCGTGTAAGATTCGTCGATCTGGCGACAGGGTCGCGCCTCATGGCGTTGACTCTGATGGTTTTTCTCGCGGGATACCTGGTGATCGGCTACTTCCTGTTTTCTCGCGGGCTGGCTTACATGCACCGGCTGCCGGCGGTCGGGGGTCTCCTTGGCGAACGAATCCTCTATCTTCTTTTCTTTTTCATCTTCGTGATGCTCGTCCTCTCCAACGTGGCGGTGCAGTTCGGAAGCTTGTTTACGCATCGGGAGACGCGATGGCTGATCACCTTGCCGCTGAGTCCCTCGGTGCTGTTTTTCTGGAAGACGGTGGAATCGCTGGCGGTCTCAAGCTGGGGGTTCATGTTCCTGAGCGCCCCCCTTTTGGCGGCATACGGCACTTTGCACGGGGCGGGCTGGCAATTCTACGCCCTGGCTTCCCTGCTGCTCTTGCCATTCGTGGCGATCCCCGCGGCGGCGGCCTCCTGGATCCTGCTCTTGCTGGCTCGTTACGCGAAGAAATCCTGGCTCGTGGGCGCGGGCACGATTCTTATCGCGCTCATTGGCGTCTACTTCTGGCGGCAATACAGCGACGTCGCGGAGGCCGAGACCACCGGGGGAAATATCGTGTTCGCGCTCAATCGCGCGCTCCGGCACACCCAGATCAGCACGCATGCACTGGCGCCCAGCACTTGGTGGACCGACGCCCTCATCCAACAAGTCAAGGGGCTCCATCGGCCCGCCGGCTTCAACGGATTGCTCTTGTTGAGCAACGCCCTTATGGCGCTGCTGCTAACTTTTGTCATCGCGGGCCCGGCCTTCCCCGCGGCCTGGCATCGACTGGCGCGCCGCGGTGCGCCCGGCGCAACATCGCCGCGATCAGAATCGGGAGTCACCCGGACGAAGGATCGTTCACGGATCGTTGCTTGGTTTCCGCTGAAGCCTGCCACGCGGGCTCTCGTGAGCAAAGACATCCGCGAATTTGTGCGGGAGCCATCCCAGTGGATCCAGGCTGCCGTCATCTTCGGGTTCCTTCTTCTTTATGTCTTCAATCTCCGGAACATGGGATACGATTACGAGAGTCCCTTCTGGGTGGCGGTGGTGACCTTTCTGAATATGACCGTTTGTTCGCTGGCGCTCTCGACGCTGACAACGCGCTTCGTATTTCCCCAGTTCAGCCTCGAGGGACAACGTCTCTGGATCCTGGCACTCGCTCCCTTCAGCCTGCGCCGGGTTCTCCTCCAGAAATTGCTGATGAACCTGGTGTTCACCGGGGGCGCTTCCATGGTCTTGATGCTGGTCTCCGGGTTCATGCTGCAACTGCCCCCCGCGAAGATCGTCTTCTTCACGTCGGCGATCGGGCTCATGAGCTTCGGTTTGAACGCCATCGCCATGAGCTTTGGAGCGCTCTTTCCGAATCTTGAGGAAACGAATCCCGCGAAGATCGTCTCCGGGTTCGGGGGGACGCTCTGCCTGATCCTGAGCTTCCTTTACGTGGCGCTCTTCATCGCGATTCTGGCGGCATTAAGCGCGGGAGAATGGCTGCCGGGTGAGGGCGCGGGAGGGCCGGTGCCTCGGGGGACGGCGGCGGCCGGCTGGGTATTCGCGGGTCTGGGGGCCCTGGGACTGACGATCGCGCTGGCTGGGGTGCCCCTCTTTATTGCAATAAATCGAGTAAAAAGACTGGAACTCCTAGGAAAATTGTAATATTAATAAGTATTAACCAATCGGCGGCACTGCGGCCGGGAACCTTAATGTTAGCATGAACGTCACGACCAGCGAATACATCGGCGAGGACCTGCTTCGCGTTGAGGGTGAGGGGGCGATGGAGATCGCCCCGATTCAGGAGGATTTCGAGGAGCGAGTCCAGGAAGCCCAGGAACAGCTTCTCAAGCTTCGTCATCAGCAGGATCTGCTCGAAAAGCAGAAATCCGAGCTGGAACTCCTCAGTCAGCAGCAGGAGCAATTCATGGACGGCCGCTCCCTGCTTTCGGAGAAGCTGCAGCGCGGTATTTCCACGATGGAGCGCGAGGCCTTCGAAGCGGAGAAGCGGGTCGAGCAGTATCTTCATATCAAGGACACCTTTGGCCAGCACGTGGAAATCCTTGAGGCCCTGACGCCCGAATCCTGGTCGCGGTCGGAGCTGCGCGGGGAGCTGGGGCGCGCCCTCACGGCCATCGAGGAAGCGGAGAGCGATTACGAGAATTGTATGTCTCGCGCGGCCGGCCTCTTGGACCGGAACCCTGAAATCGCCTCGGGAAGTCCCCTCCCCGTCTCCTATGTGTCGGCGGATGGAAAGAACAATTTCACCTCGTGGTTCGTCAAGGGGCTGGCGTTTACGCTGCCACTGGTAATTTTCGGCTTCCTCGGCCTGGTCGTGTATCTCTTCTTCGCCGCCTGAGGCGAGTGGAAGGGCACGCGCTTTAATTTTCCTCCCCCCGGATCCGCGATGCGGTGCGGGTGGATTCCTATTATATGAACAGGCGATTGCGCAGAAGAAAGGAAGCGGAGAAACCGCGCGTCAAGAATCCGTCTTCTCTGCAGGAAGAGTGGGAGCAGCTCGAGGATCAGCGCGGCGCGCTGGCGGAGCGCGTCAGGAAGCTGGAATCTGATATCGTGGCGGCCCCACGGCTGTCGCTGGAATACCGGCTCAGTCACCGCGACGTCGTGCCGCCCCCGGACGTCCCGACCGCGACATACAGCGTGACGCTGCAGGAAGACCGCCGCCTCAGCTACGGTCAGCAGCACCGCATGCAGCGCAATCGGCATCGCAATCTGGCGATATTCCTCCTGCTTTTATGCGCGGCCGCGGCCTTCGTGCTCTGGGTCGCCCGCACCGTACTGCAATAGACGGCTGCAATGCGACTCGCGCCCCCCCGGCCGCCGGGCGCGCTTAACGGTGCGAAAAAGTTGTTTGCTTCCCACGCCGTTTGCTCTCAACTGTCGCCATGCCCACGGAAAATTTCGACGTCCGTTATGTCGCCGCGCTCGTCCGTCTGGAATTAACGGACGAGGAAGCGTCGACTTACCAACAGCAGCTGGACAAAATCCTCGATCACATGCGACGCATCGACGCCATCGATGTCTCGGGCATTGAACCCACCGCCCACGCCAACCCCGTTTTTGACGTCATGAGAGAAGACGAGCCCGGGAAATCATTTTCCCCGGAGACCGCGCTACGCAACGCGCCGAAGCAGAGAAACGACCAATTCGTGGTCACCAAGGTCGTCGAATAGAACTGCAGCACACTGGGCTGTTGCCATCAGATTCATGGAGATTCATTCCTGGTCGCTGAAAGAACTGCAGGATCACCTGCGCAAGGGCGACTTGAGCCCTCGAGAAGCAGTCGAAGGTCTCGATGCCGCGGTCGCGGAAAGAGACCCTGCGGTCCAGGCCTATCTATCCCGGGATCTCGAGTCGGCTTTGCGGCTGGCCGACGAGGCCGATGTCAATCTACCCCTCGGCGGCATCCCGATCGCTATTAAAGATGTCATCAACGTGGAGGGACAGCCCTGCACCTGCTCCTCCAAGATTCTCGAGGGCGCCTATCTCTCCCCTTACAACGCCACCGCGATCACCAAACTGCGGGCCGCGGGCGCAATTCCCTTCGGCCGGACCAACATGGACGAGTTCGCGATGGGTTCCTCCACGGAGAACTCCGGAATCCAGGTCACTCACAACCCCTGGGATCCGGAACGAATTCCCGGAGGATCCAGCGGTGGCTCTGCCGCCGCAGTCGCCGCGGACGAAGCATTTGCCGCCCTGGGCACGGATACCGGCGGCTCCATCCGGCAACCGGCGGCGCTTTGCGGATGCGTCGGCCTCAAGCCGACCTACGGGCGCGTCTCCCGTTACGGCCTGGTGGCGTTTGCTTCCTCCCTCGACCAGATCGGGCCGATAACGAAAACGATCGAAGACTCGGCTATGCTGCTCCAGGCGATTTCGGGTGCCGACCCCCGGGATTCCACCTGCCTGGACAAACCGGTCCCGGATTACACCGCAGCCCTGGGGAAGGATCTCAAAGGGGTCCGCGTCGGCCTGCCTCGGGAATACTTCGCCGAGGGCATCGATCCCCAGGTCAAATCCGCGGTCGAAGCGGCGATCGAGGTGCTCAGCTCGCTGGGCGCCGAGATGGTGGAGCTCTCGCTGCCGCACACCGAACCCGCCATTGCGGTTTATTACATCATCGCAACCGCGGAGGCATCCACCAATCTCGCCCGCTTCGACGGGGTGCGATACGGTCACAGGACGGCGGCGGCCGAGGATCTCATGACCCACTACGGCCGAACCCGGGCGGAAGGCTTTGGGCCCGAGGTGAAACGTCGCATTATCTTAGGCACCTATGTGCTCAGTTCGGGGTATCACGACGAGTATTATCTCCGGGCCCAGAAAGTGCGCACCTTGATTCGCGAGGACTTTTCCAAGGCCTTCGAGAAAGCCGACGTCCTCCTCTCGCCGACCAGTCCGACACCGGCGTTTCGCATCGGCGAGAAAGTGGACGACCCGCTGCAAATGTACCTGGCGGACATCTTCACTATCGCCGCCAACCTGGCGGGGATCTGCGCCATCAGCGTGCCCTGCGGTTTCGCGAATGCGGAAAGCGGGATCACGCTGCCGGTTGGCCTGCAACTGCTGGGCCCGGCATTCGGGGAGGAAGCTTTGCTCCGGGTGGCGCATGCTTACGAGCAGGCCACGGATTGGAGCAGTAAAAAGCCCCCTCTTGCCCCGGCGAAAAGCGGAGCCTAGGAAGCGAAACGAGCCGGGCGGACACCCGGTGGAATCCTCGGCGGGAATCCTGATTCGTAGAATCCCGATTCGTAGAATCCCGATTCTCCCCGTGGGTCAGGACCTGTAGATCCGTCCCGGGATCAGGCGACCATGTCGGTGCCCTTGTGCCCGAGGATCTTGACGGTGCGATTAAGCTGGTCGAATTCGATCGGCTTTTTGATGACGGTAACAGGGCCGCTTGCCAGAATCCGGGTGAGCATTTCGCTGTCCGGATAGCCCGTGATCAGGACGATCGGGAGATCGGGTTTGATCTCCTTGAGCTTGGCGTAGAGTTCGTCTCCGGCGATATCCGGCAATTTGAGATCGAGGAAGACGAGATCAAAATCCTGCTTTTCGGCATAGCTGAGTGCCTCGGCGCCAGTTCCGACGACGATGCGGCCAAAGCCGGCTTTCTTCAGGAACTGCTTAAAAAGCGTCTGAAGCGCGGGATCGTCGTCCACGACGAGCACAGTCGGTTGACCGGACTCTTCGTTGCGAAGCACATCGCGGTCAAGGAGACTGCGTTTAATTCTCCAGCGTCCGCCGATTTGGATGGCGGGCAACTGTCCGCGTTGGACGAGATAGTATACCGTGGGAAGAGGAATCCGCAGGTATTCTGCGGTCTCCTTCACTGTCATGAGTTCTGGTGCTGCTTCTGCCATGTTCTGGGTTCCCACTTCCGTGAGTTTAGTGTTGAGGTGGATCTAATGCGTTGAGTTCGGAGAAAAAGGTATCTTCCCGAGGTGCTACCAGGGGGGGGAGCCTGGGACGGTGGACTGTCCTAGACCTCGGTGACTGGCTCTATAATTTCCATAATAAGGGGCAAAAAATGAATATAACTAGTATTATAGAACTCCCTTTCTAATCATTATCAAGAAAAATTACAAGAAAATTTCAAAAATGAGTCTTCTTTTTAAAAAATAGTAACATCTGCCGAGGTGCAATGATTACAGAGACCACCAGTTTTGACCACTTTTTTAGATCCATATTTCAAGATTTTTTAGGTTCTTCTTACTTTCTACCCACCCCGACAAATTTCCCCTTTTCTTGGACTCTTCGACTCGTTCTAACATCGCCACAAAGCTTTCATTCCCCCCCGTCGCCAAACCTTGGCCTTTTCTTCGGCTCCTTTCTCCGCATTCCTTTCCCTGGTGAGTCCACCCCGGATCTTCCGCGCCCCCTCTTGCAGGGCGAGGCGTTTCTAATGCTGCTCCATCCCGGGCAAAAGCTCCCACGCAAACCGGGTTTCTCAGGACTCCGGTTAGAACAGACTCCGTATTCACCAGGCTGGACATCATTCCAAAGCGCCTCTCGATGCCAATTCGTAAATTGTATCCCTACCACAGATTCTGGCCTTTCCTTGGATAGCCCTACTGCCGGGAAAGGAACACCCGCAGCGGCCCAGCGCACTGATCCGCCGGTGCCTCCAAAACCCCGTCGCCAATCTGCGCTGCGAAGGCGTGGCCTCGCCCATTTGAGCCTTGCCACCCCGGGCCAGAGGTATTGCTCGTGGGGGGATGAGGGGGGCCGGAGAATTATCCCACTTCTAAAGGCTTCCCTTCCCCCGCTGTTTCCGCCATACTCCCCCCGATTCATCACGTGGATTGCATCGCCCAGGAGCACCGGACAAATGCGAGGAAGGGCCGCCTTCTCCTCGCGGGATTCCGCGCCTTCACCACTGCGCTCCCAACCGCGCTCCTCCTGCTTACGCTGATGCCGGTGTGCCCCACCTCCGGCCAGGTTCCCGACGGCTCCACCGCCGAAAAGGATCCGGCTCTCAATGATCTTCCTGATCGCCCCGCTTCAAGGATCCTCGATGAGGGCAGAATTTTTGCGTTCGCCAGCGAGCAATATGAGCAGATTTCTTCGATGCTCGAGACCGCCTACAAGGAGCACGAAATCGACATCTACATCGCGGCGACGTCCTTTCTCCTCAATGAGACCATCGAAGAACGCGCTCAGGCTTTGCAGGAAAAATGGGTTTCCGGAACAAAAGGACTGGTGCTGTGTTATGTCAGCGGCAATGAGCAGATGACGTTCGCAGCCACAGAAGATTTTCAGACGTTTCTTTCCAAATTCGAGCTCATGGAGCTCTTCAACCAGGCGGCGGCGCATGCAAAAATGTACGACGCCCCCCCGGATCGAATCCAGGCGGCGACCTCCTGGCTGGTGGAAAACTTGGGCGCCACGTTGGCCGCCAAGCAGGAGCACAAGTCCTTCCTGCACGAAGACATCGTCATCGTAATCGGGGTCCTTACCCTTGCGGTTCTGGTGATCCTGGGAGCCGGATTTGCCGTAGCCCGGGTGCAGCAGCGCGCGGATACCCTGGGGTCGGAATTCTATTACTTCCCGCGCGTGATCGTGGGCTCCCGCTATGGCGGAACTTTCGGCGGCGGTGCCTGCGCCCTGATCGACTACAAGAACGGACGCCCCCGCCGGGAGCACGCCCAAACGCCCGAATCGCGCTCTCCTTTCGAGGTATGAGCGGTTTTTCTCCCTTGGGACCGCTCCGTCGACCGCCACTCCGGGGTCATCATGATCCCATCTCCCTGCTTTCCCGGATCTGAATCGAGGCCATCTTCTCCCGACTTCCACCCGCATGAGTTATTTCCAGGCCATCCTGCTAGGCGTTCTCCAGGGTCTGACCGAGTTCCTCCCCATTTCCTCCTCGGGACATCTCGTTCTCGCGGGGAGTTTACTGGGAATCTCCAGTGAGGCGGAAGGGGTGACCTTCGAACTGGCGGTGCACTTCGGGACGCTCTTCTCGGTCTTGATCTACTTCCGGCGCCAGATCTCCCGGCTCGTTCTCTCGGTCTTCCGCCCGCAAATGATGGAGGAGCGCAAAACGGTGTTCTATCTCATCATCGGCACGATACCGGCCGTCTTCGCCGGACTCTTCCTGCGGGATTACTTTGAGAACGCATACGAAAGCCCGCTCTTTACGTCGCTGATGCTCTGCGTCACGGGCGTCATCCTCTTTCTGCCTTATCACATTGCCATCAAGAAGCGGGAGCTCAAACCCTCCTCCGCGCTACTCATGGGAGTGGGTCAGGCCCTCGCCATTCTCCCGGGTATTTCGCGGTCAGGTTCCACGATCGTCGCGGGCATGCTGGCGGGGGTGAATCCCTCACGAGCCGCCGAATTCTCCTTCTTTCTCGCCGTGCCCGCGATTGCGGGAGCCGGCATCCTCCAGGCAGGGGAATTATCCAAGGTGGATCACGGTCTTCTGGGCCAATACCTGGCGGGGTCGATCTCCGCCTTTATTTTTGGCCTGGTGGCGGTTTACGCCGTACTCGCCACCATTCGAAGGGGTAAATTTCAATATTTCGGAATCTACTGTCTTACGATAGGCTTACTGGGGCTGATCTACTTCAGCCTGCAATAGAATCTCAGCAGCGTGTCTTCCTACCACCCGGCCCCTTTGGCCTCCACTCCCCGGCTGAAAATCGCCCAGCTGGCGTGCGCTTTTCTGCTCGCGACTATTCCGAACGGAAACGCAGCCAAATCCGTGCGCCAGTTCCTGGCGGATGGCTTTGATTTTCCAGTCGGGAAACCGGACGGCTTCGGTTATTACAAGGCCCGCGGGTTCTGGCCCAACGGCCATCTGGGCGAGGACTGGAACGGGCGTGGAGGCGGCAACAGCGACCTCGGTGACCCGGTTTACGCAATCGGACATGGCGTGGTGGTCTTCTCGACCGACCATCGGATGGGATGGGGCAACGTCGTCATCATCCGCCACGCTTATCGAGCCAGCAACGGCCGGGTGCGCTACATTGACTCGCTCTACGGTCACCTCGACAAGCGATTGGTTAATCTACACGACCGCATCAAGCGGGGGCAACAAATCGGAACCATCGGAACCAACCGGGGTATGTACCTTGCTCACCTCCATTTCGAGATTCGCAAGAATCTCAACGTGGGGATGAATCGGAAGGACTTCGGACGTGATTACTCGAATTACCACAGCCCCACTACCTTTATCCGCGAGAACCGGAAACTCAGGACGGGATTCAGAAAGTACTCGCTCCCCGTCGATACCTTCAAGGGCCAGGGCAAACCCCTGCAAACCACCCAGATCAAAACGGTGATCCCCGTCGACAAAACCCCGCCGCCCCAGGCGCAACCTTCCATCGCCGGTCTTCCTGCGGCCCGTCGCGTGCCGGCCGAAGTGCGCGAGGTCCTCAAGGATTACGCGCCCGCCGAACCCGAGGACACCCGGTCTTTCTGGGAGCGAATCAAAGGCCGCCTCTCGACGCGGGATAAGGGGTCTCTCTCCGGCAAGCGCAAGCGCTGAGCCCGGCAGCCCCCTTCTTTGTCATCCTCCTTGGTATTGCGCGCTTCCGGGGGACGCGCGTGCACCGGCGCCGCCCGGCAATTCTCCTTGCAATTTCCCCGGCAAAAACCCGGAATTGCCATTTCCCGAAATTCTCCGCGTAATGGACGTTTCAAGTCCCCCTCATGAAAACCACTTTTCTCCGGCTCTTATTGCACGTCCTCGCCCTGACGCTCCTCATCGCACCGGCGGCCCGCGCCCAGGAGGTCGACCTCAATATTCCCGGCCTCAAGGAAGAAAGCGCCCCGCCCCCGTCTGCTCCCGCCGCAGACGGAGGAACCTCCCAGGAGAGCGTCGATCTCCTGGACATGATCGCCCAGGGCGGCTGGT
>JAHEJT010000185.1 GCA_024638765.1 Verrucomicrobiales bacterium
GCGTCCTCGCCATAAAGATCGAAGGTGCGCGCGGGCTCCCTGGATACATCCGCCAGCTCTGGCACCGACGTCTGCATCCGGTAAGCCATCTCGTACTGCGCGATACGCGTCTCAATCTCCGGATCGCCGTAATCCCGGAACTTCATGCGGTTCAACGCGCCAATATGATCCAGGGTCTTGCGCCGCAGCTCCGGGCTCATCCCTTCCGGGTTGTTCAGGTAAAGCACGGGATCTTTCCCTCCCCCGAATTTCACTCCCTGGTGCGTCGACGGCAGAAAGCCCGCGCCCCAGAGCCGGTCGTAAAGCGGCTGCCCGCCGCTGTTGGATGTCATCGCGACGAAAGCCGGAAGATTCTCATTCTCGCTGCCCAGCCCATAGGAAAGCCAGGCGCCGATGCTCGGACGGCCCGCAATCTGGAACCCGGTCTG
Source organism: Verrucomicrobiales bacterium (assembly GCA_024638765.1). Lineage (GTDB taxonomy): Bacteria > Verrucomicrobiota > Verrucomicrobiia > Verrucomicrobiales > DEV007 > JAHEJT01. Next base: position 429 of record JAHEJT010000185.1, read on the forward strand.
GAAAAACGTGATCGCCGGATCGTGGTTGATGGCCTCGGTGTGCATCGACTTCACGATGCAAAGCTCGTCGATAACCTTTGCGAGGTGCGGCATGACCTCCGTATTCAGCCACGCGCCGCTCTTACCGACCCGCTCGAACTTGAAAATCGATCGGGCCACCGGAAACGAACTCTGTCCCGCCGTCATCCCCGTGAGACGCTGGCCGTTAAAGACGGATTCCGGCACCTCCTGCTTGTGGACCTTATCCAGGTACGGCTTGTAATCGTAGAGATCCATCTGCGGCGGACCACCCGACTGGAAAAGGTAAATGACGCGCTTGGCCTTGGGCGCAAAGCTCGGAAACGCGCCGGCGGGCGCATCCGCCCCGGCCTTCGCGAGCAGGTCGCCGTCTAATAGTGACGCCAATGCCAGCCCGCCCAGTCCCTTCGCCGTTTTACCGAAGAAGTAGCGGCGGTTCATTGTGAGGCTGGCTCGGGGTAGCGCTTTCATCGCGTGTCAGTAAGAAGTAATCAGTAAATAGTGATTAGTTTTGATCGACGACTGCGAAATAGTCTTCGCCTGCTTGGCGAACGCGGCTGGAACTTTGTCCGCAAAAGGGCGGGGCTTTAATTATCATTCCGGTAAGCATGCGGCCGATCTCTTCACACTGTTCGACCAGGACGGCCGCTTGCTCGTTGGTTAAATATTGGCAGTCTAGTGCAGTCTCAATCCAATGTTGGACCTCCATCTGTTCCGCGTTGGCGTCGGTCAGCTTGCTTATGAAGTGCTTCTCATAACGTCGCTTCCCCCATGCTTCGGCGATCTGCGCCCCAATTGATGTTGAAGCTCTTCGAAATTGATCCGTAAGCGAATAAGTTTCCTCTCGCGGAAAATTCCTTGAAACACGGAACACCGCCCGAGCTAATTCTCGCTGCTTCTGATATACGATTAAATCCCGGAAATTATCAACATACGGAAGCTCACTCATCTCTTTTCGCCTCTCATCACTATTTACTCAACCCCCCAAACACGAAATCCACTCACTCCCGATTAAACACTAATTACTAATTACTTATCACTTCTGGAGCCGCCTACTCCTTCGTAATCACCTCGTCCAAGTTCAACAGCACATTCGCCAGGGCCGTCGCCGCCGCCAGTTCCACCGCGTCCACCGAGGCATCCGGCACGGATTCTCCGGTCGCGATCAGTTTCCCCGCCGCAGCCGGATCCCTCTGATAATCTGCAAGATACTCCGCATAGGCACCTGCCAGCAAGTCTCTCTCCTCCTCCCGCGGCGGACGCGCCGCCACGGTCCGGAAGGCGAACTGCACCCGATCCGCCGCGCTATCCCCGCCTTCAAGCAGGATGCGCTGACCCAGGTTGCGCGCGGCTTCGACGAAGGCGGTCTCGTTCAACAGCGTCAGCGCCTGCAGCGGCGTATTCGTCCGCTTCAGATTCACGATACACGATTCCCGATCGGCGGCATCCATCACCGCCATGGTCGGCGGCGCCACGGTCCGCTTCCAAATCGTGTAGAGACTGCGCCGGTAAAGATCCTCACCGCGCGACTGCGTATATTTCATGTTGCTCATGGTCTCCCAGAGCTTCGCCGGCTGATAGGGACTCACCGAGGGGCCCCCCAGGCGCTCCACTAACAAACCGCTCACAAGGAGCGCTTGGTCCCGCACCGCATGTGCCGAAAGGCGCTGCCGCGGACCCCGCGCCAGAAGCACGTTCCGCGGATCACGCGCGCGTAGATCGGGTCTGGCGCGCGAGTCCTGCCGGTAGGTCGCGCTGGTGACGATCAGCTTCTGTATTCCCTTGATATCCCACCCGCTGCGCACGAACTCCGTCGCAAGCCAGTCGAGCAGCGCCGGGTGGCTGGGCATTTCCCCCTGGAGACCGAAGTCCTCCGCCGTCTTCACCAGTCCACGCCCGAAATACTTCTGCCAGTACCGGTTCACCGCCACCCGGGCCGTGAGCGGGTGCGCGCCGGAGACGAGCCATCGCGCAAACCCGAGCCGGTTGCGCGGCAGTCCCACATTCATCCCCGGAAAGATTTCCGGCACCTCCGAGCTAACTTCCTCTCCACGCTGATGGTAAACCCCGCGCACACGCAAGTGAGTCGGCGGCAGCGGGTCCGATTCACGCATCACCATCGTCGTCTGCAGAGAATCGTGGTATTTCTGCCGCTGCCGACGCGCATCGAATGCGGCGGCGGCAAGCTTCTTCAGTGCCTCTGGCGCGGCGTGCTCAAGAAAAAAGGCCCGCAGGGCGGCGCGCTCGGAATCGGTCCTCTTCCCGGCGTTCTTTCGGGCGATTGCCTCCGCGGTCGCGGGTTCGGCGAGCAGGGTGATTTCCTCCCGCCAAAGCGTCCGCTCGTATATCCGCAGCGCGTCGACCTGACCCGCAAAGTGCGTCCCATGGACGCCCCCGCCGATGCGCAGCGGAGTATCCTTCGGATTCCCACCAGTGTTGCTGTTGGTATTGTGGAGGACGCGCGTGGCAACGGGCTCGCCGTCGAGATATATCTGCATGCCGCGCGCGCTCTGCGAGCCGTCGTTGATCAAGGTGACGTGCCGCCACTCTCCGGGAGTGAGTTTCGCCACGGTCTCGATCGCGCCGACGCCGGCGACCCATCGCGTGATCATGTAAAACTGCAGCCGGCCCTCGCGCATCTCCACCCCCAGTCCGGGACGCCGCGTGTTCTTGGTCTGCGCGGAGAGTATGACGCCTTTTGAGATATCCTCGGGGCGCAGCCAGAAAGCGATGCTGCGCCGCGACTGACAGAGGAATTGACCGGCAGGCGGCAGCTTGAATTGGCTTTTGCCATCCAGGCTCGCCGCTTTTCCAATAATGCCTTCCTTGAACTTCGGTTCACCCTTTTCGGCTTCAATCTCCGGATCGTCGCCGTCGAGGGGAAAGTGGTGCGCGAGGCCTTCTGAAAGTAGGACAGGCTTCCAGCCTGTCTTCTGCTTGAGTGACAGGCTGGAAGCCTGTCCTACTTCATTCTCCCATGCCGCCTGCGCCTTGACAATCTCCGGCTCGGCCTCCTCCAGGGCTTTCGCCGCCGATTCGATCTTCCGGTCGTATGCCGCGAGTTTCTTCGCCTGCACACGGGTCGGCGCGGTGATCCAGGGCTCGGAATTGCCGAACTTCACCGCGCGCCCGGACTCCGGCACATTATCGAAGAAGGAGATCAGCTGGTAATATTCCTTCTGCGAAATGGGATCGTACTTGTGGTCGTGGCAGCGGGCGCAACCCATGGTGAGTCCCATCCAGATCGTGGACGTCGTATCGACGCGATCCACCGCGTTCTCCAGCAGGAACTCCTCGAGGACCAGCCCCGCTTCCGAATTGTACCGGTGATTTCGATTGAAGCCGGTGGCGACGAGTTGATCCAGGGTGGGATCGGGAAGGAGATCGCCCGCCAGTTGCTCGATCGTGAACCGGTCGAAGGGCATGTTTGCGTTGTACGCTTCGATCACCCAGTCCCGCCACCGCCACATTTCTCGCGGTCCGTCATTCTGGTAACCGTCCGTGTCCGCGTAGCGCGCCGCGTCAAGCCACGTCAATGCCATGGTTTCGCCGTACCGGGGAGAGGCCAGCAGGCGGTCGACGGCTCTTTCGAAGGCGTCCCGCGATTCATCCGCCAGGAACGCGTCGACTTCCGCAGGGGTGGGGGGCAAGCCCGTCAGATCGAGGCTGGCCCGGCGGATCAGGGTGACGCGATCCGCCTCAGCCGCGGGAGCGAGCCCCTCCGCGTCGAGTCGCGCGAGAATAAAGCGATCGATTCCGTTGCGGGCCCATTCCGATCTGGATACCGGGGGCAGGGGAGGGGAGCCGGGCGGTTGGAACGACCAATGTCGCTGCCACTCCGCGCCCTCGGCAATCCAGCGGCGCAGGATTTCTTTCTGCGGCGCCGTCAGCGACAGGTCCGAGTCCGCCGGAGGCATCATGTCCTCTTCTTCGTCGGTCGTGATCCGATGGACGAGTTCACTCGTGTCCGGATCTCCGCGCACGATGGCGTGGTACCCGCCGAGATCGACGAAGGCTCCCTCCTCGACGTCAAAACGCAGGTCTGCCTTCCTCTCGTTGGCGTCCGGCCCGTGGCACTTGTAACATTTATCCGCCAGGATCGGCCGCACGTCGCGGTTGAAGTCAATCTTTGCCGCGCCCGATAACGCGACGCTCATAAGAAAGATCGTAATGATGATGGAAGGGGTTTTCACGTCGACAAAGTAGGACGGGCATCCTGCCTGTCCCGAAAAAGTGAGAGGCATAATGCCTCTGCGTTCTCATAAAGACAGGCTGGAAGCCTGTCCTACGTTAAGATTCCTTTGATGATGTGGGCCTTCTCGACGCCGGTGAGACGGTGGTCCAGGCCCTGGTATTTGTAAGTCAGCAATTCGTGGTCGATCCCGAGCTGGTGAAGGATGGTCGCATTGAGGTCGCGGATGTGGACCGGGTTTTCGACGATATTATAACTGAAGTCATCCGTCTTGCCGTAAGTAACGCCGGGCTTCACCCCCGCGCCCGCCATCCAGATCGTGAAACAGCGCGGATGATGATCGCGCCCGTAATTCTCTTTGGTCAGGGTTCCCTGGCAGTAAATGGTGCGGCCGAATTCACCGCCCCAGACGACCAGGGTGTCATCGAGCATGCCGCGCTGTTTTAGATCCTGGACCAGCGCCCAACATCCCTGGTCGACGTCCTTGCACTGCAGGGGAAGATCGCGCGGCAGCGATCCGTGCTGATCCCAGCCTCTTATGAAAATTTGCGTGAACCGCACTCCGCGCTCGGCCATGCGCCGGGCCAGGAGACAATTGTAGGCAAACGTCCCCGGCCTGCGCACATCGTCGCCGTACATTTTCAGGGTCGCCTCGCTTTCGCCGGACATATCGGTCAACTCGGGCACCGACGATTGCATGCGGTATGCCATTTCGTATTGTGCGATGCGCGCGTGAGTCTCCGGATCGCCGACCTCGTCGTAGTGCGCCCGATTCATCTTCGCAAGACCGTCCAGCATGGCGCGCCGCACCTTCGCGTCGACTCCTCCCGGGTTGGAAAGATAGAGGACGGGGTCGCCCTGGGACCGGAAGGCGACGCCCTGGTGCTTGGACGGCAGGAAGCCGCTGCCCCAGAGCCGCGAATAGAGCGCCTGGGCCTCGCGCTTCGCGGACCAGGTGGAATTGAGCACGACGAATGTCGGAAGATTACCACTGAGACTTCCCAAGCCGTAACTCAACCACGCTCCCATGCTCGGACGCCCGGGAATCTGGTTGCCGGTTTGAATGTAGGTGATCGCGGGATCGTGATTGATGGCCTCCGTCCACACCGTCTTCACGAAAGCGATGTCGTCGACCATCTTGGCGGTGTGCGGCATCAGTTCGCTGGCCCAAGCGCCGCACTGCCCGTGCTGCTTGAATTCGAAAATCGAGGGCGCGATGGGAAATCGCTTCTGCTTGGAGGTCATCGTCGTCAGGCGCTGGCCCTGGCGCACCGAGTCGGGCAGGTCCACGTCGTAATACTCTTCCATCTTCGGTTTGTAATCGAAGGTGTCCATCTGGGACGGCGCGCCTGCCATGAAGAGATAGATGACGCGCTTGGCCTTCGGCGCAAAATGCGAATCCCCCAACACGCCGCGTCCCGTGGCCGCCTGCGCGCCCTCCAGGAACCGAGGCCCCATCAGCGACCCCAGCGCCGCCAGCCCGAGCCCGTTTGCAGCCCGCCCGAAAAATTGCCGGCGGGTTTCGAGGGTGATGTGATCTTCGATGGTGTTCATATCGTTATTAGTTCTGCAATACGCTTGGAAGCAACGGAATGGATTATTGGATTACTGGGATGCTGCCGCCATATTTCGACGCGGTCTCCCGCAATCCAATAATCCATCACTCCATCACTCCAGCGCGCAGCGCCCCCCTCAATTTTTGTTAATCGCTTCGTCCAAATTCAGCACCTGGTTAGCCAGCATCGTCCACGAGGCCAGCTCCACCGCATCGGCGCTTTCCACTCCCGCCAATTCGCGCGATGCTTTCGCGTCGGCGCGGTATGCTTTTTCAAATTCTTTGAGCGATCCTTTCAGGATTGCTCTCTCCTCCTCCTCAAGCGGACGCCCGAGCACCCGCCAAGTGATGTTGTCGAGACGGGCATCGATCCCGTCGCTTTCATCGACCACACGCGCCGCGAGGGCGCGAGATGCTTCCACAAAGTGCGGGTCGTTCATCAGCACCAGCGCCTGCAAGGGCGTGTTGGTGCGCTCGCGGCGCACCGTGCAGCTCTCGCGATTCGGCGCGTCGAAAGCCGCCATATTCGGAGGGTGCGAGGTCCGCTTCCAGAAGGTGTAAAGGCTGCGCCGGTGTTCGGCTTCACCGTGATCCTGGTGGAACTCCACGGTGTTGCTGCCCGAGTATCCGACGGTCTTCCACAATCCGGCGGGCTGATACGGCTTGACACTGGGTCCTCCGACGCGATCCACGAGAAGACCGCTCACGAAGAGCGCCTGGTCGCGAATCGTTTCCGCGTCGAGACGGAATCGCGGCCCGCGCGCGAAAAGGCGGTTCTCCGGATCGCGTTTCTGCAACAGCGGAGACACTTTCGACGACTGCCGGTAGGCCGCCGACAGCAGCATCTTCTTGTAGAGCGCTTTCATGTCCCAGCCGCTCTCGACGAATTCGGCCGCCAGCCAATCGAGCAGCTCGGGGTGACTCGGCGGCTCGCCCTGCGTGCCGAAGTCTTCCGCCGTCTTCACGATGCCCGTGCCGAAGAGTTCCTGCCACATCCGGTTGACGGCGACCCGCGCCGTGAGCGGGTGCGCGGGATCCACGAGCCATTGCGCCAGTCCCAGCCTGTTCCCCGGCGCGTCCTCGGGCAAATCCGGAAGCACCGCCGGGACGCCGGGGCTCACTTCTTCACCGGGCTTGTCGTACTCGCCGCGCTCGAGCACGTGTGCCATCGGCATCCCGTCCGGCTTTTCCTGCATCACGAGCGTGGTGGTGGTCCGGCTCAAGACCTGGTCGAGCTCCGTGCCCGCGGCCGCGCGCGCCACCATCGTTGTCGCGAAATCGCCGGACTGAGCCAGCATGTAATACCAGAGGAGATCGTTCTTGCCTGGCAACTCTCCCTTTTTCTCTTTCTCGAGATGGTCCTTCGCCTTCGTCAGCAGTCCAGGAATGGAACGCGCCTTGGACAACACCAGGATCTCATCGTCGCCCAACTGCCGGTCGAACACCTCGAATTCGCTCACGCCCACACCGCCGTCTTTCGCGTAGGTGCCCGGCACGGCGAGGCGGAAGGGAGCGCCCGACGCGATTTCCCCTTCGAGTTTATTCTTGCGAATCATGATGAATCGGTTGCCCAGTTCTTTCCCGTTCTGATAGAGCATGATCCCCTCCGCCTTGCCCGATCCGTCGTAGGTCAGGAAAATCTCCTTCTCGTTCCCCGCCGAGTAACCGCGATTGACCACCGACTGCAGTGCGCGTTCGGGCCACTGCTCGATCAATTCGACTGAGACGCCTTGCCCGTCGAGCACCACCCGCATGCCGCAGTCGTCGTTGGCGGGATCCGTTTTTGAAACGAGCGTCCACCGGCCCCGCTTGGTTTCTGGGTAGCGGAAGCGCAGGCGCAGCGTAAAAGGCTTCCCTTTCTCGAAAAGAAAATCGGCACCCTCCTTGAGATCGACGAGGCTGCCTTCGGATTCGACCTTTAAGTCAGCCGCGCCCACCGAGAGCACGCGGCCCGCTATTTCGAGCCGATTTTCTCTTTTCACGGCCTCCGGTGAGAGTCCTTTCAGCCACGCCGTGAAGCCGGGATCAGCTTCCTTGCGGAGCTTTGCGAGCTTGCCGTCGATCACCTTGATTCGCTCCTCGATTTTTTTTGCCTTCGCCTCTTCCTCGGGCGTCTCGAACAACCGCACCACCGGCGGAGTGTCCTCGACGTTCCCGTCCATCGGTTCCTGTGTCGTGTTGTTGAAGTAGGCGAAGAGCTGGTAAAACTCTTCTTGCGAGATCGGGTCGTACTTGTGGTCGTGACAGACCGCGCAGCCTGTCGTCAGGCCCATCCAGACCGTGGAGGTCGTGGCGACGCGATCCACCGCGTAGCGCGCCGCGTATTCCTCGGCAATCGAGCCGCCCTCGCTGGTCGTCACGTTGCACCGGTTGAATCCGGTCGCGATGCGCTGCTTCACCGTCGGCTCCGGCAGGAGGTCTCCGGCCAGTTGCTCGACCGTGAATTGGTCAAAGGGAACATTTTCATTGTAAGCGTCGATAACCCAGTCGCGGTAAGCCCAGATCTCGCGGTAATTATCCAGGTGCAGACCATGCGTGTCCCCGTAACGCGCCGCGTCCAGCCAGTAACGCGCGCGGTGCTCGCCGTAAGCGGGCGACGCGAGAAGGCGGTCCACGAGGTGCTCGTAAGCGTCGGCGGATTCGTCCCTCATGAACGCCTGCACTTCCTCCGGAGTCGGCGGCAAGCCGGTGAGATCGAAGGTCGTGCGGCGAATCAAGGTATGGCGGTCCGCTTCCGGCGACGCCTTCAAGCCCGCCTTGTCGAGCCGCGCAAGGATGAAGGAATCGATCGGGCTCCGGGCCGTGCCCGATCCGGCGATCTGCGGCGGCTCCGGCCGCACCACGGGTTCGAAGGCCCAATGGTCTCTCCATTCCGCACCCTCGGCAATCCATCGCTTGAAGAGATCTTTCTGCGCCGCGGTGAGTTTCTTGTGGGTTTTCGGCGGCGGCATGATCTCGTCGGGATCGTCGATCATGATCCGCGCGATGAGTTCGCTCGCATCGGGATCGCCCGGCACGACCGCCGCGTAGCCGCCGAGGTCCGCGACGATGCCGTCCGCGGTGTCCAGGCGGAGATCGGCTTTGCGATCGTGTTCGTCCGGCCCGTGGCAAAGAAAGCAGTTGTCGGAGAGCAATGGGCGAATATCGCGATTGAAATCCACGGCCGCGCCCGCCGCGCCGGGCGACAATCCGGCGCCGAAGGCGGCCACCAAGGCGACGCAAGCACGGAGGGAAATTCTAATCCGCGATGCCGGTTCGCCGGGCAGCACTGTGGTGTGGACACTCTTTTCCATCTCCAGGTGTGGGGGTATTATCCTCCGGTCACCTAAGTAATCACGCCTGCGAGACGTCGAGTCTTGCGATTTTTTCCGAAAAAATGCGTTTTCTCCGGCCCGCCGTCACCGCTTGAAATCCTGCCAGATACCCCTCGGCATCTCCGGCATCTTCCGCGGTTCGGTGTGCGCCTCT
>JAHEJT010000186.1 GCA_024638765.1 Verrucomicrobiales bacterium
GGAAGGCGAAGGGCCGCGGGGGGACGGAGCATCGCCGGGGGGCGGGCCCGCAGGGAAAGGGGCCCGGCGCACGGTTTTGCCAGTTCTGAAACCAGGGCGCGGTCGGGGCGGGGACGCGGGCCTGAGAAAATTTGAACGCGGAGGGTGGAGGCAGCATCTAATATCTTGACATCAAGATAAATTTAAAGGAGGACTGGACGATGGCATTGAGCATGGAAATCTACCCGAGGTCGGCGCAGGGGAGCGGCGCCTTCGACGGGGGAAAGATCACGGAGATAAAACCAATCCCGTTTCCGCACGAGAGCGGCGGCTCCAGGCGGCTGGGGCCGCTGCTTTACTGGGCGTGGGCTTCCGCCCAGGGGGACGGCGTCATCGGCATGCACCCTCATCAGGGGTTCGAGATCATGAGCTACGTCCTCGAAGGCGCGTTGGGTCACACCGATAGTGCGGGGAATAATCGTCGCGTCGGCACGGGAGGCGCCCAGGTGATGCAGACGGGTAGCGGGATCTCTCACCAGGAAGAAATGTATGGGGAGCGGACCGAGTTTTTCCAGATCTGGTTCGAGCCGAACCTGCGGGAAACTCTCTCGAAAGATCCGGTTTACCGGGACTTCGAGGAGGAGGCCTTTCCCGTGGAGGATGCCGGGGAGGGCGTCCGCGTCAAGCGGGTCCTCGGTAAGGACGCGCCGGTCCAGCTCGAGGCCCGGGCCCAGGTGGACGATATCGCCCTGGAGGCCGGCGCGAGGCACCGGGCCGTTCTCCCGGCGCACGAGGTGCTTGCCGCGGTGGTGGTCGAGGGTGCAGGCGCGTGGGGGGAGGGCTCGGAGCGGCGGGAGGTTTCCCAACCCGATTTTGCCGTCATCAAGTCGGGGGAGGACGCGGAGGTCGTCTTCGAGGCAGGGGAAGGAGGCGCCCGTCTCCTGGCGATCGCGGTACCGCTCCAGGTGGAGTATGCGCTTTTTGCGGGCAGGTGAGGGGGGCTGTCTTCGAAGAGCGGCGGCTCCGCGGGGACGCGCGTGCCACGCCGAAGCTTCAGCGAAGGCTGGTCGCCCTACCCGACGTGTCGTTTTTTCGGGATGGTTGCGCCGGAGCAGGAGACACTGCCCGATCCGGACCCGGCATTTTCCCATCGACTTTGAGACGGCGGGAATTCATTAGATCGGGGTGGGATTGAAGCTCGCCATCGTCCACTACCATCTTCGTCCCGGGGGCGTCACGCGCGTGATCGAGAACGCCATGGCGGCGCTCGCCCGTGGCGGAGGCGGGCAGGCAATCGGAATCCTCAGCGGCGAGCCGGCCCCCCCGGGCTTCTCGCTCCCGGACGGGGCGGCCGCGGAGAGCGTGGAAGGACTGGGTTACGGGGCCGACTCCGGCGCCACGGATGCGGCCGCTCTGGCCGGCCAGCTCGAAGAAGCCGCCGCGGCGGCCTGCGATGGCGCCCCGGATCTCTGGCATTTCCACAACCACAACCTCGGGAAAAACCCGGCGCTCCCCGAGGCGGTGTCCCTCCTCGCGGAGAGGGGGCACCGTCTGCTCTTGCAGATCCACGATTTTCCCGAGGACGGCCGCCCCGGCAATTACGCCGCGCTCCCGAATCGGTGGGCCCTCTATCCGGTGGGATCGCGGGTGCATTACGCCGCGCTCAACTCCCGCGACCTCGGGGCGCTGGGGGAGGCGGGGATTCCCTCCTCGCGGCTCCATTTGCTCCCCAATCCGGTGCACCTGGAGTTCGATTTCAGCACCCGGGAGCGACGCGAAAAACCGGCGGGAGCACCCAGGTTGCTGTTCTACCCGACGCGGGCCATTCGACGTAAAAACCTCGGCGAAGTCCTTCTGCTTGCGGCGCTCATGGGAAATAGCTGCCATTTTGCCACCAGCAAAGCGCCGGAAAATCCCGAGTGGCTTCCCGTCTACGAGCGCTGGCGCGCCTTTGCGTCCCGGCACGACCTCCCCATGGCGTTCGCGGTGGCCGGGGAGACCTCGCCGCGCGACCTCGGATTGGGTTCGGAGGAGGGGACCGGGTTCGACGTCTGGTTGGGGTGCAGCGACGCGATCGTCACCACGAGCATCGCGGAGGGATTCGGGTTGGCGTTCCTGGAACCCTTCCTCCTGCCGCGCCCCCTGGTGGGCCGCGATCTGCCCGAGATAACCTCTGACATGGTGGATGCGGGACTGCGCTTTCCCGGGCTTTACGAGCGACTCGAAGCGCCGCTGGAGTGGGTGGGGGAAGACCGTCTCCGGGCCGATCTCGAGGAGGCCATGGCGGGCTCCGCCCGGGAATACGGGCGTCCCTGCGGTGCCCGTGACGTGGAGACCGCGTTCACCTCGATGGTGCGCGAGGGGCGGGTGGAGTTCGGCCGGCTCCACGAATCGCATCAGGAGGCCATCATCGAAGCGGTGATAGGCGGGGGCCGGGAAGCCGCAGCGCGCGTGCTGTTGCGCACGACCGGGGGAGAGGACAGCGGGGCCGCGGAGTGGCTGATGGGAGTGCTGGAGCGGCCTCCGGAGGGGCACGCCCTGGCGGCGAACGCAGCCGCGGTTCGGGAATCTTACTCCGCGGAGGGATACGGGCGGCTGCTGGAGGGCTGTTATCGTCGCGTGGTCACCGAGGGCGGGGAATCGGGAGGCAGTCCCGAGCGCCCGGTTTCCGAGGCACTGTTGGATTTTTTCCTGGATGGGAGGCGCTTCTGCTTTTTACGCAGCTGACGGCTGTGGTTTGATGCACGCACGGCGACCGGCGTTATGAGCGAGAGCAACCTGGAACAAATCATCCGTGATCATTCGCGGCCGCTCGAGCCGGAGCCGGTGGACCTGGAGGCGCGCCTGGAGCGGATTCCCGGTCTCAAGGCGGTGCTCTTCGACGTCTACGGGACGCTTTTCATCAGCGGTTCCGGGGACATCAGCCTGGCCGAGGAGCAGTGCGGCGGCGGGGCGATGGTGGCCGCGTTGGCTGGGCACGGCGTGACACTCCCGGCGGGGGAGGAGGTGGGGATCGAGGAGCGCTTTTTCGGATTGATCCGGGGTGCCCACGCACGGCGGGTGCGTGAGGGAATCGAGTTCCCGGAAGTCGAGATCCGCGAGATCTGGCGGGAGCTGGTGGGGGCCGTCGAGGACGCCCCTGGAGAAGAAGCGCTGGAGGCCGTCGCGGTGGAGTACGAGTGCCGGGTTAATCCGGTGTGGCCGATGCCCGGGTTGGAGGAGGTGCTGGAGGAATTCTCCGGCCGGGGGCTGGCCCTGGGGATCGTCTCCAACAGCCAGTTTTATACCCCTTTGCTTTTTCCGGCGCTTGCGGGAAAAGTGTTAGGATCGCTTGGATTTTCGGAGGATCTTTGCGTGTGGTCGTATCGACTGCTCGAGGGGAAGCCCGCGCGTGGTCTTTACGAGTGCGCCGCGGGCGCGCTGGAGGGAAAGGGGATCTCGCCGGGCGAGGCCCTTTACGTCGGGAACGACATGGTGAAAGACGTCAGGCCGGCGGCGGAGATCGGGTTTCGGACGGCGTTATTCGCCGGCGATGGCCGGTCCCTGCGGACGCACGGCTGGAAGCCGGGCGCTGGCGGGGGGCCCGACGTGGTGGTGACGGGGCTGCGGCAATTGCTCGAGGTGGTGTGAGGTCGCAGACAACTGATCGTCAGCGACTTGAGGGAGCATCTTACGTGCCCGGACCCGTGCGAGTAGCCGCCGTCGACAGACGGTGGACGAGCGTTTGCAGGAGCTCAGATCCACGCTCTTACGAGCGCGGCTACATCTGACCAGCACCCCGCTCAGTAATACACCGGGCGGCCGTAGTAGTCGTAGAGTTTGCCCTCGTAATCGCGGTTGACCGGTTTAAGGGGATCGTAGGGAGGACTGTCCTTGATGGCTTCACGATCGAGATGGATTTCGACCTGGGATTCGTACCAATCGACGGTGGTGGCCCATTCGGGGGAGATGAGTACCTTTCGGCCGGGAAGCCAGTTGCGGGTATCGACCACGAGGTAACGCAGGGCCCAAGTGGTGTTTTCAATGATGATGTCGTCCACGTGGCCGAGCTCACCGTCGGAGGCTTCGACCTTGTATCCGATGACCTCCTGGACGGAGCGGAGGTGCGAATCGTCGATGGTTTCCAACTGCTGGGCGTGGCGATCCAGCTCCTCCGGGGAGGGTGGCGCCAGGTTTTCGGGGATGCCGGTCTCACCCCAGAGGCCTTCGCCTTGCCAGTAGAGCGGATGACTGAAAAAGCGTGCCATCTCCAGTTCGTGACGGCGTGACACGGGGGAGTCGGTGTCGATCCCAGGTGCAGCTTCGATTTGTTCGCGGGTCAGATTGACGGGAATATCCGAGACATGGGTGCCGAGATCGGGGTCGTTGAGGGCGTATGCCGAGACGAGGACGAGGCGTGTCGAGAGCCATTTGCCGGTATCGGCCACGAGGTAACGCGCGGTCCAAGGCTTGTCATCGAAGAGGAAATCACGGCAATGGCCGATGAAGCCGTCGCTGGCTTTGAGTTCGAGACCGAAGAAGGATTTGGCGCTGCGGAGCATGGTTCTTTGCGATCATCGTTCACGGTCCGCGGTCGACAGTCAAACGCAGAGTCGGGAGGGCCGGGAACGGGGTGGGGACCGGGGGGGCTGCAGGCACTCGATTGCCCTGTAACCGGGGCCTGGAAAGGTGCGGATAAGATTACGTAAAAACCTATCTTAATATACTCGTTATCAGGCGATTATGGAAAATGATATAACCCGTAGATAAGGGAGTGCGCCGCGGCTGGTGTTAGGTCTTAAGCAAGCTGCCAAGTCGCCGAATAAAATCGGGTGTGGTGCGGCAGCAGCCGCCGATGATCGAGGCCCCGGCGGCGTGCCACCGGACGGCGGCAGAGGCGAAGGCGTCCGGGTCCGTGAGGCCGGTCCAGGTCCGGGTTCGCGCGTCATAGGACTCGCCCGAATTCGGATATACGACCAGCGGCTTTGAGGTCGCGGAGCGGAGGGTTTTAATGAGGGGTGGGATCAGGCGGGGTGCGGTGCAATTGACTCCGATCGCGGTGACGGCATCGACGGAGTCCAGGAGTGCGGCGCACTCGCCAATGGGCGTGCCGTCCGCGATGCGGGACTCGTCCCGGCATTGAAACGAGATCCAGACCGGTGGTGCCTCCATCCCATCGAGAAGCGCCGCCAATGCCTCGGCCTCTAATTTTGAAGGAATAGTCTCAAAAGCGAGGATCTCCGGTGAAAATTTTATTAATATTTCTAAAGGTTCCTTGTGGAACGCTAGAAGTTCCTCAAAAGATTTATCGTAATCGCCGATGTATTCCGAGCCATCGGCGAGGGAGGCGGCGCAGGGTCCGAGGGAGGCGGCCACCAGGGCGTCGGGATTGGCGGCGCGGCAGGCGCGGCGGGCGAGGTCCACTGATCTTCCCAGCACCTCGATGGCTTCCTCGCGGGAGAGGCCCTCGCGCTTCAGGCCCGGCAGGCTGGCCTGGTAGGAGGAAGTCGTGATGATATCTGCTCCGGCGCGGAGGTAAGCCTCGTGGACCTCCTGGATGGCCCCCGGGTTTTCGAGGAGAAGCCGGGCCGACCAGAGGGGGTGATCGAGGTCGTGCCCGCGGCGCTCGAGTTCGGTGGCGAGACCACCGTCGAGGAGAAAAAGGTCTTTTTGTTCGAGGTTCACGGTTCTCGGTTCTCGGTTGGCAGGAGGCGGGGTGGCAAGGGTAATGTGTGGAGGGTTGCGCTTTGTCGCAACCGGGCGGCGACGACGAAGCGTCGCCCTCCAGACTACACCTGCCCTCAATGGTATCTCTCTCCGACAGCCCGTCAGCACTCGCAAACCTCGGCCGCGTCGCAGTGGTGGGCGCGGGCGCGGTGGGAGGGTATTATGGGGCGAAACTGGCGCGCGGGGGGGCGGACGTCCACTTCCTGATGCGGCGCGACCTCGAGCACGTGCGAAAGCAGGGGCTGGGGGTTCTCAGCGAGGACGGCGATTTCCACCTGGACCGAGTGCAGTGCCAGGGTTCGACCGAGTCGATCGGACCGGCGGACCTGGTGCTGATCGCGACCAAGGCGACGGCCAACGACGCCCTCCTCGATTTGCTCCCGCCGCTCCTGAAGGGCGACACCGCGCTGCTGACCTTGCAAAACGGGCTGGGCAGCGACGAATTCCTGGCGGCCCGTTTCGGAGCCGAGCGGGTGCTGGGAGGGCTGTGCTTTGTGTGTCTCAACCGGGTGGGGCCCGGAGTCATCCGGCATCAGGGGGAGGGACGCATTTCGCTCGGGGAGTTCGCCCCGGGGGAGGCGCCGGCGAGTCGCCTGAAGACGATCGCCGCCGGCTTTCGGGAGGCGGGCATCGATTGTCAGGAGGTCTGGGATCTGCCGCGGGAGCGGTGGCGGAAGCTGGTTTGGAACGTGCCCTTCAACGGTCTCTCCATCGCGGCGGGGGGCATCGATGTGGCGCAGATCCTGGGCGATGCGGATTTGCGGGTTCGCGTCCGGGAACTCATGCTCGAAGTGATCGGGGCGGCTGGGAAACTCGGCCACTCCATTCCAGAGGACCTGGTCGAGCGGCAGATCAGCGCGACCCGCGGGATGGGCCCCTACAAGCCCTCGAGTCTCATCGATTATCTGGAGGGTCGGGAAGTGGAGGTGGATGCGATCTGGGGCGAGCCCCTCCGGCGCGGGGAGGGGGCAGGGGCGGAGATGGGCCGGATGCGCGAATTGTATGGGGAGATTCGGGGGGCAGTCGAGAGCCGGTAGTCGCTAGCCGGGTGCTTCGCAGTTCACGGTCTATCGTCCGCCGTGCAGAATCCGGAGGTGCGGACTCGGGAGTGCACAGTCGATGGATCTGAGGCCCCGCGCCACACATGCTTGTCATCCCGAGCGGAGTCGAGGGATCTCTCTTCTTGCTCAAGACTTGCGTTGGATGATGTGCGCCAGAAGCCTGATGCGGGTGCCCCGATGGATCCTCCACCTCGCCGAAGGCCGGCAGTTTTTTCGATTCTGAGAGAGATCCCTCGACTCCGCTCGGGATGACAAAGGGGGCGACGGGATGAGAAAGGGGGGGACGGGATGACAAAGGGGGAGGGACGGGATGACAAAGGGGGAGGAGGGTGGGAAGTCGGGGTCGGGGTGGAAACTCCTTAAGAACTCTTAAATTTCAATCTTTTAGCTTGAAATTTCTAGAATTGATGTAATAGTTAGACGTTCATGAGGCTGCACTCTCACTCTTCTAAACGACTGGATTACGGCATGGAGGCACCCGAGGTAGCGGACCGTCTCGGCCTGCGCTTGCTGCGCTTCTCAATCGTCGTACTCGCGGTCTTGATTTTCCTGGCGGTCGCCATCTGACGGCTGAATCCCGCTCCCGGGATGGTTTGACCCGCACCTGTTGCTCTGGAAGCATCTTCGGGGTGAGCGGGAACGCCGGCAGTCTGGTTGCAAACGAATTTTCTCCTGCCGGCGCGCGCGCGCTTCCGGATGCCCTCCTGCGGTTAAAGCCCGAAGTGGGACTCGTGTTAGGCTCGGGACTGGGATCCTTCGTCGAAAATATCGATGTCGAGGAGGAGATCCCTTTCGGTGATATCCCGGGGGTGCCCGTCTCCGGGGTCGAGGGTCATGCGGGTCGCTTTGTGATCGGGCAGATTGCCGGGGTGCGGGTCGCCGTGGCGCAGGGCCGGGTGCATCTTTACGAGGGATACAGTGCGGCGGAGGTTGCGGCCGGGGTCCGGGTCCTGGCGGCGATGGGGGTGAAACGTCTGGTCCTGACCAATGCGGCGGGGGCCCTGCACCCGGATTTCCGGCCGGGCGTCTGGATGCAGATTGTGGATCATCTGAATCTGCAGGGGGTATCTCCCTTGTCGGGAGGGCCACGTTTCGTGGATATGACCGAGGTGTATTCAAAGCGCTGGCGGCAGGATCTGGCGGAGGCTGCGGCGGAGGCGTCGGTGCCGCTCTGCGAGGGGGTATACGCTGCGGTGCTGGGGCCGCAGTACGAGACGCCGGCGGAGGTGCGGATGTTAGGGTCGCTGGGCGCGGATGCCGTGGGGATGTCCACGGTCTCCGAGGCGATCCAGGCGCGGGCCTTGGGGCTGGAGGTTGCGGGGTTTTCCTGCCTGACGAATTACGGGGCGGGGCTTAGAAGGGGAGAGCCCCTTTCGCACGAGGAAGTCGTCGAGGTGGGGACCCGCGCGGCGGGGCAGTTGGTGCAATTGTGGACCGCGGCGTTGGGGAGGGATGGGATCAGTAAGTAGTAAGTAGTGGGGCGGGTGACGAAGGTAGGGCGACGCGTCCCGTGGAGCCGCCTTCTAATCGGAAGCGTTTCCCCTGATCTGCGGCTCCGCAGGGACGCGTCGCCCTACCCAGGTTGGTGGGGATGTGTCCTGGACGCACGGGCGCGTCGCCCTGCCTCACTCCCGGGAGCGGGGTTCGCGGGCGACGGTGCCTTCCTCGGTGGGGACGGTTACGAAAGGACCGCCGGCGAGGGGGGCGGCTTCGGTGAAGGCCACCTCCGGGACGTCGCTGGGTTTGCCGGCGAGGGGGAACTCCTTGCGGAGCGGGTAGTAGGGGTATCCCTCCCACATGAGAATGCGCCGGAGGTCGGGATGGCCCGCGAATTCAATTCCCATCATGTCGTAGACCTCGCGTTCGTGCCAGTTGGCCGTAGGCCAAAGGTCCGAGACCGTGGGCACGTTGGGATTATCTTCGGGGACAGCAGCCTTGACGCGGAGATGGACGCGATCGGTGTAGGAATAGAGTTCGTAGACCATCTCGAATCGCGGGTCATCCCCCAGGTTGTCCACGCTGCTGATGTCCACGAGGTAATCGAACCCGAGGGATTCCTTGCAGAACCGCAGGGCCTCGGCGAGGTCGGCGAGGCCGAGCGTGATCGTGTGTTCGCCGCGAAACTCCCCGGTGGAGAGGATTTTTTTCCCGAGGTGTTCCCCGAGGCGGGTGAGTAGCTGGGTGATTTCCATGGGGGGATCGTTATTAGGAAAGTAGCGGCGGCTTCCAGCCGCCGGACTAATCTGGAACGGCGGCAGGATGCCGCCGCTACTAACTCACGTGAGCTCTTCGAGGAGGCGTTCCTTCTGCGCGACGGTGGAGTGCTCGGCTTCGATTTTTTTCTGGAGCTTCATGAGGCCATCGAGCAGTGCTTCGGGACGCGGAGGGCATCCGGAGACATAGACATCGACCGGGATCAGGTTGTCGATCCCCTGGAGCACGGCGTAACTCCGGTACATGCCGCCACTGGAGGCACAGGCGCCCATAGCGATGCACCATTTGGGCTCCGGCATCTGGTCCCAGATCCGCTTGACTGCGAGTGCCATTTTATACGTCACGGTGCCTGCGACGATCATGACGTCGGACTGGCGTGGGGAGAAGCGCATGACTTCGGCTCCGAAACGGGAGATATCGTAGCGCGACGCCCCTGTGGCCATGAGTTCGATGGCGCAGCAGGCGAGGCCCATAGGCATGGGCCAGAGCGAGTTCTTGCGCATCCAGTTGATGGCGGCGTCGACCTGCGTAAAGATGACGTTGCCCTCAATCTTGGAGTCGTAAGCGACGGGAGCGTGGGTAGTGGCCATGGTGCGACGGACTGGCTCCCTCCCGGGTCCTCGGGCCCGGGGGGTTCCCCTGGGAACGAGGAATCACGGGAGAAGGAAATCTCCTAGGACCAT
This sequence comes from Verrucomicrobiales bacterium, assembly GCA_024638765.1. Classification (GTDB taxonomy): domain Bacteria; phylum Verrucomicrobiota; class Verrucomicrobiia; order Verrucomicrobiales; family DEV007; genus JAHEJT01. The sequence continues at coordinate 9,644 of JAHEJT010000186.1, forward strand.
ACCA
>JAHEJT010000187.1 GCA_024638765.1 Verrucomicrobiales bacterium
AAAACTTCGAGGGCCGCTCGGGACTTGAGAAGCACTTTAACGAAGCGCTCACCGGCAAGGACGGGATCGTCAACATGACTTTCGATGAATCCGGGACTCTCGTGGAGACGACCGTGATCCAGGCGGCGGAACCGGGGCACAACGTTGTCACGACGCTCAACCTCGAGCTCCAGGGCCTGGCGGAATCGGTCCTTGCGGAGATGAGCCGGCGCGGGGCGGCCGTGATAGTAGATGCCGACAACGGGGATATTCTGGCGCTGGCTTCCAACCCTGGTTTCGATCCGAATCTTTTTGTCCCCTTCATTACCCAGGCGGCTTTTGACACCTTGAATCTGGACCCGGCGAATCCGCTGTTCGGCCGTGGCTTTTCGGCGGCTTACCCGCCGGGATCCACCTTCAAGCCTTTTGTCGCCTGTGCGGCGCTGGCTTACGGCCCGGTCCAGCCCTACACGCAATTCAACGGGCCGCCGAGTATGTGGATCGGTGACCGGGAATTCAAAAACTGGAACAAAGAGGGTGAGGGCATGCTGGATGTCGTCGGCGCACTGGCGCGCTCCTGTAACACCTGGTTTTACCAGGCGGCGATCGACACGGGACCGGCGCCGATCATTCAGACCGCCGCCCAGTTCGGATTCGGGGAACCCGCAGGTCTGCCGCTGGCGGGGGAAGCCGCGGGGGCGCTGCCCGCGCGCATGGATTTACAGCATGGCGAGACGGCCAACATCTCCATCGGGCAGGGCGAGGTGCTCGTGACCCCGGTGCAGTTGGCAATGGGGATTGCTGCGATCGCGAATGGGAGCCACTTCCCCCGGGCCCGGCTGGTGTCGCACGTCCAGGATTATGAGCACACGGTCATCAGTCATATCCCGAACAGCAGCCGCGGTTACATGCCGTATCCCCTGGAAACCGTCGAAGCGGTCCAAATTGGGATGGACGAGGTCGTCAATTCGGGGCGGGGGACGGCGACGCGGGCGCGCAACGAGGTCGTGCGGATCGCGGGAAAGACGGGCACGGCCCAGTGGAGCTCGGGGGACGGGCAGCCGCGGCATCTGGCGTGGTTCACCGGTTTTACTTTCACGCAAAATCCCCGGCTGGCGTTTGCAGTCGTCTATGAGAGTGAGCTGGGCGAAACGGTTTCCGGCGGCAGGATCGCCGCGCCCATTGCAGCCGAGATCATGAAGAGACTTTACGATGACCCGGAAGCCTACGACTTCGCCGCACCGCTGCCTGCGGATCCCCCGGTGAACCGCTGGGAGAGCACCCGCGCGGCGGCGCCCGCGGCCACTCAGGAAACCACCGGGGAAACGAAGAGGAGACCGAAGAACGCCATCGAATCGTTTTTTGAGGGCCTCTTCAATTAGGGTGTGACCGATTGCTGATTATAGTCACGGGAAGAAGATATGGCAGGATCATTTGGACATCGGGTGCCGCCCCCCTGGAAAGCCGATTTCGATCCGGAAACTCGACGCGGATGGCGGCGCATGCTCTCTCCGCGGGTTTTCCTGATCGCCGGCGCTGCCCTGGCGATCCTGGGGGGCATCGGCCTCCTCGCCGGCGCCCTGGTCTTGCGGCCCTATCGCCTGCGCGCGGCCGAGTATGATCTTGCCGAAGTTCGGAAAGTCGAAACGGAGAGTGTGGTTTACGACCGGAACGGCGAGGTATTGGGCTCGCTCTTTACCGAGAACCGCCGCCCGGTTTCTCTGGACGGTCTCCCGAATCACCTCCTGCAGGCGGTGATCGCGACCGAAGACTCGCGTTTTTACGAGCACGGGGGAGTCGATCTCACAGGAATCTTGCGCGCGGCGATCAGCAACATGCAAGCGGGCCGGATTGCGCAGGGCGCGAGCACCATAACCCAACAACTTGCCCGCCAGACATTCGAGATGCGGGAGTTGAGTTACCGGCGAAAACTCACCGAGATGTACCTGGCGATTCGTATCGAGGACGAATACTCGAAATCAGAAATTCTCCAGCATTACCTCAACCTGGTCTATTTTGGGAACGGTTTTTACGGTATCGAATCGGCGGCGCAGGGTTATTTTGGAAAGCGTGCGGCGGAGCTTTCGCTGAGCGAATCGGCGGTGCTCAGCGGCATGATTAAGCGTCCCAACGCTTACAATCCGTTCAAGGATATCGCGCTCACCACCGGGTCCCGGAATCGCTCGCTGGAGCGGATGTATGATCTGGGAATGATCACCGAAGAGGTTTACGCGGACGCGGTTGCGGAGCCGGTGACCGCGCTGCTGGCCTCGATGCGGACCGGGAAAGGGCTTCACATCATGGCCGAGATCCGTCGGAGGCTGGACCAGATCTTCGCTGACAGCACCGAGTCCCGGGACGGCATCCGCATTTATACCACCATTGACGCGAACCTGGAAAGGAAGCTGCGGGACAGCATCAGCCGGCGGCTAACGCAGTACGAGAAGGCAGCGGCCCGGGAAGGCGGGGATACGACGGGGCGCGAAGGCACCCTCGAGGCGGCGGGCGTCATCATCCGCAACAGCACCGGCGAGCTGCTGGCGTCCGTGGGAGGCCGAAATTTCGGGCGGAGCGAGTTCGATCGCGCCTTCCGGGCGAAACGCGCCATGGGCACGGCCTTCACGCCTTTCGTGTATGCCGCCGCGATTGAGAAAGGGATCGATCCCTACGCGCAGGTGCTGGACGCGCCGCTGGACAACCGGGAAGTCATGATCGGCGCCCTGGAAGGGATCGTCGGAGAATGGGGTGCCGAAGATCCCGACAACGAATACCAGGGAAACATTTCCGGCTGGAAAGCCATCGTCTCCTCCAAGAATTCGGCCACGGTCCGGCTGGGGCAGAAGGTGGGCACCGATGAGGTGCTCCAGTTTGCCGCCAAGGCGGGGATCACCTCCGAATTGAGAAACGCGCCGTCGACTTTCCTGGGACAGGCCGAGGTCAGTCCCGCCGAGTTGACGCTGGCGTATTCCACCTTCCCCAATCGCGGTCTGCGCGCCGAGAAAATCAAGATCATTTTCAAGGTCGTCAATGAGAACGAGGAGATTATTTATGAAGACAGCGCCATGCCTGTGCAGGTGACGGCGATGAAACCGCTGACCGCAGGTCATGTCCACAGCGCGCTGGTGAGCGCCCTGGAACGCGGGACCGGGGCGACCTCGATCAAAGACCTGGGACTCGCCCACATGCCGGCGGGCGGTAAGACCGGCACCGCCTACAATTTTACCGACGCCTGGTTTCTCGGGTACAACAGCGAGGTGACTTGCGGCGTGTGGGCCGGATATGACAATCCCCAGACTATTGGGCCCGGCGCTTACGGCGGCGTGCTGGCCCTCCCGGTGTGGGTCGACGGCATGAACGCGTCGATCGAAAAATACCCGCCCGACCAAGTGCCCCCTCCGCCGCTGACGGAGCCCGTTTTCGTCTGCGATTATTCAGGAAAGAAATCGATGGATTACTGCACCGAGTCGCGCCTCGTCCCCGCGGTGAGCGACGAGCCGATATTCATTGCCTGCGCCCACCGCGTCCATCTGCCCGCGGGCCAGGCCGGTATCCTCGAGCCGTGCACGTATCACAGCGCCGACGACATGCCGGAGGGCTCGAAGATCGCCTCGCTTTCCCCCGGCCGTTCGCTACGCGCCATGCGGGGATCGGTCCCGCCGGTCTATCCGAAGTCGCCCACGCTGGTGGGGGATGATCCTTATGGAAGTCGGTTTGCGGTCCAGGTGCAGCGCGCCGTGGCCGTGATCCCGGAACCTGAAGCGGTGTCCGCACCCGAGGTGCTCGAACTTCCGGTGGAAGCAGGCGCGGAGGGCGACTATGAGTTCATGCCCGCGGCCAAACCGCCGGCACCCGGCGGTGAAATTCGTCGCGCGGTGCCCGTCCGGCCTTCACTACCGCTGGGCGGGTGGCCCGAGGAAGAGGTGCCGCGCGCGCGACCCGTCCCCGCGTATCCACCTCCACCTCCGCCTCCGCCTTTGCCCGCACCCCCGCCTGGAGAAGAAGGGCCCCTGCCTCGCGCGCGACCGGTGCCAGTCCTTCCTCCGCCGGGGCCCGTCGTCGTTCCCGCGGTGCCCGTGGAAGAACCTGAGTCGACGGGAACGCTGCCGCCGTGAATCTGAGTTGGGGGAACTGCTCTGGGCGTTCCGGCGGAATACTCGCCCATCGACCTTCGGGCGAGGCCGAGGCGGGACACGGGGCCCGCACTTGCAGGGGGCGTCAGCCCGCGCACGGGTTGCGCCGTATCTTTAGCGAGGGAGGACGGGCTGGAGATCCCCGTCCGAAAGGTCGCCTGAGTTCGCCGCGAGCGGGCGGGCCGATCCAGGCGCACTGCGGCAGGCGGCCGTGACTGATAGGAATTCCCTACTGATAGCAGGAAATCCCTTTCTCAGCGCGTCTCTTCACCGCAGCCACCGGCCCCGGGTTGGAGGGGGTTGAATCGATCTTCAAACTTGCCGGCGGGACCGCCGCCGAAACGACCGCCGGGAAGAGGGCGGCCGCTGGAATCAGGAGTTTCATTCCTCCTGCCGAGAACTACCCAGGAGACGCGTTTCTTTTATGGAAGTGCCCAACCCCACCTTACTTGTGACGGCGAGGACCGCCGGGGAATCCTCTGAAAGTGCCGGCGCGACGGCGGCGCGGGGAATTACGTGGCCAAGCAGCAGGGGCTGCCAAGCGACGTTATCAAGAAGCGGGATTGATGTATTTCAATAATTCTTCCGCGACGATGCGGTGGCCCTCGCTGTTCCAATGGACATCGCGCGGAATGTAATATTTTGGATAAGGATATTGAATTTCTTTCTCATGGATCATGACGAGATCCGATTCGGGATCGGTGATGAAAGTCGGAAAAAGATCGAGAAAAGGAAGACTATTTTTTGCCGCGAAGCTGCTCCAGAGCCGCACCTGAATGCTGTCCGAATCGCGATATTGCACCTGGTTGGCATTCGGGAAAACGACGATCGTCACCTTGGCGCCGTTTGCCTTACACAGATCGACAAGCTTTTGCATGTTCATTTCCGCCAGTTTCCATCCTGGGATGCCGTAGGCGTCGCACAGCGGCTGCTTCAGGGCCCAGAAGCCGTGGATGGCATCTTCGTATTCCTCGGATTGCAGGTGCGAAGGAAGCCCGGCTTTCCCTCGCAAGCGGACGAATTGATCCAGCGAATAGGCTAGAAACGATCGTTGTCTTAAAATGCGCCCAAGCTGATAGAGCACCCGGCCGGCCGGGGAAGGAACGCGTGGATTGTAGTCTTCGTATTTCAGCTCCTCGGGAATGTCGCTTGAATCGATCATCACGATCACTTCGTCGAATTCGAGGCGGACCGCTTCGATGAGGAATCTTGTTTTCAGCCAGTAGAGCTTGGGACAGTGCCCACTGGTTCCACCGTTCAATATCTCGATCGATGCCGGGCGAATCCCGTGCGCGACGCGTCCCACGAAGGTTTCTTCCCAATTCGCACCCACGCCCTCGGTGAATGAATCTCCGATAAAGAGAATTCTCTTGTTCTCCGACTCCAGGGGGACGGTTCTTTCCGACGAATCCCTGAATCCGAGGGAGTTGGTCGACAACTTATAACGCAGGGAACCATAGGTGCTGGCCGCGGTGACATTCGGGCTGAGCGCGTGATGGTATACGGGGTGGGGCTGTAATGCTTTGAGATGATCCCGCGGAATGACGAAGCAGCCTGCGATAAGATCGATCGTCGCAAGACCCGCAATGTTGAGCAGGATGAGGACCTTGACTTTGTGTCGTTCGAAGATGTTCGGGGCGCGTGCTTCGTCTCGATGGACATCCAGATCGCCGTTCGAATCACGGGTCATGAGTGCGAGTGTTTAGTGGAAAGTTTCAAGCTAAGGAGTCAGTCCTTCGTGTGTTTACGAGAGCAGGTCGGGCCAACGGGTGCACATCTCTTCGCAATCTTCCCACTCGATATCGATTTCCACATCCAGGATTTCGAGGTAACGCAACATTTTCTCGCGAAGACGTGCGGACGCCGCCTTGATCCTTCTGCCCACCGTCGAGGTGTCGCATCCTGCGATCTTACCCGCCTCGGCCTGGGTTAAACCCCGGCCGTAAACCATGCCGAGCAGTAACCGATCCCGTCTTTCGATGAAATGCAGCGCGATCTCAAAGGCCTTGTGCAGAAGCTCCACGACATCCGCATCTGCTCGGGCGCTCTCGGCCGCGCCCCCGGCCGGCGCTGTCTCGAAAATCTGCTCAATTGCGCCAGTGTCCTCGACTTGCTGCTCCAATCGGAAACGGCTGCTTCGCCACCAGTTTTTCATCCGGTTCGAGGCGATCGTGTAGAGCCACCCACGCAACGAGCTTTCTCCGTTGTAACGCTCCAGCAGGTTTCCTTTTTCGCTTACGCCGAAACATTCCGCCATCACATCCGCGACCACCTCCTCGGCCTGATCCTTCGACCGCCCGTCGTGACACTTAGCCAGGAGAGTGTGACGCAAGTATTTCCAATACTCTCTTTCGAATGTGAGCGCGGCCTCGCCGTCGCCGGCGAGGATTCTCCGCACCAGCGCCATATCTTCGCGGGATCCCATCGCTTCCCCATCACCCCCATCAGGAAGTTACCGGCGCCGCCCTCCGACGTCTCGCCGCAATTTCAGCTTAGAACCCGTGGAAAAGCCCGCGCAAGAGAATTACCGCCAGGAAATTCCTTTTTCATCGGGCTCAGGGATTTCATGAGGCCACTCCCGCATCGCCGGCCGGTCGGGCTTGGAGGGCCGGATTTCTGGATGACGTGCCTCCCGTATTTTCAGCGTGGGGTCAGCGTGACGGTCAGTGACTCGTAGCCGACCGAACGCCGGTACTGGGATTCTTTTTCGACATGTTCCTTGGCCTGCAGCACAGTGATGGTTGCCACCCGTGCGCACAGCTGCTGGAGCAAGGTCTTGACGATCAGTCTTGCGTGCGCCGCACCGAGGCAGAAGTGGGCGCCGGCGCCAAAGGCAATGTGGGGGTTGGGTTTCCGGTCGAGCCGCACTTCATGAGGGGACTCGAACACCGTTTCATCCTGATTGGCTGAAGCCCAGCAGAGGGACACCCGGCCCTTGGGCTCGACGGTTACCCCATGGACGTCGGTCTTCACGGGACAGACGCGTCCGATATGGGTCAGCGGCGTGATGACGCGGAAAAATTCTTCCGTGGCGGTGGCGATGCGCTTGGGATCCTCTCGCAAAAAGTCGAGAGCCTCGGGGTGCGCGGCCAGGTGGGCCATGATGCAGGAAATCGTGTGGATGACAGTGTCGCGCCCGCCGGCAAAGGTCAGGTTGGCAAAGCCCATCATTTCCTCGCGCGTGAGAGCCCGGCCCTGGTAGCTGGCCTTGGTGAGGGCGCTGAAAAAATCCTCTCCGGGATGCGCAAGCGCGCGGTCGAATTGTTCCTCGAGATAGTTTTCAAGGGTGTGGCCGGTCCGCTCACCCGGGGCCTTGTCACCGAAAACGTGAATGCCCCAGCGGATCCAGGTGTCCGCTTCCGTCTCGGGCACATCGAGAAGGTAGGTGAGCGCGTGTGACTGCACGGGCAGGGCGAACTCGCGGACGATCTCGATGGATTCCCGGCGCAGCGCTTCGTCAAGCAACTCTTCGATGAGCGCATCGACCTTGGCCATGACTTCGGGGTGCTTGGCCCGCTTGAAAAACGGCTCCACGATCTTGCGATACTCGGTGTGGACGGGCGGGTCCGTTTCGATGGGCAACTGGCGCATCCTCCGGAATTCTTCCTCAGAAGGAATGGGCACCCGGAAGGGGGCATCCGAACTGAAGGTCTCCCAATCCTTGGCGGCGTGGCGCACATCCGGGTGACGCAGGATCATGGGTACTGTTTCGCCCTGGAATTCGCAGCGGAGAACGCCGGTTTCGTTTCGCTTTTCCTGGAAGGGATCGCCGGGGTTCTCCGTCATCATGCTGCCTCAGGATGGCATGGATTTGCTCCCTGAGGAATTCGCTTTTTGTGCATCACCGCTGACCGATCAACCCTGGGGCAAGCCCGGGACAGGCCGGCCCTGAGCTTGATGAATTCCCTGAGCGAAGTCGAAGGGTCGAAGAGAGGGGCCGCTCAGACCCGCGAGCGGGAAGGCTCATCGGTAGAGAGGGCAGGGGGATGGAGGTGGAGGGGATGCCGGGTGGGACGACAAACCCCGATGACCAGGGACTTGGGGGCAATGCTTAGCACTGCTTAAGTAATTATTAAATTCATGGTTTATCTGGTTTATACGTTAAATCTTGATTATTTTCTAAAAAACGATATATTTCTCCTAATTACGAATCACACTTGGGGCAAATTTGGTGATTGGGGTGAAAAGGGGAGATTTAGGCAGGCGAATCGAGGGCTTCAGCATCCTCGAGGTGTTCGTGTCGCTGACCGTCCTCGCTTCGATCACCGGAGTTATGGTCATCCTGCTCAGCAAGGATCCGCGCGAGGCGGCGTCCCAACTCAAGCTCAGAAACGATGTTCGATCTCTCAATGCCGCCATCGGCGTCTATAGCGTCTTCGGCGGATCTCTCGACTCGGTGACGACGATCGAGGACCTGCTCGACAAATTGAAGACCAGGGCTGACGCGGATAGCTCGAAGCAGAACGCGGGATTGACCGGAAGTTTCATTCCACTGAGCCTCACCACTGAAATGCAGAGCATTGCGGAGGCGGCCTCGAGCCAGCCACGGGTCCTCTGGGACCCCCTCCTGAAACGATGCAAGATCGACACCGGCGGCGTCGCCGGAGTGAAAAGATTTGTCCGTGATCCGTCTCTCTCCACCGGGACGATCGTCCACGAAGACCGTGATGAAGTCGTGGGACTGGCGCTGCTGGACGAATGGATCTGGGATTACAACGAGATGCTGGTCAGTGGCCAATTGCCGCCCACCCCCGTTCCGACCGTTGAGATCGCGGGCGGAACTTCCGGCACGCCCCCGCCGCCGCCGACTTCAGGCACCCTTGGCACGCCGATTTTCTCCATAGTCAGCGCGACTTTTCCGATTACGGATTACAATCTGGCGCTCTATCTCTCGAATCTCAATCCGCTGGGATCATCCCAAGTCTTATATTCGGTAAACTCAAGCGTCTGGATTCCTTACACGGGGACGCCGATTCTGGTGCCGGAGGACGCCGAAGTCCGCGCCTATGCTCAAAGCATTCACCCGGATTGGATCGACAGTTCCGAAGTGGCGCATAATTACGCGGCATCCAATGTCCAGCTCACCGTTCCTATGATCAATGTGGACGATACCAAGTTCGCATTCAGCGGAGGCGCCGAGATTATTAGCGTATCCATTCCGAATTCGAATGATCCATCCGTGTCCACTGTGGAATACCGCCTCAGTCAGAATGACGTTTGGACCCCTTACTCGGCACCTTTCGATTTGTCGGTTCTGGATCATACCCTCGGTGTCACCGTGGAAGCCCGGGCTATTCCCACCGCTCCCTATTATCTCCCCAGTTATGTCAGCTCCTACACGATCGAGGGACCGGACGGAGTGACTCTCGATGTGCCGGAGATCAGTTTCAGCGACGGCCGGTTCGAGCCCGGGGTCACGACAATAACTGCGACGCTGGCCAATCCGAATCCTGCAGGATCTTCCGACGTATTTTACCAGATCATTCCGGGCGGGGCAGGTGTTCCCACCGGCTTTTC
>JAHEJT010000040.1 GCA_024638765.1 Verrucomicrobiales bacterium
TTCCGAAGCCTTCATGACCAAGGCCAACCGCCGCCGGCTCGCCTGGGGTGGAGCTTTGGGACTTGGGGTCGTGTTTCTGGCTTCATTTTTTGCAGTCCAACCGGAAGACGTCGACACGGCGCAGGGGTTCTGGAGTTTTTACAGCGCCGATTCACTGGCGCTGTTTTACAAACAGATCGCATTGCTCACCACCGCCATCGTCTTGGTCATGTCGGTCGACTACACCAGGATTCTCCGCCGGTATACGACCGGGGAGGATACTTCCACCGCCGGGCTCGGAGAGTTTTTCTTTCTTCCGGTCTTCACCTGCGCGGGGCTGATGTGGATGGCCTCGGCCACGGATCTCATCAGTGTCTTCGTATCCCTGGAATTGGTAACGATGTCCTTTTATGTCCTCGTAAGTTACATGCGGCGCAACGTCGGTTCCCTCGAGGCCGGTGTGAAATACCTCATCCTGGGAGCGCTCTCCACCGGCTTTTTCGTCTATGGCATCACCTGGCTCTTCGGGCTGACCGGGGAGACCAACCTTCAGGCAATCGGCGCGTTTCTCAAGGATGCCGATTCAGAAATGGCGGTCCCCCTGCTCTTCGCGTTCGCCCTCATGATCGCCGGCCTCGGCTTTAAGATTGGGGCGGTGCCCTTCCAAATCTGGATTCCGGATGTTTACCAGGGCGCGCCCACTCCAGTCACCGCTTTCCTCTCGGTCGCCTCCAAGGCCGCCGGCTTCGTGGTCCTGCTGCGGGTCACCGCGCCTTTCCTCGAGGCCCCTGTCGTCCGCGGCAAAGTCATTCTCCTCCTCACGGCCATTGCTGCCGCCACCCTGATTTACGGGAACCTTGCAGCCATTCCACAGACCAACTTTAAGCGCCTCCTCGCTTATTCCAGTATTTCTCACGCCGGATTCCTCGTCATGGGCATCGCCTGCATGCCCGCCGACACCCGCGAGATCATGCCGGCCACCGCCGTCTCTTTTTATCTCGGTACTTACCTGCTCATGACCCTGCTTTGCTTCCTCATCCTGACCCTGGTGCGCAGCCATCTCGACGGGGAGGATCTCGAAACCTTCGACGGACTCGGACAGCGCTCACCCTTCCTCGCGTTCGCCATGCTCATCGGTGTCGTCTCGCTGGCAGGCGTTCCTCTCACCGCCGGTTTCTTCGGAAAGTTCTTCATCTTCCATCTCGCGGTCCAGGAGGGACGCTTCCTCCTGCTCGCCATAGCCGCGCTCGGAGCGGCGGCGGGCTTCTATTACTACCTTAAGGTGGTGCGCTCGATGTACTGGAACCCCCCCTCGAACCAAAGCGCCGTCCCCGTCCCCTTCGTCGCCAAAGCGATCATCTCCGCGCTCGTGGCCGCGGTCCTCTTCTTCGGGGTCTATCCCGCCCCGATCCTCAACCTGCTGGGGTGAGCGGGGGCGCAGCGCCAAGGCATCTTCCCGCCCACGGCTAATTTGGAGTGCGGTGGCTTGACACCGCTTTCAGGGAGGCGGCTCGACGCCGTCGAAAAGCCACCAATGGGCCCCGCCTGTCCGAAGGGTTACGTCACCGACGCGCGACGCGTAAGCTCACATCCAAAGCGCCGTCAAGCCGGCGCACTCCAAAAGCTCTCAGGCGAGACGAGGGATACCCCTAGCTCACGCTCACGGTGGCGTGATCCAGGTCAAGGAAATGGCGCCAGCTTTCGTGTCCCGCGGATTCCCTCGCCGTCATGAAGAACGGCCTCCATCTTGGAGCCCGGGGCTCTTTCATGGGAAACATATTCACCTCCTGGGGGTGTTTGTTTCCCTTTCTGCTGTTGCAGCGGATGCAGGAACACACCACGTTCTCCCAAGTCGTCTTCCCCCCCTTATCGCGCGGCCGCACGTGATCGATATTCAACTCCTTGGTATCGTACCTCTTATTACAATACTGACAGGTATAATGATCGCGCTCGAAGACGTTCTGGCGGGTGAACTTCACTTCCTTCTTGGGCAGGCGATCGAAAATCGAAAGCACGATAACCCGGGGAATCCGCAGGTAAAAGGAGATCGAGTGCACCACATCCTCGCCGGTATAACAGTCGGAGGCATCCGTCCAGGAATCGATGTCGTGGATACTAAAGTTGTTCTCGTTGTCCGCGTTCACCACTTGGGCGTGTCCCAGACATAAGAGGACAATAGCCCTCCTGGCGGAGCAAATATTGACGGGCTGCCAGAGCCGGTTCAACACGAGAACTTGCGTGTTCAGTAACGGTTCCACGACATAAACTTTGCAAAACCTAGCAGACTCCAATCCAACATCAACCAAAAAAATCCCGCAAAACCGGGGGTTTCCCGCCCTCGCGCCGGGAGGATCACCCTCGCCATGCGACCTCTTTTACGGGGTCGAAACCGCCTCTCTCCGACTGTTTACAAGCCCAAACCACTGGTCTATACTTTCCCTCCCTCACCCATGAAGAGTCCCCTCGACTACACCGCCCTGCTTCGCGTCCTGCTGGCACTGATCTGCCTTGCAACCATGCCGGACCGCGCCATTGCGCAGGCGGCGCACGATCCGTCTGATCTCTACGTGCAGGCCTATCTTAAGATGCGGGATGCTTCCAACCTGGAAAAGAAGCAGGATTACCGTTCGGCCTACAAGAGTTTCGTCGAAGCCAGCCGTCTCTTTGATGCCGTCGCCAAGACCTATCCCTCCTGGAAACCGGAGATTGTGAGTTATCGCCGCAAAAAAATGCGTGATATCATCTCCGATCTTCAGGAGAAAGCGCGGCGAAATCTCGGTGGGGATCTCACCCTCCCGAAACCGGCAACTCCGGCACAGACTGCAACCGCCGACGATCCCCTGCCGCTGCCCAAACGCCCGGAGAATCCCGGTCTTACCGCTTCCAACGTCCAACCGAATGTGGTCGCAAAAATCCCTCAAGACAACCCCGTCACTGAAGAACGCGATACGGAATCCATTAACGCCGCCACCAGCCATATTGAGGCGAAGTTCCGCGAGCTGCGCACGCGCATCAGTCAGCTGGACGCGGAAAAAGCGCATCTCACGCAAAGACTCGTGTCGAAGGAATCAGAGTTAACCGCCGCGCAGCAGGAGATCGTGGACGCGCGGCGCGCGCAAGCGGAGCTCCAGAGCCGGCTGCTTGAGTCCGAAGGACAACTCCAGACTTCTGGAAATACCAGCGATCTCGCCGCCCTGCGCGACGAAGTCGCCACCCTGAAGGCCCAACTCACCATCGCCAAGGCCAGCCTGGAAACTGCCGGACTTCATACCACGGAGTTACTGGCGGCCCTCGAAACAGCCCGGACGGAGATATCTCTCCTCAAGGAAGAAAGAAGCCAGCTTATCACGGAACGACATCAAATGTCGGAGATCCTTGGAGATATCGAGGCTGACGGATCTTTGAGCGTGAACAACCTGCTCGCACTCAACCAGAACTTGCGTCGCCAACTGGAAACCGCGCGCACTGCCGCCGAGCAACTCGCCCTGGCACGCGACCAGGACAAAGAACAAATCGACGTTCTCAAGTCCCAAGTATCCGGCGTCTCCCAGGAACTGGAAAAATTGCGCTCCCAAAATTCGACTTACCGGCAAGAGATCGCGCAGCTTACTCAGAAGCTGGAGCATGCCTCCTCGGATCTGGCGATGGCCTCCGCCGGCGTCCTCAACGAAGAAGCGCTCGAGGAGAATCGCATGCTCCGCGACGTCCTTCTCCGCCAACTCCAGCAGCAGGCACGGCGTCAGCAATCCAAAGAACTCGTCCTCCAGGAACTCGCCAAACTGGAAATCAACTCCCGCACCCTCCTCGATCATATTGAAGAAATCGCGGGGGCCGGCGTCGATCTCACCGAGGAGGAACGCGCGCTCTTCAAAGGCCCGATTGCGGCCATGCTCCTCGGCGAGTCCGGCATGCACGGGACACTCATTTCCAGCAACCGCGGATCCACGAAACCCGCCCCGCCTGAAGAGGCTCCGGCCGCCCCCGACCATGGCGACACCCGGGCCGCCATGGCACAGAAAGCCAGGATCGCCGCCCTCCACTTCCAAAAGCAGCGTTACGCTGAAGCCGAGCAACTTTACGAAGATATTCTCCGCATGGATCGACAGAACGTTTACAACCTATGCAATCTCGGAATCATCAAGGTACACCTGAAGAATCATGAGGAAGCCGAGGTCCTTCTCAGCAAGGCTCTGGCTTACGATCCCGACCATCCCCAGGCCCATCTCATGCTGGGCGTGTCCCTCTTTCAGCAGAAAAAATACGATCCCGCCCTCGAATCCATTGGCCACGCGGCGCGGCTTGATCCGCAGAACGAACGCGCACATCAATACCTGGGACTGATTTACAGCCACAAGGGATGGAGAAAGCGTGCCGAAGATGAATTCAAACAGGCTATCTCCATCGATCCCGGTTTTGCGGAGGCACATTTCAATCTATCCATTCTTTACGCGACCTCGGACGACTCCAGCCGCGAACTGGCGGAGAAACATTACCAGGAAGCCGTCACCCTCGGGGCCAAACGAGATCCGGTGATGGAAGAATTTCTCCGGGGATAAAAAGGATTTTGGATTTCCGATTTCTGATTGCCGATTTGCGCCTTTCTCGATCTCATCGGGTTCCCGACCGATCGGGATTTCGGAAAAGCCCGTTACCGAATCGTCCCACGTTGCATCCCGAATCCCGCACTCCTATTAACTAATAACCAATAACGATTAACGCTGGCGAAGCCGGCTTTCTCCCATGCTTAAACTAATCCGCAAACAGCAAAAAGTACTTCTCATTATCGTCGCTGCAATCGTCATCGTCGCTTTTGCCTGGCTTTACGACAGCACCAACTACAGCCAGGGCCAACAGGGCGCACTCACCGCTTTCTCGGTCTACAATCGCGAATACCGCGCCTCCGAAGCCCAGAGACTGATGCGCACCTTCGACATCGCCTACCAACTGGGTTTTTACGCCTTTGCCCGGACGCTCTTCGGAGAAAATCGCCAGGACCGCGATCGCACCGACTATGCCATCAATCTCCTCATTCTACGCAAAGAAGCCGAACGTCTCGGCATCACTGCGTCCGAAGAGGAAATATCCGAAGCCATAAAGTCCATGCCGGTGTTCGCTCCACAGGGTTCCTATGATCCCACCAGGTTCCAGAATTTCACGAACAACGTGCTTTTACCTAATGGCTTCAATCCCGCTGATCTCCGGCAACTGGTCGCGGATAATATTGCCTTCGAAAAGATCCAAAATCTCCTCAGCGCAAACATCCAGGCTTCCCCCGCCGAAATCGAGGAGCAATTTGAACAGTCTTACAGCCTTATTAAAACGGCCCGCGTCGATTTCCCGAAAAAAGCGGACCCCGACGAAAGCAAAATCACCGAGGAGGAGATCAAGGAACATTACGAGAAGAACAAGCAAAACCTGCTTTCCGATCCCAAACGCAAGATTTCCTACGTTTTCTTCCCGACACCGGAAGGGCTGGATGAGCTTTCCGCCGAAGAACGCAAAGAGAAAATTTCGGAACACGGTGCGGCCGTCGATAATTTCTTCAGCGCGCTCCTCGTGGATGGCAGTGAATTTGACAAAACTGCCAAGGCGCAAGGTCTCGAGGTGAAACGCACCCAGGAGTTTACCGCCGCAAACCCCCCGCAAGAGTTCGGGGAAGGAGCCGGGCAACTCATCCAGGAAGTCTTTGGGCGCACCCTGGCCGCACCCATCAGCGACCCCGTGCGCGCTGCCAACGGATTCTACATCATCAATCTTCTCGCGGTCGTCGAACCCCAGCCTCTCAGCCTGGAGGAAGTCAGTTCCCGGATTCGTGAGACCCTTGCCCAAACCAAAGCCGAGGATGCCCTGCGCGCCTCTGCGGAGGCGGGACGCAAGGCGATTCTTGCCGATTTGGATAAGGGAAGCACCCTTGAAGAGGCCGTCAAAATTGCCGGATTCGAATTCAAAGATGTCCCCGCCTTCTCACGCGCCGAACCGCCTCGCGATCTGCCCGATTCCGGCGTCTTCGCCTCTAACGCAGCCCGTCTCGAGCCGGGTGATCTCGTCGACGTGATCACCGGCACCGACGGTGCTTTCCTTGTCTACGTGGAAAGTAAAGAACTCCCCACCGATGAAGAAAGCCTCCAGCGCAAAGAACAGCTGAGCGAACAAATCTCATCGCTGGAAACACGCTTCCTCTTTCAATCCTGGTTCAACAAGGTTCGCAGCATCGCAGACCCACGCCGGCCCCTCGGACTGCAGTCCTGATTCCCGACATTACCGCTGCTCACAGGTGCCGGGTCACAATAATCGCTGATAAGCTCCGGACGCGTTTCTGCCGGCCTTCTCCCGCCGCTATAAGCAGGCACCGCCAGGCTCTTGCCTCATGACCGACCCCGAGGATAGAGACGACCTCTTTGATGACGCTAATGGTGATCTCGCCATCGGTGATCTGGAGTCCGCTGTCGGAAAATACCGGCGTTGCATCCAAATCGATCCGGATTTTTTCGATGGCTGGCACGCCCTCGGCATGGCACTGATGAAGACCGGCGAAATCAAGGAAGCCATCGGTGCCGCGCTGAAAGCCACAACGCTTAAGCCGAACGATCTCCTCGCCTGGACCTCGCTCTCGCAAATGTACGTCCAGGACGGCCAGATCGCCGAAGCCGAGAATGCCAAGGGTAAAGCGAGGATTTTATCCCTGGGGGGAAAAATCGTCCGGGATGCGGACGAGTAAAAAGTGCGAATGTAAAAAGTAAAAGGTTGATTTGGGTTCCTCCGGAACCTTTTACTTTTGACCTTCACACCTTTCACTGCTTGCGAAGCAAGCATCTCAAAATGCGAAGCATTTTAGTCACCTCCGCCCTTCCTTACGCCAACGGCCCGATTCACATCGGCCACCTCGTGGAGTACCTCCAAACGGATATCTGGGTGCGATTCCAAAAGCTCAGGGGAAACCGTGCCATTTACATCTGCGCCGATGACACCCACGGCACCAGCATCACCATCAGCGCCCGTGCCCAGGGATGCTCGGAGGAAGAGTTTATCGCCGAAATGAGTGAGGCCCATCAACGGGATTTCGCCGGCTTCGACATCGAATTCGACAACTACGGCTCCACGCACAGTCAGGAAAACCGTGCGCACTGCACCACCCTCTGGAAAGCACTGCGCGATGCCGGCATGGTCGTCGAAAAAGAAATCGAACAACTCTTCGACGTCGAAGCTGAAACCTTCCTGGCCGACCGTTTTGTCCGCGGCACCTGTCCCAATTGTAACTCTACCAATCAGCCCGGGGACAACTGCGGCAACTGCGGGGCCACTTACAGCCCAGCCGAACTGATCGATCCGGTCAGCACTCTCTCCAAATCACGACCCGAAATACGCAAAGCAGTCCACCTCTTCGTCCAGATCGAGCAACTCCACGATTTTCTCGAGGATTGGACCCAGTCGGGTGCGCTCCAAACAGAGAGCGCAAATTACGTAAAGAACTATTTCCTGCACGAACCCCTGCAGGACTGGGATATCTCCCGGCCGGGCCCCTACTTCGGTTTCGAAATCCCCGACAGTCCCGGGAATTACTGGTATGTATGGTTTGATGCTCCCATCGGGTACATGGCATCCACCACCCAGTGGTGCCAGGCCAACAAGGAAAGCTTCGACGACTGGTGGCGCAGTCCGGATGCCGAGATCCACCATTTTATCGGCAAGGATATCCAGTACTTTCACACCCTCTTCTGGCCCGCCATGCTCAAGACCGCCGGGTTCAGTCTCCCCACCAAGGTGCATATTCACGGCTTTCTCACCTTCGACGGTGAGAAAATGTCCAAATCGAAGGGCACCTTTATCCGCGCCTCGAACTATCTCAAACACCTCGACCCCGCTTACCTGCGCTACTATTACGCCACCAAGCTTTCACATAAGATCGACGACCTCGACCTCAATCGCGAGGAGTTCGCCGCCAGGATAAACAGCGATCTCGTGGGAAAGGTCGTCAACCTCGCCAGCCGCACCGCCAAGTTTGTCGCGGGCACCGGACTTTCCGCGGAGTATCCTGAGGACGGCGGGCTCTTCGCCGAAGCCGCCGCCCAGGGCGACGCCATTGCCGAAGCATACGAGCACTGCGATTACTCTCGCGCCATGCGCCTCATCATGGAACTTGCGGACAAGGCCAACCCTTACATTGAACAGAACGCCCCCTGGGAACTCCGGAAAGATCCCGCGAAAGGCAAACAACTCCAGGACGTCTGTAGCGTCGGCCTCAATCTATTCCGTCAGCTCGCGATTTATCTTGCCCCCGTCCTTCCACAACTCGCGAAACAGTCGGGCGATCTCCTCGACGCCCCCGTCGTCTCTTGGGATGACGCCAAGACCCCGCTCACCGGGACAGCAGTCAACAAATTCAAACACATGATGCAGCGGGTCGACCCCAAAAACATTGAAGCCATGATTGAAGAAAGCAGAGAAGAAGCGTCCACGGCGCATAGAGACACAGACGTCTCGCCTGTGGACTCGGACGAAGCTCTCAAGGCTGAACCCATCGCCCCTGAAATTACCATCGACGATTTCGCGAAAGTGGATCTCCGCGTCGCCAGGGTGCTTGCGGCCGAAGACGTCCCGGACGCGCGCAAGCTGATCAAGCTGACGCTGGGCCTCGGCGGCGAAGAACGCCGCACCGTCTTCGCCGGCATCAAGCAAGCTTACGACGATCCAAAGCAACTCGTCGGCCGCCTCGTGGTCTGCGTCGCCAACCTCGCTCCGCGCAAAATGAAGTTCGGCACCAGCGAAGGCATGGTGGTGGCTTCCGGCCCCGGCGGGAAAGAGATCTTCCTCCTCTCTCCCGACAGCGGCGCCCAACCCGGCCAGCGGGTGCATTGAGGAAAGTGGGGCAGGTTTTCAACCTGACACCCTTGACCTGGAGGGCGACGCTTCGTCGTCGTCGTCGCCGCCCCCGGTTGCGACAAAGCGCAACCCTCCAGCCATGACCTGGAGCGCCACGCTCCCAATAAACCAGGAACCAGTAGCGCCCGGCGAATCCGGCCTCCCAACTTTTCCTCTCGCCACTCCCTCCGGCACCGCCTAATTTGAAAGATCAACCCCCCATCCCGGCGTGAAAACCCTCCCCCTCCTCCCGCTGCTCCTTCTTCTCCTCGCGCCCGGGGGCGCCCCCGCCGCGGACGATCCGCCGGCACCGCAACTCTATTTCGCCGCCAGGTTCATCGAGGCCGATGAGAAGCTTCTCAAGAAAACAGACATTCTCTCCGAGGACCAATTCCAAAAAAAACTCCGCGACCTCAGCCAACGTGATGGGACCAAAATCCTTTCGGCGCCGTCCGTCGTCGCGCTCGACAGCCAGCCGGCCAAGATCGAAGTCATCCGCGAATTCCCCTACCCAGCGCGCCGTGACGGCAGGCAACCCTCCTTCGACACCATCAATGTCGGGGTCACGCTGGAAATTGAAGGCGCCATCGACGAAGATCGCGTCAACCTCGTCGGCAAAGCCACCGTGCGCGAGGTCGACGAGGGGGCTCCAAGAAAATTCCTCTTCCTGAAATCCAAGCCGCCGCCCGTGCAAGCCGTCACCCGCAAGCGGGACCAGGCGGTGACTTCCACTTCCTTTAACACCACCGAAATCGTGTTCGATGCCTACCTCAAGCACGGGCACACCCTGTTGATTCCGTGCCGGCAGTCCCCGAAAATCGACGGCCAACTCCTCCTCGTCATCACCGCGCAACTGCTCGACCCCGCCGGCAAGCCCCTCACCGCATTTAAGACCGCCCCCAGCCGCCCGAAAATCGCGAAGGGCGGCAAGAAACTTCCTTTTCAATGAAAGATTGCACGCCTCTCTCCCGTCTAACATGGGAACCTCTTGACTCATCCGCTTCTTTCAATCTTCAATCTTCCATCTCCAATCCTACTACCCATGAAAACCATCCTCACCGCCACCGCCCTTCTCGCCTTCCTCGCCATGCCCATGACTGCCGCAGAACTTAAAGAGGGAGACGCCGCTCCCGATGTCACCCAGAAAACCGACGCCGGAGAGAAACTCAACGTCAGCAAAGCTGCCGAGACAGGCCACACCCTCGTGTATTTTTATCCCAAGGCCGATACCCCCGGGTGCACCAAGCAGGCCTGCAGCCTGCGCGATGCCTACACCGATCTCACTGACAAAGGAGTCACTGTCATCGGTGTCAGCGCCGACACCGTGGAAGACCAGAAAGCGTTCAAAGACAAATTCGATCTCCCCTTCACGCTGCTCGCGGATAAAGACGGGAAAGTGATCGACGCCTTCGGAGTCCCCAAGAATCCGCGCGGCATGGCATCCCGCCAGGCCTTCCTTTTCAAGGACGGCAAACTCGTGTGGCGCGATCTCAAGGCCTCCACCGAAGCGCAGGCCGCCGACGTCCTCGGGGTGATCGGTAAATAGGTATCAGGTGCCGGTTACGCGAATCTCAGTGGGAGGCAGGCGTCACATTTCCCCCAACTCCCGTCCCGCACCCCACCTTCTGTCATCCCTTACCCACCCTTCTGTCATCCCGCACCCCACCTTCTGTCATCCCGCACCCACCCTTCTGTC
Source organism: Verrucomicrobiales bacterium (assembly GCA_024638765.1). Lineage (GTDB taxonomy): Bacteria > Verrucomicrobiota > Verrucomicrobiia > Verrucomicrobiales > DEV007 > JAHEJT01. The sequence continues at coordinate 10,535 of JAHEJT010000040.1, forward strand.
ATCCCGCACCCCACCTTCTGTCATCCCGCACCCCACCTTCTGTCATCCCGAGCGAAGTCGAGGGATCTCACGAAGCCCCAGGATATTCTTGTTCCCAGAAACCGCCCGTAAATCTGTCGGGATACTCGCCTCTCTGGTAGCGCGTCCCTGGAATAACTGATTGAGAGATCCCTCGACTTCGCTCGGGATGACAAATCAGCGCATTCCGCATTCCGCGTTCCAATTAACGATCCCGCGCCTTGGCGCGAGAAACCCACACCGCCCAAATCACGACCGCGATCGACCAGCTGATCGCGGCGTAAATGTGATGCGACACGGCGATGTGCGGCAAGGGATCCGCGCTGGCCCGGGTGAGCGCCCCCAGGATCACGATCCAGATCACCCACTGCATCGGCCGGGACCGACCCTGCGCCGCCGCGATCATTCCCCGGTGACCCAGGATGACTCGACTCGCCACGCTCAGTGCGATCAATCCGAATCCCCCGATGAATACCAGGTGATCCATGCCTTTCCTGAATTCAGGAAAGCACGCGCCGACCAGGTATCCAAGGATCACGATAGTCACTCCCGCGCGCAGGCCAAAAAGGAGCGTCCCCCCTTCTTTCGCGCGTGCGAAAAGCCCCGCCTCCAGAAAGAGATAGGCCGCCACGCAAGCGACACGCAGCAGCCGGCCCTCCACCACGCGGCCCGCCGCTTCCAGAATAAAGCTCGTCCATAAGAGCAGACCGCAGCCGAGAGCTTTGACGGCCCCGGCTGTCTGCGAAGAGTCCTCCTTCCAATCGGTCGCCCCCAGAAAGCGAGGAAAGAGCACGCTGCCGACTCCCAGGATCGGGAAGAGCAGAAATCCCTGGTAGAGGAGGGACTGCGCCAGCAGTTGCCGGATCGTCGAGGACGGGACCACGTGCTCCACGAGAAAAAGCACCACCGCCGCCGCCGCGCCCAGCAAGCCCATCGCCGCGAGCAGAAAACCCGCAGGAGGCGGCTCACGGCGCAGGAAACAAAAACGCGCGCCCATCACGACAAGGAAACCCGTGATCAGCAGGAGAAAACAGCCGTCGCCCAGCGCGATTCGTCCCGTCAGGTGGGCCCCCGCCGTCGCCAGTTGGAGTAATAAGAGAAACAGGAATTCCGCCAAACCGAGCCGCGGCGCGCCCATCATGCGTGGAAGTGCGGTTCCCAAAAAGCCGATCACAAAACAGCTGAAGAACCCTTCGATCATGACGCGCGCGTGCGGGATCGCGGGCGGAAAAGAAATCAGTCCCCCGTAAAGCGCCGGCCACAGGCCCACTCCCATCACGCTGATCAAGATACCCGCGGGAAAAAAGAGGCGGAACGGCTCGCTGCAGAGCAAGGCGATCAGGCCGTTGTCCTCCTCCTGCATGTCACCTTCCCTGGCGTGCGAACACCGGGGGAAGGATTGCTTATTTTCGGCACTCAACCCCGTGCTACTTCTCTTGCGTCTCCTTCACGAACATCCCGAAATGATGCCGATGCAGAAACTGCTCCATGTTCTCGCCGAGTTCGACAATGGAATCGTGCATGGGACAGGGGTTCTCGTTCCCGCACCATCCGGGTCCGAACGGACACATCACCGGTGGCCCGGATTTCTCGAAACACGCCACCACGTCATAGAACGAAATCTCTCCCGGAGGAAAGGTGAGACGGTACCCTCCGCGGGGACCGGGAGAACCCTCCACGTATCCCGCGTGGGAAAGTATCGTGAGAACCTTGGCCACAATCGGTTTGGGAAGATTTCTTCCCTCGGCGATTTCGAGCGAACTGACGCGCGAATCCGTTGCGGGGTAGCGCTCGGCGAGGTAACTGACGGCCGCGATGGCATTCTGCGAAGTCTTTCCGGATCCGAACATCTCGCGACCAGCATCCGCCCAGCCTGGTCCTAATTCAAGAATTTTATTTCTTGAATTAGCGGCCCGGTCCGTTAGGCTGTTCCCATGACCAGCCCTCTTCCGGAGGGCGACGCTTTGTCGTCGCCGCCCCGGTTGCGACGAAGCGCAACCCTCCACGACAACCCTCCAGAAGGGGGCGCTTTGCCTGCCGCCCCGAAGCCTCTTGGCGAAGGCGGGTCGTCGTCCACCCGACTCCGCGCGCGCGCCGCAACTCCCCTCCTCATCACTCTCGCATTCCTCCCCTTGGCCGTCCTCCTCCCTTCGCTTTCCCCCGCGCAATCCCAAGTCTACGAGGAAGCCCCATTCTTCTACTCGGAGACAGAACCCCGCGACCCCATCGCCGCCCTCCGCCGCAGGCTGGAGTCCGGTCGCCTCAAACTCGAAGCCCGCGACGAAAAAGAATTTCTCCGGAGCTTTCTCGAAGAACTCGAAGTTCCCGTCGAATCCCAGGTCCTCGTCTTCTCGAAAACCAGCAAGCAAAACGATCGCATCACTCCGCAAACCCCGCGCGCAGTCTACTTCTCTGAAGAATTTTACGTCGGCTGGGTGCCGGGTGGCGTCATGGAAATCGGGAGCATCGATCCGCAGCTCGGCGCCGTCTTTTACCTTGTCGACCACCGCGCACGGGCCACTTCCGGTCTCCGTTTCGAACGGCCCCAGGATTGCCTCAGCTGTCACGCGGGATCGCGCACCGGCGACTTGCCCGGCTTTCTCGTCCGCTCGGTTTACCCGGACGCCCGCGGATACCCCCTTCTCTCCGCAGGCTCTTTTGTCACCGACCACGGCAGCCCCCTCCACGAGCGCTGGGGCGGTTGGTACGTTACCGGCCAGCACGGTTCCCAACTCCACATGGGCAACGTGATTGCGACCGAAGAAGACGGAGAAGTTTTCCTCGACCGCGAAGCGGGCGCCAACGTGCTCGAATTGGAGGATCTATTCTCGACCAAACCTTATCTCGTCCCGCGCAGCGACATTCTCGCTCTCATGGTCCTGGAGCACCAGGTCGAGATGCACAACCGCCTGAATCGCGCCGCCTTTTCCCTGGAACGCACGCTTCATCTCCAGGAACAAATCGACGAGGCTCTCGGCCGCAGCAAGACCCGCAAACTGTCCGGCTCTGCGCTCTCCGTAGCAAACTCACACGCCGAGAAAATCCTCGAACACCTTCTCTTCCAGAAAGAAATCCCCCTTCCGGACGGGGGAATTGACGACATTGGCAACTTTCGCGACGCCTTCCGCGTCAACCGCCGGGAATCGAAGGAAGGCAGATCTTTGAAAGATTTTCAGCTTCTCGACCGGATCTTCAAATACCGGTGCAGTTACATGATTTACTCGCGCGCCTTTGATCACCTCCCGGGACCGCTCAAGCAGATCGTTTATCGCCGCCTCTGGGATATCCTCAATGGCCGCGATCCCTCCCCTGATTTCGATTACCTCGGCGAATCCGAACGCACGCGCATCCTGAGCATCCTCATCGATACCAAGCCGAATCTACCCGGGTACTGGAAGCTGTGAGGGCGGCGGGGCTCAGTTATCAGTTACTAGTGTACTGTAACATTTGAAAATGCAAACCGACATGTTGACGTGGAGGGCGACGCTTCGTCGTCGCCGCGGTCATGACGAAGCATGACCCTCCGGCCGGCTATCACATCTCAAGGTTACGGTGCACTAGTTAATCGTTATTCGGAATGCGGAGCATAGCGTAATCGTCCGACAACAGAGTGGGAGCGCGGGCGTCCTGCCCGCATTCTGAGCTGGGGCGGGCGGGACGCCCGCCCTCCCATTCCCATCTCGTATACCCACGCTGCGATAATCCAGCCCCGTTCGTCTTTCCGATTAACGATTAACCAATAACGAGCTCCCCCACTTCCGTCACCGGGCGCTGACAGGTAAAATCCCGGCACACGTAAACCCCGCTCTTCCCCTCGATCGGCCCCATCTCGCTCACCGCGGGCGCTTCCCTGGCGAAAAACGCGCGATCTTCCTCCCCATCCAGAACGATCACCGTCTTTCGCGGCCGGAACTTGCCATAAATCGCACGCACGAAATCACCTCGCACGGCGTTCCAATTGTCACCCGCGGCAATCACGATCTGCGCGGCGCCACTGAGAGAAAAATCCAGGGCCACCGCCATCTGCGGCATCGCCACCGGCGCGCTGTCCAGCACGCGGCTCGCAGACCGAAGCACTGCTCCCCCCCGGTCCCCCCATCGTGGGGAACCGGTCATCGCCGCGAGCCGCAAAAGGTTCAACGCAGCCACCGAGCCTGGAGCCGGTTCCGCGCCGTCGTGGTCTTCCACAATGGAAAGGATGCTGTTTTCCGAAGACTCGGAGACACTGAAGTATCCGCCCCCTTCCCCGTCGAGGAAGCGTGACTCCATGACCTCCTGCAACTCCAGCGCCCAGCGCATCCACCGTAACTCAAAGGTTGCCTCGTAAAGATCCAGCAATCCCTGGACGAGAAAGGCATAATCGGAAGCAAATCCCGGCACCTTTCCCGGTCCCTCACGGTAACTGCGCAATAATTCCCCGCTCGAGGCGTCGCGAAGATTTCCGTGAATGAATTCGGCCGCCCTGAGTGCCTCTTTTAAATAGGATTCCTCACCCAGGACCTGGTATCCCTTCGCCAGCGCCGAAATCATGAGGCCGTTCCATGCCGTGATGATTTTGTCGTCGAGGTGCGGCCGGGGGCGCTCCGCCTGCACCTCCCGGAGACGCTCCCGGACGCGGGCGAGCGTCTCCGCCACCTCGCGCTCCCCAAGGCCGAGCTCGGCGGAAACTTCACCATCACGCTTGTCGCGAAAGAGCACGTTGGCGCCCCGCAGCTCTCCGATGGGATCGCTCTCGGGACGCACATTTCCCTGCGGAGTCGCACCGTAGGCCGATGCAAACACCTTGCACTCGGACGTCCCCACGCCCAGCGCCTCTTCAAGCTGCTTCCAGGTCCACGTAAAAAAGGCTCCCTCGATTTTTTCCCCCGCATCGGCGTGCGCAAGACTGTCGGCATCTTCCGCCGAATAAAAACCGCCTTCGGGAGCAGTCAGGTCGCGCCGCACGTATTCGAAAATGCCTTCCGCGATTCCGCGAAAATCCTCTTCACCGGCGATTTGAAATCCCTCGAGATAGGAAACCGCGAGCTGCGCCTGGTCGTAGAGCATTTTCTCGAAGTGCGGCACATGCCAGTACCGGTCGACCGAATAACGGTGAAATCCACCGCCGAGATGATCGTGCATTCCGCCCTTCCCCATCTCCCGCAAGGTCGTCAACGCCATTTCCTTGCATCGGGCCGCCTCGGAATCCGCGGCCGTGGACAATCGAAAGAGAAGATTCAACGCCACTGGCCGGGGAAATTTGGGAGCCCGGCTGAAACCTCCATGCTCCGTCTCAAAGGACGAGGAAAGCTGGGTGCGGGCGGCATTGAATACCGCCTCCCCGGGCGTTTCTCCCGCGCTCCGCGATCCGGTGGCTTCACGCAGCATGCCCGTTATCTTGTCTCCCTGGCGCAATAGTTCCTCCTTTTCTGTTTCCCAGAGCTCGGCGATGCGCTCGAGGACCCGGGGAAATCCCACCCGCCCCTGCCGATCCTCGGGAGGAAAATAGGTGCCTCCCATCATCGGCTTCAGATCCGGTGTCAGCCACACACTCATGGGCCATCCGCCCTGCCCGGTCGTTGCCTGCACGAATGTCATGTAGGTGAGATCCACATCCGGGCGTTCTTCGCGGTCGACTTTCACATTCACAAAATGACGGTTCATGAGGGCTGCAATTTCTTCGCTTTCGAAGGATTCCTTCTCCATCACGTGACACCAGTGGCAGGTGGAATACCCGACCGATAGAAAAATGGGCTTGTCCTCATCGCGCGCCTTCCGGAAGGCTTCTTCTCCCCAGGGCAACCAGTCCACCGGGTTGTGGGCGTGTTGCAGCAGATAGGGAGATTTCTCCGCAATCAACGCATTGGTGCCTGCCTCCCCCATGGTATCTCGCGCGCGGCGATCAGGAATCGCGCTTCTTCAAGAGCTTGCGGAAATGTTTTTCCCGGTCGTCGGTCGGCGCGAGCAGTTTTTCCAGGTCACGACGCTGTTTCTTCGTCGGTCGCCCCCCGTCCCGGTGCGCGCCCGGCACGGCGCGGCGCGCCGCCCGTGCTTCGGCGGCCCGCGCGTAATCCTCTGGCGGGGTGAGATCTTCAAGATACTCCCCCACCAGTTTTGCTCCCACTCGCTTGTCGAGCACCGCGAGGACGCGATAGCGGCACACCAGGGTTTCTCGCTTGACCTCAAGGATCAGCAGCGCGCGCACCTGGCGCGAGGGCTTGACCGCGTTGCCCGCGATGGTGACGGTGCCGCGGCGGCAAGCGTCGGCGGCAAGCTCTCGTGTCTTGAAGAGCCTCACCGCCCAGAGGTATTTATCAATGCGCACCGCACTCATGAGGGCCGCCCTCACGGTGGGACCGGGCGCGGCCCTCCCAGCATAAGGGCCGGGGAGCCGTAAAATCCACCCGCAAGATCCCCGACCGGGCCCTGCCCACCAGGATCCGCCCCTGTCCGGAAGGCCCGAGAAATGGGGGGAACTCAGGCACTTTTCCAAAATATTCATAAATTTCATAAAAATTGACAATTTCTCTTGCCAAACCGATAGGAATTTTTATAATAGTCATAGTAACAATACAAACCGATGAAGAAACTTGTCTTTGTAATCAACGATTTATCCGGTGTCGGCAAAACCACGCTGAGCAACCTCATCCACCACTGGCAAACCCGGAATGGGTACTCCTGCGCGCTTCTCGCCACCAACTGCTCGGATGAAGCCCAGGATCTCTTTTCTTACTCGAGAAATATCACTACCTGGGATTTTAACGACGATCTCGATCTCTCCTGCCTCCTCGCGGAAATCGATGGCCACGACTCAGTCGTCATCGACGTCGGTTCCGGCGACGCCGAAAAGCTCGGCAAGTTTTGCGAAAAACTCGATCTCTGGGAAGTCCTCGGCGAGATCGACGTGGAACTCACTTCGGTCCTCCCCGTCAGCATCAGCGGCCACGACGCCCCTGGCATCGTCGATATTGCCGAATGCTTCTCCGATAACTCCGATTACCTCGTGGTCACACGCCATAAAGACGAATTTCCCGACGGCGAAGATGAGTGGAAAGGCAGTTATCCTCAAAAAGCGCTCTCTCATCTCGGCGCCATCGAACTCGATTCGCCGAGCGTCAAAGACACCCTTCACAAAGCACTGCGTGCCGAAGGATACGCCCTTCACGAAGCGCTCTCGGAAGAAGACGAGGTCAATGGCTCTCTTCGCGCTCCCCTCCAAGCCTGGGAAAAAGCGTTCTGGAAAAAATTCGAATCCGAAGCTTCCGAATTTCTTGCGCCCAAGCTCGAGGATTCCGGTCTGCCGGCCGATGACGACCCCGCCATTTCCGCCATCGCCAGCTGATCGCACAACTGGAAACACGACGCGCGAGGCGGCACTTCCGCCCACCACTCCAACCCCGGGCGCAAGCCCGGGGTTTCTCTTTTGCGGAGCTAATGTGAGGCAAGCGTCCCGCCTGCCATCTTCTAAAGTGGGTCAGTTTTCCAACCTGCCTTACATCACCCCGGCCCTCGCGCGCCGCTGCGTTTACTCAACCACGCACGGGTCACCCAATGGAGGGGCAAGCGGGAGCTTGCCCCTCCACGTCTCTGCCTTTCTGATTGATCTGTGTAAATCTGTGTGAATCTGTGGTTAAGATCCGCATGCAGGAAACCAGGTCAGCCCCGCGCAACTTCCGCCCCGGCCCCTTCGATTACCACCAGGTCGTCGAACTCGAAGTCACCACTCTCACCAACCAGGGACACGGCCTCGGGCGTGTCGATAACTGGGTGGTCCTGGTCCCCTTCACTCTGCCGGGCGAAACCGTCCGCGCCCGTGTCTTCCGCAATTATAGCAATTACAGCGAGGCCGACCTCGTGGAGATTCTCCACCCTTCACCCCACCGGATCGAACCCCGCTGCCCGCTCTTCACCCACTGCGGTGGATGCCAATACCAGAACCTCGCTTACTCACAACAACTCGAATGGAAACATGGCCAGGTCGAAGAGCTTCTCGAACGTCTTGCCGGCGCCAAGTGCCCTGTCAATCCCGTGATCCCCTCACCACGGGAATACGGTTATCGCTCGAAGATCACTCCTCATTTCCAAAAACCGAAAAAAGATTCCATCGAGGCGATCGGCTTTCTTCGTGCCGGCCAGCGCACGCGAATCATCGACGTGCCTTCCTGCCCCATCGCCTCGGATACCATTAACGCGCGCCTTGCCACGCTGCGCGAAGAGGTCCTGGCCCGGGCCTCCACTTACCGCCGCGGTTCCACTCTACTCCTCCGCGATTCGGAGCACGGCGTGATCACCGAATCCGTGGCCGTGGCCCGCGAAAAAGTTGGAGACCTGGTCTTCGAATTTCCCGCAGGCGAGTTTTTCCAAAATAATCCCCACATCCTGCCGGCCTTCACCGGGTATGTCGCAAATCAGGCGGCCGGCAGCGGCGCCGCATACCTCCTCGACGCTTACTGCGGCAGCGGACTCTTCTGTCTTTCCGCGGCGTCTCGTTTCCAGGAGGCACGCGGAATCGAAATCAGCGAGAGCAGTGTCGAATGGGCGGACCGGAATCGCGACCAGAACGAAATCACAAACGCATCGTTCGTGTGCGGCAAAGCCCATGATCTATTTTCCGGGATCGATTATCCGGCCGCGCAAACCGCGGTCATCATCGATCCTCCCCGCAAGGGGTGCGACGCCGATTTCCTGCGCCAGCTTTTTGCTTATGCTCCGAGCCGCGTGGTCTATGTCTCCTGCAATCCGGCCACCCAGATGCGCGATCTGCATGGATTTCTCGATGACGGTGCTTACCGCCTCGTGGAGGTCCAGCCGTTCGATCTCTTTCCCCAGACCAAGCATCTCGAGTGCGTCATGACCCTGGACCGGGCCTAAAGTAGCTGCGGCCATGTGACTAGGGACGTTGTCCCACAACGTGGGACGCACGTCCAAGATGCCGCAGATACTTTCCCACCAAATCCGCACTCCCGCGGGACGCGTCGCCCTCCCCTTTCCTTTCCTCATTCGTCATTCCCCCTCAGCCCCTCGCCCTATTCCAATCCGCGCCCCAGCTCCCGCACGTAACTGATGGGCGCGTGATCCATCATGCAGGCCGGAGGTTGCGGACTCTTGAACGATTCCATCAGGAATGTGAGCGGCTGCTTCCCGCGCGCCTCGTCCTCAGCCAAGTCTTCAGCACTCGGCTGCATCACGATTTCCCCTTCCCCCGTGAGATAATGCAATTCCCCGGCGTGATGAAAATCGTACGGCGCGAGTTTCTCCACGGAATGCGGGAGCAGTGTCACGATGTCGTGCCGGTCCACGACCCGGAAGGCCGGAAACTTGCGCAGGTGTGCGCGAAAACTCTGGTTACCCACTCTTGGAGCGCCAAAAGTGTAAAGGCTGGTGGGAGAAAGTGTGGCCGCCGCCAGCATCGCCAGCGCCCCGCCCAGGCTGTGGCCGGTGAAGATGACCGGCCCCTTCTCCTTCGCCCTTTCCACCTCGGGACGGATCTCGGTCCACAATTCCTCGAAAAGAATCTTGAACCCCTGGTGCACGTACCCGCCGGATTTCCATTTCACCGGGAATGTGGTCAGATTCATCATCCATTGCTTCGCGCTCCTGGTGCCGCGATAACAAAGGATTGTGTAAGGTCCGTTGGCGTTCTCCCCGGCAGGCTCGTAAAGCGCCGCATGATTGCTCGACTTTCCAAAGGAGGCCACCTCCCGTAAGCCGATCCTCTCGAGGACTTCGAACCGTGGACACTTGGACCGTTCTCCGCGCGCCTCCCCAAGGCTGCGTGTATAGATCAGCCGGGAGAGCTCCACCAGCATCCACGCGGTGCCAGGATCGAAGTCTTCGGCGCGCGCATTGATTTCAGGCAACTGTGCGCGGTCGAAATAAGGGGGCCGGCCCTCCGGCTTCAAGACCGTGTCCCACTCTTTCTTCAGCTGCGCCGCAGTCTCTTTGATCTCCCCTCGCACGGCAGATTTACACCGGGAGCAAGTCCCGGATCCTGGAACACTACTAACTCCCTTGGCCGCTGCCTTCTGCGCTTCCCTCTCCGCTTTCTTCTTCCGCCGGCACCACCAGCACGCTCAAGGCTTTCTCCGCCCCGAGATATTCCCGGGCCAGGGCGCTCAACTCCTCGGCGGTCGCCTTGGAATAATCTTCCACGATGGTCCGCGCCCACTCCAGCCGCTGCGGATACTCCTGTGAGCTCCGCATCACACTATCCATCCAGTAAGTGTTGTTGCGCCGGTATTCCTCGAGCATGCTCAGGATCGGCTTTTTCGCCCGCTCCAACTCATCTTCGGAAACGCCGTCGCGCTTCAAATCATCGCTGATAACCCGCAAAATTTCAGCGATCTTGCCCGATTTCTCGCGGTCGGATTCCACCAGGGCCATCACGTAACCGTAATCCGTGTATACATCACTCATGGAACTGCGCGCGTAAGGACTGTAAGCATCACCCAATTCCTCGCGAATCTTCACTCGCATCCGATCGCGCATCACCGAGGCCAGCAAGTTCATCCTGCGCGACTTCTCGATGTCCCACATGTCCGTACTCTTCCAGTAAACTCCGATGACGCTCTTGGGAAGATCCGATTCAAAATCGAAGGTGCTCTCTGCCGGCCCCTCCGGAAATTCTATTTTTCTCGCCTCGGCGTAATCGGCTTTCTCGCCCGCGCGCGGCGGTAGAGCCCCAAAGGTCGCCGCCGCCATTGCGATCACCTCGTCCTCAGATCCGAAATCGCCCAACACTGTCAACTCGAGATAGGCACCCTTCAACTCCGGGGAAATCCAGTCCTTCGCTTCATCGAGAGTCCGGGAGAGCAGCACCTCTTCGTCCGGATAGCCGAATCGTGAATCTCGCCCATGCAAAAACTCCGAGACTCGATCCTGCATTACCCCCATCGGCGTGTGCCGCAGTTCCTGGTAGATGCTCTCAATATTCCGGTGAAACTGGTTGCCGGCTTCCGGGCGAAAACCGGGCGCCGTCAGGTAAGCTGCCATCAATTGCAACTGGCCGAGGAAATCCTCCGGATCCGTCTTTCCGCTCAACACGAAGGCGTCGTCTTCCACGCTGAACTTAACCGCCACGTTGCGGCCCGCGAAAATCCGCTTGATCTCATCCGCACTGTGCGCCTCCAGTCCTCCAGCCTCAAAAACCTGCCCCAGCATTACCGCCAGCCCGGGCTTGTCTTTCGGCATCGTCAGCTTGCCTCCGCCGATCCTTGCGGTCAGACGGATGGTGTCTTTCTCGAAATCAGTCTGCTTCAAACTCAGTCGCACGCCGTTCTCGAAACGCACCTGGGTGATCCCGAGATCATCGATGCTTTCCCGGGATACGATCTTTCCCGGAATCTGGTTGGATCCGTAAGCGAACGCCGCCATCTCTTCTTCCACAGGCGGCTCGACATCCAGTCCTCGACTCTCGTGGAAAGCGGCGAGCACCGCTTCCTTGCCCTCGTCATCGGTCAGATCGATTTTGCCGCTGACAAAGACGTTGATGTTATCGCCGTCCCACATCTCGCGAAGGGCCTCAAGACATTCTTCACGAGTTACTTTGTCCAGCTCCGCACTCACGCGCGGCAAGTCGTCGGCGGGATCGGTAAAGATCCGGTCCTCGCTCAGCAGTTGGACGATGCGATTCGAAAGATCGCGTGACTTCCGGGTCGCGGCCGTCTCCGCCAGGCGCTCATAGTATTGCCGGACGTTCGCCTTGGCCTCGATCATTTCCGCCTCCGTGAATCCAAACTTCAGGGCCCGGCGCAATTCCTGTTCCCCCACGTGCAGGGCTGCCGTCCAATTCTCCGGTTTGGCCGCAAGCTGCAACCTGCCCATGCTCACGAAGTCGACCATGTCGGAGGTCGACGCGCTGCCGTAAATAATCGGGGAGTTCTCTTCCTTCACCAGGATTTCGAGACGGCGCTTCAAAATGCGATGTGCCAGGCCCGAGCGAAGTTCCCTGGCGCGACGCGCCACTCCGTCGGGTCCTTTCTCAAATTCACGCATGGTCTCGAGCGCGATCCAGCTCGCGGAGGCTTCCTCTTCCGGGTGAAAATGCGCCACCACTCCGCGCGGCGACAGCTTGCCGAGATCCGGGTCGGGGACTCTGGCGGAGGGCGCCTTCATGGCACCAAAATATTTCCCTATCAATTCACTGGCGGCCTCGGGTTCCACCGCGCCCACCACCACCACCACCATCCGGTCCGGGGTGTAATACTTCTTGTAAAAATCCAGGAAACGGCTCCGCGGAGCGCCGGAGATGACTTCATCGGTTCCGATCGTCAAGCGCCGGCTGATTAACGAGTCCGGTAGATTGAATTCCAGCTTGGCGACGTATGTCCGGTAATCCACCGAGTCCCGGCTCAGTTTCTCGCTTAAAATCACCCCACGCTCTCTTTCGAGTTCCTCCTCTTGGAAGAGAATCCCGTCGGCGTAATCGCGGAGCAACTGCATGCTCTCGCCCATCAGTCTGTCGTCGTTGCGCGGCAGATCGAGTTTATAAACAGTTTCCTTGTACCAGGTGTGGGCGTTGGTGTCCGCCCCGAAAGCCATCCCCAGCCTCTGGAAATATTCCACCATCTCTCCCGCGGGAAAATTCGTGGTGCCATTGAACGCCATGTGCTCCAGGAAATGCGCCACGCCGCGCTGGTCTTCTTCCTCCATCAGGGAGCCCGCATCCACGTAAAGCCGCAGACTCACCCGGTCGGGCGGGTCATCGTGCGGCAGGATCGCGTAGCGCAAACCGTTCTCGAGGGCGCCCCACACCACTTTGGCGTCCGGCGCCAGATCGCTTCCTTGATGAGGCCAGTCGTGCCCCCCTCCCTCCACCCGGGAACACGAAGTAATAGAGACGGCGGCCCAGCAAGAAAGGACCCCCAGCACCGCCGATCGCCAGGAAAACAGTTTCATTGAAATTAGGGACATCATCGGGCGGATTCTGTTCACGGAAACCCGCCGACCCAAGAAAAAAGAGCGTAGCCCCGGCGCTCCGCGACGGGGTCTGTCGATAAAAGCCCGCCGCGGAGCGTCGGGCCTACTAAGCAGCCAGGATCTGGAAAGGCGGGCGCAGCCGCCCCCACATCTTCAATCTTCCATCTTTAATCCTTTATTCCAATTCGCACACTCCGCATACCGCACCCCCGTCCCCCCGAAGATATCCAGCGCGCTGCCGATGGTAAGATCCACCTTGCCGTCACTCAGCACCTGGACGCGATCCAGGTCTCCAATATCCCTCGCGCCCCCGGCGTAAGTAATCGGAGCCTTCCCCCATTCCCCTAACACCGTCACCAGTTTTTCGTCGATTCCTTCGCACTTTCCTTCCACATCCGCCGCATGGACCAGGAACTCCGCCGAGAATTCGGCCAGCCGGTCAAAGGTCACCGCGTTAACCTCCAAATCGGTCAGCGTCTGCCAGCGGTTCATCGCCACCTTCCATCCTTCCTCAACGGCTCGGCAGCTCAAGTCCACCACCACGCGTTCTCGTCCCACCATTGTTGCCAGTTGTCGCAGGCGCTCTTCTTGGAACACTCCCGCCTCGTCGAACAACGCCGAAGTCACGATCACATGACTCGCACCCGCGCTTAAGTAGTCTTCCGCGTTCCTCGAATCGATCCCCCCGCCGACATGGAAGCCCTGGGGATACGCGGACAGCGCTTCTCGCGCCGCCTCTTCGTTGCCGGTTCCCAGCATGATGACGTGCCCTCCCTTGAGCCCGTCCTCGCGATACTTCTCCGCAAACCAGGACACGGGGCGATCGCTCACGTAATTCGTGATCAAATCTCCGGCCTCATCCGAAAGCGTCCCCCCCACGATCTGCACCACTTTCCCCTCGCGAAGATCAATGCATGGGCGGAATTTCGTCATACTTCCTCTTGAGTTATCGGTTATCGCTAATTCCATTGTGACACAGGCGTCTCGCCTGTGCTCTGCCAGATTCACAGGCGGGACGCCTGTGTCACCATTTTTCCCCATTAACTAATAAGTAATAACTGAAAACCCGGCCGCGAAGCGGCCGCTACGCGACGCAAAAAAAATCCTCCCCTTCCCGGTATCCGCTTTCCTTCGCCAGTGCTCGAATCTGATCGCGCGCTCCCTTCAGCCCCACCGCCCCCAGCAATACCGCTTCGCCCGGGACCGGGATCCCGCCCCTGTCCCGCACCGGGGCGCCCCCAATCCGCTCGCCAATGCGCCGGGGATGCACTTCAATAAAAGCTTTTACCTCAATGCCATCTCCTCGCAGGAGCGCGGCCATTTTTTTCCCGATCGGTCCCGCTCCACAAACGCACACCCCTTGAGCACGCACATCCTCCCGCCGCGCGAGGTAATGCGCTTTAGCCTCCAGAAATTTTCCCTGCGAGTAACGCGCATCATTTCTCGTCATCCTGTCCGGACTATCCCACCACTCCACCAGCACCGCCTCGAGATTGGCCATGCGGTATCCGCCCTCCAGGTACCGCAACCACAAATCGTAATCCTCGGCCCAGGCGACGTCCCGGTATCCACCCACTCGGAGGAGGTCTTTTCTCCGCAGCATCGCGGTCGCGTGCGCCACCGGGCTCTCAATAAATCGTTCCGCCGCGATCTTGCGCGGATCGTGCAGAGAATTCAGCCACCGCTCGTATTCCCGATAGCCATCGGTTACGTCGTCCGCGGCTTCTTCGCCCCGGGCGGCGCGACGCCGAATTCGCACTCCGGCGCCACAGACCGAGATCTCGGGATGCTGCTGCAGGAACTGCAGCTGCGATTCAAATCGATCGGCGTAACTGACGTCATCCGCGTCCATTCGCGCGATGTAAGTGCCGTGCGCCGCCTCAACTCCCGCATGGTGGGCCGCGACAACTCCGCGCCGACCGGGGGCGGTCTCCAGCACGCGGATTCTCGCGTCCGCCCGGCCCCGGTCCTCGATCATCGGGCGCGAGCCATCGGACGACCCGTCGTCGACGACGAGCAATTCCCAATCCGTAAAGCTTTGCCCGCGGCAACTGTCGATGGCAGCGCCCACGGTCGCCGCAGCATCCTTAACCGGCAGAATTACGGAGATCGAGACTCTCAATTTATGATTTCCGATTTCTGATTTGCGATTTTCCCATTCCGCATGCCGATAAACTTCTAACGATTAACCATTAACGATTAACTAATAACGGCGGCGCAGACGCCTTCCTCATTCATCCAGCCCCCGTGCTTCCGCCGTCACCAACCCATCGTGGCGGGCTTCCAGATAAATAACCATCGGCCGGCAACAGATTTCGCAATCGTAATCGAGCTGTGCAGGAACTTCGGAAGCCGGCGGCGCCGGGATCTCGAAGGCCTCGAAGCAAGTCGGGCATGTCACGGAGACCATTTCCATGAAAAAAAGCGGGGCAGGTTTTCAACCTGCCATCTGAATCCAAAAGGGCAGGTTGAAAACCTGCCCCACTTTCTACAAATCCTCCAAAAACCATAACCATCCCCGCCCGGTTCCCGCAAACTCTCAAAACCAGAAAAAACTATTTCATTGATAGTGATATTCAATTAGCTTTTTCCTCCCCCTCCGGGTCATCCCGGCAACCTCCTCCCGCACCCGTTGTTTCCAATCTCCTTCTCATTTAAACCGCGAAATCCCCGCTTCTTCACTCGCCGTTTGTCTCCTTACAAACTCCGATGTAATTTGTTATTCACATTGTTCACCCCCCTGCCCGCGCTTCCCCCGGGCTACCCCAGCCTCAATACCCTCTCTCCGCATGCCCCAGCTGATCTTCTATATCGATGGCGAATTCCCCAAGGCTTACAGCCTGGAATCGGAAAGAATCACCATCGGGCGCAACAGCGCCAATGCCATCCGAATCCAGCAGCCTTTCATTTCCGGTTTTCATGCCGAATTAAACCGCGAAACCAACGGCGACTATCGCCTCCGGGATCTGAACTCGCATAACGGGACCACGGTTAACGGTAACCCACTCGGGAGCGCGCTCCTCGAAGACGGCGACGAGATCACCTTCGGTCTCATCAAAGGCATTTACAGCGCCACGGCCGCGCAACCTGCCATCTCCACCGGCCCTCCCGATTCCGCACCTTCCGAGCTCACGACCGCCATCGATCTTGAACGAGACGATCCTTCTTCCGCACACACGGATCTCAAGAAAGATATCGAGGCCCTCGAGCAGCGCCGCGAAGAATTGGAGAAAGGCCTTCGCGAACAACAGGGTTGCCTGGAAACCCTGATTGCGGAATCGGAAGATCTCAGCAAGCAGGTGGAAGCTTCTCAGCGCGAGAATGAGGAATCAAAATCCCATATGGCCATGCGCCACCATCTCGTCAGCGACCTCAACGCGCAACACGATCTCGTCAAGAGCGCGCTGGAGGAGAAGCACACCCGCAACGAATCTCTCAAGACAGAAAACGCGCAGCTAGAGCAGGCGGTCACCAAAGCCCGCTCGGAGCTGGACGCCATTTCGCATCAAGCTGCCAAAGGAAAAGCATTCCTGGGAGAGGCCTCGGCGGATCTTCGGTTGTTGAATGAGTCCAAGGCCCGCAAAGAGGAATTGGATCATCAAATCCAGGAAATGGAAGCGCGCCGGCAGGAACGGAGGCGCGAGCTGGAGGAACTCGAGTCCGGCAAAAAATCGCTGCAGGAGGAACGCAACCGTCTGCGCGGTGAAAGTGAGCGTCTGCGCGGTGAAAGTGAGCGTTTGCACGGCGAGAGCGAGAACCTCCGCGGCGAACGCGACCGCCTCAAAGGCGAAAGTGAGCGCTTCCGCGCGGAGATCGAGGCTGCGCGCCGGGACCTTGAGGACATCAAACTCGCTTCTAAAGAGAAAGAGCGCGAGCATTCTTCCGTCGAGGTGGAGCACGAACTGCAGAAACTTCAAAAAGTTCGATACGATTACGTCACCCTGGAAAACCAGGCGCGCGAGAAATCGGAACATCTCAATCAGCTGGAATCCGAATTGACGCTCAGACAGGAAGATCTCGGCAACATCCAGAGCCTGCTCAACGAGAAACGCCGGGAACTCGACCAGGTCCAGGGGAGTCAACTTACGGAACTGAACCAAACAGCGGAATCGATCGAGAAGCAGAACTCTGAACTACAGGGCAGACTGGAGATCTTGAAATCGCTGCTCGAGCAAACCGAGGATAAATGCGGGCAAGCGACATCTGAACTCACCGCCCGAGAAAAAAGCCTCGAGGAGGCGCGACGTGATCTCGAACACGAGCAGAGCAATCTCGAGGGTGTCTGCGCGGAAGCAGAACAATTGCGTAAGGAGAAGGAAGAGATGGAAGAATCGCTGAAGGAGGCCAACAGAGAATACGAAGAGCTCTGCCTCAAGCTCGACGATACCCGGGACGCCGTCCGCAAGTCCACGGAGGAGGAACGCAAGTTTATGGAATTTCGCGAAAAGAACGCGAAACTCGATACCACCGTCCATAACAGGCGCGACGAACTCTCCAGCCTGGAAAACGAACTCGATGGCACCCGGGAGACTCTTGTCAAGCTGCAGGGAGCTGTCAGCGCCCGCAAGACTCACCTCGATCAGCTGGAGGCTGTCCGCCTTGTGGAACTCGAGGAAGAAGCCGGCCAGCTCGAGGAAAAGAGAGCCAAAGGCCTCCAGGAACTCGAATCCGTCCAGGAGGAACTGGAGCGCGCCGAGCGCGAAAGCGAGCGCGTCGAAGCCGCCCTCGATGACCGGCGCCGCGAACTCCAGGAACTGGACCATGGCCGGGAGAAACAGCGGAAGGAATTCGATTCCACTCGCGAGGAAAAAGAAAGCCTCTTCAAAGAACTCGAGGGAGTCCGGCGTGAGCTGGAAAGAGCCCAAGCCGATCTCGAAGAATCGAGAAAAGCCGCGGAAGCACACCGGGAAAAATCCCGCGAGCTGGAGGATTACGGGGTGCGAATGCGCAAACTGGATTCAGAGCTCGCAGATCGAGAGCAGAAATTGGCTGCGTTCGACCGCGACGCGGAGGACAAGAAGCTGGCCCTCGAGGATCTCGAAAAATCCGTTTCCGATAAACGATCAAAGATTGAGGAATTGGATAAACTGGCCGGGAATAACGGCGAACTCGAAAAGATCAGGAAGCAGCTCGGCGAACTTCACAAAAAAGTTGAGGCCAGCGACGCCAGGCTTTCCGAAACCGAAAAAAGGCACCATGAGCTCTCCGCCAAGAGCGAGGAACTTTCAGGGCTGGTCGTGGAGAAGACCGCGGCCGTGCAGCGCCTCAGCGAAGAACTCGACAAAAAGCGCGGCGAGCATTCCAAGCTCGGTAATGAAATCGATCGCAAGAGCACCCAGATCGAAACCATGGACCAGCGATTGCAAGCGGCCGGGGTGCAGCTTCTCAATACCACCAAGGAAATGCTTACCAGCAGGAAGAGCGTCCCTTCCTCCCCTTTCGGCACCGCCCTCGACCGCAAGGAGCCCCCCGCGGAAAACCCCGTGGACCGGGCCATCGCCAGCGCTCGCGGGCCGGCTCCGCTCCCCGCCACCGGACTCGTCCCCGCCGTCGTGGAACGTGCGTCGTCCGAGGATTGCCCGCCGCTTCGCATCCTCAATCCGAACATGCAGTCGCCGGTCCATTACTTCCCGGACGGTGCGGGTAACCTCGATCCCGACCGTTGCCCGCCCATCGGAGTCTACGCTCTCGCAGGCTGCACCCGCGGCAGCGTCCATCGCACCATTGACACTCTCCCTTCCGGCGAGTACCCGGTGCTGATACTGCTCAGCGGTTCGCTCGACAAAGATAAAGAGCTCATCCGCGAAGTCACCCGCGAAATCCCCGATAAAATCCTCCTCGGTTGCTGGAAAGAAGGACGCCTCGACCGGCTCGCCGCCGATCTCGGCGAGGGCGCCGCCTTCCAGCAGTTCACCGACATGCTCGGAGAACTCAATGGCGTCATTTCCGTCGACGCGCGCACCTCGAAACTCCTAAAGGAACTCCACCTCGCCCGTCACAATCTCTACTTGCCACTGCCTTACCCGGTGGATTCTCCGGCCTGGGACTTCTCGGTCACACCCGAGGGACGGGGACGCGGCATCTTCGTGTCCGCCGACGGGTTCGATCCCACCTCGGAAAGCCATGGCGCCCGGATTCAATTCCTCAATCAGTTCGCGACCAAGAACCACTTGAAAGTCACGGTTTACCATCACTTCCCCGATGTCCTAGCCGGGCTGGAGATTCCCGACGAACTCTTCACCGAACCAAACCGGACGCTGACTTATGGCGAATACCTCATCCTGATGGCCGAGCATCGCTTTGTCATGGGATTCGGAAAAGATCTCATCGGCGGCGATGTCTTCGGTGGTGCGCTGCTCAGCCGCTCAGTCTATCTGGCAGGCGACGGCGACATCGCGCCGCTTCTTTTCCCCGAGACTTTCCTGGAGTCACCAGAAGAAATCGGCGCCTTGGAAACCGCGGCCACCCGGCTTCTCGACGACGACGGCGCCTATGAGGAAGCGGTGCGAGGCTCGCAGGCACGCGCCTTAAAACACGTCTCCTTCGCCGCCGCCCGCGCCCGCCTCGCCGAATTCTTCGCTTCCATCCCCGCGAAACAAACCGTCTCATAATTCCGATGTAGCGGAACTCGCCAAGAGTTCCGACCTCCGCGTCATCCAACCGTTACCGGAAAGTAGCTTCGACTTCCAGTCGAAGTCTCTGCGCCACGCCAGCCGTTCCCGGAATTCGAGCAAAGTGCCTCAAAGCTGGAGCTACCCGCGCTTCGAAGTCTTTTCCCTCAGCCCGGACAACGTCGCCCGGATGCCTTCGACGCTCCCGATCATGATATAGGCGTCATATTCAAAAACCATACCCGGCCGGAACCCAAAGGTCGTCAGGGGTGCGACATAGGAGCAAGCCGAATCGCCCGGTCCGGGAACCCGGTAAGTCGTGATTTGATCGGCACTAGGAACGTACACCCCGAGACCGAATCCTTTTTCGTCCGCGAAAGCCGCCCAGCGCTCGGGGACTTTGTAATACGCGTTCTTCTTCCCCGGCTCCTTTTGCGTCAGCGGCCGGCCCTCCCACGGCTCATCTCGCTGGGCATGTGCCTAATCTTGGTTCCGGGAAGTTTGCCGAAAATACCAAGTAGCAGCCCGAGCAAGCCAAACACCATGGGTGCAACCGCCCATGTTGTGCCGATAACGGATATGAGTTGTTCGTTCTCTTGGGGGGTTCCACCGGTCGCTGACGAGCCGTAGAAGAATAATCCAGAGAAGAATCCAAGAATTATGGCAGACCCAAAGAAGAACACTATGGTCCAAAGCATAGTGAGCAGTATTTTTTTGATCATTGCTAATTCCTATGGTTGTCTGACCGAACGTTGTTTATGACTTTCAGTCAGGTTCAAAGGCCGCACAGTCCATTCTCCACTGTTCGCCAGGGTAAGATGCAGCCTTCCAGACTGTTGCTTTGGGAGATTGCTAAGATCGATTAAGGTATTCTGGCGTCTATCACCGGGTTCATAGTCTCCGTCCTTAATCATGTACCACCTTAATACAGTGCAGTGTTGGGGAAGCCCCTCTATAGAGTAACCCGATGCGGTAGCATCGAATCCTGCTCCCACGATTCCGCACCGCGGTGAAACTCCAAAACCCTCAAGACCGTCGACATATATTTTCTGATCAGTTTCATTCTTGAATCGGAAACTGATCTCGTACGTCTGTGGACCGCATCCTACGAGGATCGCAAGCGCAAAGGCGACCGCAACTATTCTTGTCATAACGTTGTTTAGCAGATGTTTCTTTTTGCGCTCATGCGCGGTCCGCGAGAATTGGATCGTCCCTTGGGTTTACCTGTCTTCGGTGTTACCAGTCGCGATCGCGGCAAGAGCATTGTTTCGCTGTAAATCGTTCTTGATCTTCTTGGCGATCTGAGTGGCTGCAGCGGTCTCTCCCTGGGCAGCCAGCGTCCTGCTCCAATAATTGCAAAGATTGTCGACGTTTGTTCCTCCATCGCTTTTCACGATCGCGTGGTCCATGCTTTGGATTGCTTTAAGGGCGACGTCTCCCTCACCGGCATCGGCCGCCTCTCTGGCTCTAAATCGGCCAGCACATTGTGACGACCGAGGGCGGGACCATCGTAAGCCAATGCTGCGTCCAACTTGCCCTGCAGTTCAGTCTTTTCGCCTACTTCACCCACTTCAGTCTGAGCCTTGGGTACTTCGTTAGGGGGTGACTCATCACAGCCCGCCAAAAGAATTAACGCGAGCGATGGGACCACAATCTTTCGCAGAGGTGAGATTGTGCTGATTCGGGTAGGGGCTTTATGTGTTTTCATTGTCAATTCTGATTCCTGCTAACGTTGTTTAGGCCGAAAATGTTCTTTGAACAAGGGAAGCTCCAACTTAGAAGGCAAGACTTTGGGTGCCCTAGTCGCGAGTCGTATCCGCTCGATTCTTTCGAATTAATCGAACACCAGAGAAAATTAATACTAGGGCGACAACTATTCCTGGAAGATATGAGGGAATGTGATCGGCATTCCCCTCTCTGATCCGGCCTGTGAGGTCGATGCCTAGGTATACGAAAGCAAAGAGCCCAAGTGCCAAGATGATGGTTCCAATACTCCTGTGTTTTTCATTTAGTAGAGTCGAATACGTGGGCCAACGTTGTTTAGAGTGCCTTTTCCAGGGATTTCTTGCAGAAGTTGTTGAGGCTGTCTCCTTCGGTGAGAGCCTTCAAAGAGAGCTTTTCGTGAAGATCCTCGCCAATTCGCAGCACAAACTTTCCGCTGTAGTTCTTTCCCGCGGTCGGAGGTGGCAGCTCTGTGCCGTCTTCCCCGTGAATTCGGATCCACTCTTCCACAGCTTCGCACAGTTCGTGGTACACAGACTCCTCGTCTTTCCCGTGAACGCCGCCCATCATTAATCCGGGGCAGCGCCCAACATAGCACTGATCATTCTCGCTCCATTCAACGATCTTTAGATAGCGATCTGAAGGTTTCATGACTTGGATTGGTCGATGGCTTTCTTAATGTCTTTCTCTTGGTAGGGCTTGGCATCGGCTCCCGGCTTCCCGGAAATCGTGATCCGAATCCCTATCGGGTGGAGGAAGTTCCGATGAGATCCCTTGCCGCCTCGATTGGTGAATCCAGCTTTCTCGAGATCGGCGATGAGTTCCCGGACCTTTCTTGGCACCTCCGGACAGTATCAGAATGATACTATACTGTCAAGAGCGATCTTCCGCTCTCGCTTCGCTCTTCAGCTGACGACGTCCAATTTTGCCGGGTGATCTCTTGCGGCGTTTCCGTGAAAGCGCGGACAACTTATTGAGCAGGCTGTCACCCCAGACATCGAGTCTATTCGGTTTTGTATGACCGTGTTTCATGTCACTCTAGATTCTATGGCTGACCATTTTCGCTCCGTCAGCCTTAGGGATTGAAAGAGGTGGTGTTGCCGCCGTTCAATTTCTCGCGGGCTATTCCGCCGAAGCGGGACAGAGCCGCATATTCAA